>JBKQUS010000078.1:0-6925 GCA_052325505.1 Limisphaerales bacterium
CCACGATTTCCTTGATGTGTTCGATGTTCTGGCGGAGGGATTCCAGCTCGGTGATGGTGCGCTGCTGTTCCTTGGTCAGTTCCTCGGAGACCCGGGTCAAATAACCGGGCAACTGCCTGCCCTTGGGATCGTTGGCCAGGAAAGGGGCCGGATCGGCGATGTGTTCGTTAAGCAGCGCAACGGCCTTGCCCAGGTAGGAGACGTTGGATCTTTTGGCGTTGTCGAGAAGCAGGGTGGCGGAGACGTTGACGCTGTTGAGCACGTTGCCGACGTTGTGCAGGACGCTGGTGGCCACCTCGGCCATGCCGGCCTGGCGCGACGTTTGTAACAATTGTCTGTGCAAATCCTCAACTTTGGCTTCGGCCTCCTTGAAGGCCGTGATGTTCTTGGAAATGCCGAAAGTGCCAATGATTTCACCATGATCGCCATAAAGCGGCATTTTGCTGGTCAACGCCCAGGTGACATGTCCGTCCCGCCACGTTTCCTTTTCGGTCTTGCCAATAATCGGCTGGCCCGCGCGCATGATTTCCTGTTCGTCCTCGAAGGCCGGACGGGCGTGCTCCTCACCGAAGAAGTCGAAGTCGCGTTTGCCGATGGCCTCGTCCGCGCTGCCCAGGCTGAAATACGAGGCCAGGCCCGTGCTGCAACGAATGAAGCGCGATTCGCGATCCTTGAAATAGATCGCGTCCGTCGAAGAATCCATCAGCGCCCGCAACATATGCCGCTCACTGGCCAACAGCGCCTCGGCCCGCTTGCGCTCGGTGATGTCCACCAATAAGCCTTGCGAGCCGATGATCGTTCCATCCGGGGCAACTAACGGTCCTTTAATGACGTGGAAATACTGCTCCTTGCCATCCGGGGTGACATGATGCTCTTCCACTTCAATGGTCCGGCCGGTTTCCATGATGCGCTTATGATGGTCTGCGCCTTCATTAAATACCGTGATTTCCCTCAATTTATCCGGAGTATCCGGGGCTTCGGGCTTCCATCTATAATCGGCAACTTCATCGGGGGTTTTGCCAACGAATTCATCCAATGTGGCCCTTCTGAGGCGGCAAAACCATGAATTGACGAAGAGGTAACGGCCCTCTTTGTCTTTTTGGAAAATACCGATCGGCAGTTGGTCCAGCAGCAAATGGACAAGCGCAGGCGATTCCCGTGGAGAAGGCTCCGACAGGTCGCTCTCCGGGTACGCGGAACAATTTGTGTCTGCTGCTTTCATCGTTCGCCCGCGCCAGCCTTCCGGCATGGACCTCAACAGTTTTGTATCGGCACTTTTCGCCTTCGTCTTAAGACGCCTTCAAACCCCGGGTTGCACCTGCCGTGGCCGGCGCGCAAGCCAATCCATCGCAGCGTTGCCAAGCCTCACCTCCGCCACCCCGCCTTCCGGCCACAGGCCCGGAATGGTCATCTGACATTTCGGACACTTGCCCTCGCTCGTGATGCAATACTGCCGCAGGACGTAGCCGGCGCGTTCAACGAGCACGGTGCGGCATTGGGGGCAAAAGGTGTTTTCCCACGGGCCGACGCCACCGGGCAGATTGCCGGCATAGACGAAATGCAGGCCTTCCTCCACGCCGATTTCCGCCGCGCGCATGAGCTGTCTCGCAGTGGTCGCCGTCGTGGCGGTCGTCTTGTAGTCAGGATGGAAAGCGGTGACGTGCCAGGGGATGTCGGGGCTGACCGAGACGAGGAATTTGGCCATGGCACGCAACTCCTCCTCGCTGTCGTTGAAGCCCGGCACAAGCAGCGTGACCACCTCCAGCCACAGGCCGCGTTCATGAACCATGCGGATGCCGCCGGTCACGTGTTCGAGCGTCCCCCCCAGCGTGCGGTAGCGCCGGTCGTCGAAACCCTTGAGATCAATCTTATATGCGACAATCCACGACCGCAGAAAATCGAGCGCCTCGGGTGTGGCATTGCCGTTGGAAACAAAAGCGCAGGGCAGACCGGCCCTTTGCGCCTCCTGGAAAACGGCGACGGCCCATTCGGCGGTGATGAGCGGTTCGTTGTAGCTGGACACAATCAGCCGGGCGCCGGTCCGCTGGGCGGCCTTCACGATTTGCGCGGGTGTTATTTCGAGGATGGGCGCCGCCGCCGCCTCATCGCGCAAGGCCTGGCTGGTGATCCAATTCTGGCAATAGGAACAATGAAAATCGCACCCGAGCATTCCGAACGTCAGTGCGTCGCTGCCCGGATGGACGTGGAAAAAAGGCTTCTTCTCCACCGGATCGCTGGCCAGGCCGCCCGCCACGTAGCCGAACGGCACGCGCAGTTGGCCACCGTCATTGAAGCGGACTTTGCAGATGCCCCGCCGCCCTGGCGCGAGAAGACAGCGATGCCCGCACGCCACACAACGAACGCGCCCATCTTCGGGGCGGCAAAGCGTTCCGGCAACAGTGTGCCGGTCCAACGCCCCGGCCAGTGAATTGTTGTTCACGCCTCAATATACCGCTGCCCGCCGCGGATTGCGAGGGAGCTTTGTTTTGCCTGCATTCTTCCGGCGTGCTTGAGTGTGGCGCTCCGGGGTGGTAGATATCGCTTATGCCACTATTAAAACTTGAAACTACAGTTGTTCTCCCGGAGGACAAGCGGCAGGCCCTGCTCGCCTCCCTGTCCAAAATCGTCGCCGAAACAGTTGGAAAACCGCAGCAATACGTCATGGTGACGGCGAGCCAGGCCGCCATGCAGATGTCGGGCAGTCCGGGCGACGCGGCGCTGGTGGAGGTGCGGAGCATTGGGGGATTGAGCGGTGATGTGAATAAGAAAATATCGCAAAAAATCTGCAAATTGCTGGGCGATTCACTCGGCGTGCCGCAAAACCGCATTTACCTGAATTTCACCGACGTCGGCGCGAGCCACTGGGGTTGGAACGGGGACACATTTGGCTGATCCTTTTGAATATGAAGATACCGCTTCGCGGCCTGACCGCCGCTTTTATCTGTACTGCAGCCCTGCTCCGGGCGAGCGATTTTTCCGCCATTCCTCATATTGACAGCCAGGGCACAGCCTCGCGGCTGATTGTGGACGGCAAACCGTTTCTTATCTTGGGAGGCGAACTGCACAATTCCAGCTCATCAAGTTTGGATTACATGAAACCCATCTGGCCGCGTTTGGCCCGGTTGAATCTCAACACCGTGCTGACGCCGGTTTCCTGGGAGTTGATCGAGCCTGAAGAAGGCAGGTTCGACTTCAGGTTGGTGGACGGTCTCATCCATGACGCCCGGGTCAACAACCTCCGTTTGGTTTTCCTCTGGTTTGGCAGTTGGAAGAACAGCATGTCCTGCTATGCGCCAGCCTGGGTAAAAACCGACCAACGCCGGTTTCCCCGCAGCCAGAAGTCCGATGGCGCCTGCATTGAAATCCTTTCCCCTTTCAACGAAACAAACTGGAAGACCGATGCCCGCGCCTTCGCGGCGCTGATGCGGCACATCCGCAACGTGGACAAAAGCCATACTGTCATCATGGTTCAGGTGGAAAATGAGATTGGCTTGATTCCAGAAGCCCGGGACCACTCGGCTGCGGCCAATCAAGCCTTTGCCCAACCGGCGCCGAAAGAATTGATGGATTATTTACAGGCGCGCAAAGACACGCTGATACCCGAATTCCGCGAAGTCTGGGAAAAGGCCGGTTTCAAGACCTCGGGCACATGGGAAGAAGTCTTCGGGCCGGGAATCGGAACGGAGGAGATTTTCACGGCATGGTGGTTTGCCCGTTACGCGGACCAGGTGACCGCGAGCGGCAAAGCGGAGTATCCATTGCCCATGTATGTCAATGCCGCTTTGATCCGCCCCAATTTCAAGCCCGGCCAGTATCCCAGCGGAGGGCCGTTGCCGCATTTGCTGGATGTTTGGCGGGCTGGGGCGCCGCGAATTGATTTTCTCTCGCCTGACATCTATTTCCCGAATTTCGCCGAGTGGTGCGGCAAATACCATCGTTCCGGCAACCTGCTCTTCATCCCGGAGGCCATTCGGGACACGGCAAATCCGTTTTATGCTTTTGGCCAGTGTGACGCGATGGGTTTTTCTCCATTTGGGATTGATGATCCGCCTGCTGTGCCTGGCACGAATGAGCCTTCGGCGCAGCGGCCCGATTTCGGACGGTGCTATGATGTGCTGTCCCAGCTTGCGCCTGCGATTTTGGATAACCAAGGCAAAGGAACGATGGCCGGCGTGTTGCTCGATGAAACAAACCAGACCCAAAAAATCCGCCTCGGCAACTTTACCCTGAATGTCTCTCATGACTACACTTGGGCGGGTTCGCGCAATCCGCATCCAAGTCCATGGCCGCGCTTCGGCGGATTGATTATCTTCCTGGGGCCGGACGAATATCTGGTGGCCGGCAGCGGATTAATCGTGACGTTCACTTCCGATTCGCCCGCTGATCCCATCGCGGGGATCGCGAGCATTGAGGAAGGTTCGTTCGTAAATGGCCACTGGGTCGCCGGGCGCCGGTTGAACGGTGACGAAGATCACCAAGGCCGGCATCTGCGCCTGGTTCCGGATCAGTTTGGCATCCAACTTGTCAAACTATATCGCTATCACTGAAATTTTCAGCCCCAAAGAACCGGCCGGGCCTTGCGCCGCCCCGGGCCGGTCACCAACGCTGCTGGACCAAAGGCTTGATGCGCCGGTTGTACACCGCGGAGATGCCCGCCATCGTCTCGCGGCTCAAGGGCGGGAGATTCGCCGCCGCGATATTTTCTTCGACTTGACTCGGACGTTTGGCCCCGGGGATGGCGCACGTGACCTCCGGGAACATCAAAATCCACCGTAACGCCATCTGGGCCAGCGTGGCCCCGGCGGGGACCAAAGGCCGCAATTCGTCCACCGCTTTCAGGCCCGTGTCGTAATCTACGCCCGAGAAGGTTTCCCCCCGGTCAAAAGCCGCGCCCTGGCGGTTGAAGGCGCGATGGTCATCCTGCTCGAAGCGGCTGTCTTTGGTCAGTTTGCCGGTCAGCATGCCGGAGGAGAGCGGCAGGCGGGTCAGGATTCCCACCCGGCGGCGGCGCGCCTCGCGGAAAAACAATTCACTGGGACGCTGGCGGAACATATTGAAGATGATCTGAATCGTCTGCACCCCCGGATGTTCGATCGCGATCAGGGCTTCCTCCACTTTTTCCACGCTGACGCCGTAGTGTCGCAGTTTGCCCGCTTTGGTCAGATCGTCCAGGATGCCGAACACCTCCGGCATGTAGAGGACGGTGACAGGCGGGCAATGCAGTTGCAGCAAGTCAATCGTTTCCACCGCCAGATTTTTAAGGCTGCGCTCGACGAAAGCCGTGAGGTTTTCCCGGTTATAGCCGGCGGCCTCGTGGACCTGCAAACGGCGCCCCGCCTTGGTGGCCACGTAAAAAGGCTCGCGCCGCTCCTTGCGCAGCCGAGCCAGCAATTGTTCGCTGTGGCCGTCGCCATAAACGTCGGCCGTGTCAAAAAAATTCACCCCCAAATCCAGGCAGCGATGCAGGGCCGCCATGGACTCTTTGTCATCCACCTTGCCCCACGTGCTGCCGATGGCCCAGCCGCCGAAGCTGATGGCAGAGACTTTCCAACCCGTTCGTCCAAGTTCGCGATATTCCATAATGATTCTGCTTCTCTCTCCCCGCGGGGCGGGGAGAGAGGGTAACTCCCTCCCGGACAGCTTTTGCGCCGTTCCTTACTGCGAACGGCGCAGCGGCTAGACGACTTGACGGACCGAATCCTGGCTGCCAAACGCATTGGGAACGCGCAGGGCGCATTCCGGATCATCCCGCCACTGGCCATCCACCAAAAACCTGTAATGGTGGGTGCCCGGCTCCACTTCGACGGTGGCGCGCCAGACCCCATCCGCGCCCTTCTGCATGCTGACGGGCATTTTCTGCCACTGCGTGAAGTCGGCCACCAACTGCACGCTCATCGCCGCAGGCGCGGTAAAGGAGAAGGTCTGTGCTCTCGTGTTCTTCCCTGCCGTTGCATTCTTTGTATTGTTTCTCTTTGCCATATTTGTCGCTCCATTGGGATCGAAGGCAGCGTCCTCCGAGTCCATTGTTCACCTTGATTGACTGGCTGCTGGTACATTAAATAATTACAGCATAATAGTCAAACAGGGGTTGAAATGGTGGGCCCGCCCGGACTTGAACCGGGGACCAAGCGATTATGAGTCGCTTGCTCTAACCAACTGAGCTACGGGCCCAACCTATTTAAATGCAATGGCTTACGGTGATTTTTAATGATGTTGTTTTTGGCATTGTATCCCATCTTTGTATCCCGTAGGATTTGAGCACAAATGACAACATCGCCAGAGCAGCCCGGTCGGGATACAAAGCCCCCAAAGCCGGTACGTGACGCAAGCCTCTCGCCTGACGGCAAGTGGCGTTCGTTCCCCAAAGTTCCAAACTTGGTGCAATACGTAAGCACTGGAACGTATTTTGGTAGAGTAAAAATTAAGGGCAAGGTTTTTCGTGAAAGCCTGAACACCTCCGTGTTTACATCTGCCAAGCTCCGTTTGGGTGATTTTATCAAAAAGAAGGTCAAACGATCAGACCGTCCGGTCACCGGAACTGTTGCCGAAGCCCGTGTGCTTTACGAAACGGAAATGAACGGTGATCACACAATCAAGGAAACGAGCAAGATTTATCGCCGCAAGTGCATCCGGGCTTTGATCCGTTCCTGGCCCGGTCTTGAGGAAATGCGGCCAGACAAAATCACCGAAACTGATTGCCGTGAATGGGCGGCGCGTTTCGCCGCCAATTACAGCGTGTCCGTTTTCAACAACACCCTGAGCACGTTGAGGATGATTTTGACACACGCGGGCCTCGGCCAGCTTGCTGGAGGACAAGCGCCTTTCCTACATCAGCGTGGCCAAGATGCGCGAACCGGTGCGGGGATTGCTGCGTCGGCAGCAACAGTGGCAGAAGACCGAAGTGGAGGGGATCGAAGTCAGCGAA
>JBKQUS010000079.1:0-5222 GCA_052325505.1 Limisphaerales bacterium
GGCTGGGAAAAGCCAACCGGCCTGGACCATTTCAGGCGGTGGGAAGCAGGCTGATGCAAAACTGATGCAAAAACCGGCGAAAGTGAGAAAACCCCTGTAAACATTGGAGCGGGTGAAGGGAATCGAATCCTCCACGTTTTTGCAGCGCCTTGCGTAACCCTGCAGGCCCGTGCAACTTACAAACGCTTAGTTTCTGGCGAAACTGCACGAGAACGCACGCCACTGCAATTTTCTTGGCACTAGACGGCACTAAGCCGTCTCCGCTCATAATAGCTGCGAGAGGCCCCCCGCATCGACCTCCCCCAACTTACCCGGAGGCTAAGACATTGGATCAAAATGACGAAAAGACGGACCGGCGCCACGAAGGTGGGGCGGTTGCTCTGGTGACAAACGGACACCGAAGAAATCAGGCCCGGTGGCGCCCCCGTTGGTTGAATTGGAGCAGCTCGTTACGGCAGAGCGGCTGCGCGAGATTCTGTGGGACGAAAGAAGCCGACCGAGTCTTCAATGGATTCGCAAGGAAACCAAGCGCCGTATGTTGCCGCACCTTCGGCGTGGAAGGCTCATTTTCTACAGGCCTCGTTCCGTCATGGAATGGTTTTCGCAAAGAGAATCGCGACCAACCAGTATGAAGTGACCTGCTCAGATAGAACGGCGATATAATACTACGATATTATCATACTGGAGAGTGAAAGGTTCTCGGGGAAAATCAAGCAGCCCGTTTGCGTTTTTCTTTAGCCAATTTGAGGGCTAATCCCACCCATTCATCGGTCAGTTTGCGGAATCGCTTGTAGGTGGTCAGTTCGGCCTGCATTTCTTTGACCTGATCGATGGAGACGAACCGCGAGGTGGAACGGCCACGATAGACATAGCTCACCTTGTGGTAGGGGCCGTGGCGGCGCGGGTTCTTGGGGTCTTTGCAGCGGCAACCGGGTTTGCCGCAAACGTTGTATTGGCGAGAAAGACTGCCGGGATGGAGGTCCCCCAATCCCAGAAGCTCCTGTTTGATTTTGGCGATTTGCCGTTGGATTTGTCGCAGGCGGAATGTTGTTGTCATATCCGATACCTTATATAAGGTATCGGATATGTCAAGCGCTTTCTCTTCCCTCCGGCGCTCCAGCCCGCTCTGGCGGGCTTTCTGGCGCGCCCTCCAGCCGCTCCGCCCCGCCTGCTCCCGCTCCGCCACCTTTCTGTGGCTGATCGTCGTCCTGGCCGGGCTGTGCCTGCGGCCGGATCTGGCGGGCGTCACCAGCCTGGTCCGGGGCCTGGGCTTGTCGGACGCCAGTTACTACTGCTTGCTGCACTTCTTTCATTCCCCGGCCTTGGATGTGGCCGCCTTGACCCAACTGTGGCAAAAGACCTTGCAGCGGTTGCTGCGACGGCGTTGGGTGCGGGTCAACGGACGGCGGGTGGCTCTGGTCGATGGCCTCAAGCGGCCCAAGGAGGGCCGGAAGATGCCGGGGGTCAAAAGCCTGCATCAGGAGTCCCGTTGCAATGCCAAGGCTTCATTCATTATGGGCCACTCGCTGCAGGCCGTCGCGTTATTGGCTCAGGCGGCGGGAGTTTATCTGGCGGTGCCGGTGGCCGCCCGCATTCACGAAGGGGTGGTTTGGAGCAATCGGGACCGGCGCACCTTGTTGGACAAACTGGGCGCGTTGCTCTTGGGTTTGGCGTGGGAGGAGCCATTGACGGTCGTGGCCGACGCTTATTACGCCGCCGGCAAGTTCGCCCGCGCTCTGCTCGCCTACGGCCATCATCTGGTCACCAGCGTTCGCTCCAACGGCGTGGCTTATCTTCCGCCCCCGACGCCCAAAGGCAAACGGCGTGGACGGCCCGCTCTTTATGGAATGAAAACCAGGCTCCGGGATTGGTTCTGCGGCAAAGAGAAATTCCTCAAGGCGCCCAGCCCCGTCTATGGCGAAACCGGGATCGTGCTCCGCTATTACACCTTCGACCTGATCTGGCGGCCTTTGGGCCGGCTGGTTCGCTTTGTCTGGGTGATCCATCCCACCCGCGGCCGGCTGGTTTTGCTTTCCACCGATCTGACCCTGGAAGGACTGGAGATTATTCGTCTTTACGGCTGGCGCTTCAAAATCGAAGTCAGCTTCAAGCAAGCCATCCACACCGTCGGCGCTTACGCCTACCACTTCTGGATGCAGGACATGGACCCGATCCGGCGTGGCGACGGCGCGCAACATCCGCACCGTCAGTCAAACGATTACCGCCAACACCTCCGCCGCAAACTGGCCGCTTACGAGCGCCACATCCAGTTGGGCTTGATCGCCCAGGGCTTGCTGCAATATCTGGCCCTGACGTTCCGCCGAGTCGTTTGGTTCAACTTTCACTCCTATATTCGCACCCGCTCGCCTCAAAAACCACCCTCTGAATGGGTCGTGACCCACGCCCTGCGCCAGAGCTGGCCACATTTTCTCGCGGGTTCGCCCGATAGCGTTATCCTCAAGAAATTCCTCGCCTCCAAAATCAACCCCGACCGCTGCGGCTATGCCGACCTTCTCGGATTGGAAATGGCCGCATGAACGTTCCACTGTCCAGTATCATAATATGGCACTGCCATGAAACAGCTCTTCTCTAACGCCTTAAAACCCCTTCATTTGCTAAACGGCCTTAGCCGGTCTCCGGGAAATTTAGAGGCGCAAAATGTGTTGCGCCGTCCCATTCAATCCACGACGCTTTCCAGAGCGATGTCTCTTTCCATTGCGTTATCCCCGGGAGGGCATTTGTTTGTCCAACCCGACGATCAGGCGGAGCCAAAACTGAGCCAGGCAACCGTGGCGCGCCTGGGCGAAGCGTTTGCGGTTTCCACGGCGCGCGGGTTGGAAACGCTGGCCTCGGAGTTTCTGCACGAACCATTGCCTCCGACGTTCGTCTTCTGGCGCGGATTCGCCCAACGGCTATTCGCCGCCCTTTGCCATAATCCAAGTCTCGAAAATGCGTCCACTATTGTCATTTCCAAGCCGGCGGAGACGGAGTTGACCGCGATGGCAGAGTCGGCGCCGCCGATGACGGGGCTGGAATATCTGAATAGTGCCGGTCTGGGGCGACTCTGGGATGAGTTGGACGCTCATGTTCACGCGGCCATCGGCCGGACGCCGGGCGGCGGCGCCGCGTATTTGAAGAACTGCCATCCAACGTGGAACGCGGTGGGGCGCGTCACGTTTCATCTGGCGGAGAACAAGCGCAATCCGGCGTATCCGTTTGCCTTTCTGGCGACCTATACGAATCGCATTTCCGAGCAGGGTAAGGTGCAGCATGTGCCGCTGGGCCGGGCGCTGGAGGAATACGCCGGGGCCAAAAACCGGCCGGCGCTGGCGGCGCTGCTTTCGCCCGTCCAACGCGCGGCCGAACAGAGCAAACTGGCGCGCGAATTGCTGGATTCCCGCGCCATTTTTCATCCTCAGGTTTGGCGGCCCGATCAAGCCTTCGCGTTCTTGCAGAACATCCTCCTTTTTGAGCAAAGCGGCCTGGTCGTCCGCATCCCGGATTGGTGGAAGGCGGGCCGTCCGCCGCGTCCGCAAGTCAGCGTGCGAATCGGCGAGGCCAAGGGAAACCTGTTGGGCAAGGAGAGCCTGCTGGATTTCCAGGTCAATTTGTCGCTGGAGGGCGAATCGTTGACGGAGTCGGAGATCAACGCGATTCTGCAATCCACCGGCGGGTTGGTCCTGCTCAAGGGCAATTGGGTCGAAGTGGACAAGGAAAAGTTGCAACAAGTCCTTGACCACTGGAAGAAAGTCCAGTCCGACGCCGGGCCGGATGGCCTGCCGTTGCTGGAAGGTCTGCGGCTGTTGTCGGGCTTTCATCCGGGCCAGTCGAGCCAGCCGGCGGCCGAGGCGGCGCGGGCGGATTGGTCGAGCGTGGTTGCGGGCGGCGCGCTCAAGGAAGTGCTGGACCAGATGCAGCAACCGGGTGTTTCCGGCGAATCCGACCCGGGCGCCGATTTGCAGGCGCAGTTGCGTCCGTATCAGCGCCAAGGGGCTCATTGGCTCTGGTTCATGAATAAATTGGGACTCGGCGCCTGTCTGGCCGACGACATGGGCCTGGGCAAGACCATTCAAGTGCTTTCCCTGTTGCTGGTGCTCAAGCGTGCGCGCGCGGCGTCGAACAACGCCGATGCCAACGCGCCGAGCCTGCTCATCGTACCCGCCTCGCTGATCGCCAATTGGAGAAGTGAAATCCAGAAATTCGCGCCAGCCCTGGGCGTCTTTTACGCTCATCCGGCGGAAACGCCCAATGAAGAACTCGCGGCTGCGGCCAAAAGCCCGGCGGAGGCGCTGGGCGGCAAAGACCTCGTCATCACCAGTTACTCGATGGCTGTTCGGCTGGCCTGGCTCAAGACAACGACGTGGAACCTCGTTATTCTTGACGAAGCCCAGGCGATCAAGAACGCCGGGGCGCGGCAGAGCCGGGCGGTCAAGGAACTGCCCTGCCGTCACCGCGTCGCCCTCAGCGGCACCCCGATCGAAAACCGGCTGTCGGATTTGTGGTCGCTTTTTGACTTTCTCTGCCCGGGGTTGCTGGGGGGCGCCAAAGACTTTGCCGCCTTTGTGAAAAGCCGCTCTGCGGAGGACCAAAGCCACTTCGCCCCGTTGCGCCGATTGGTGCGGCCCTACATCCTGCGCCGGCTCAAGACCGACAAGCGCATCATCAGCGATTTGCCGGACAAGACCGAGATTACCGCCTTCTGCCCGTTGAGCCGCCGCCAAGCCGCGCTCTACCAACAATCGGTGACGGAGTTGGCGGAACGGCTGGATTCGCCGGAGGTCGAGGGCATCCAACGGCGCGGCCTCATTCTGGCCTTTCTGACCCGCTTCAAACAAATCTGCAATCATCCCTCGCAATGGCTTGGTGACGGGGCCTATGCCCCGGCGGAGAGTGGGAAATTCCACCGCTTGCGGGAATTGTGCGAGGAAATCGCCTCCAAGCAGGAGAAGGTGCTGGTCTTCACGCAATACCGTGAAATCACAGGACCGCTGGCGCGGCACCTGGCGTCGGTCTTTGGCCGGGACGGCCTGATTCTTCATGGCGGCACGCCTGTGGGCAAACGGAAGGAATTGGTGGAGGCGTTTCAACGCGACGCCGGCCCGCCCTTTTTTGTCCTCTCGCTCAAAGCCGGCGGCACCGGCCTGAATCTCACCGCCGCCACGCATGTCATTCACTTTGACCGCTGGTGGAATCCCGCCGTGGAGAATCAGGCCACCGACCGC
>JBKQUS010000080.1:0-41412 GCA_052325505.1 Limisphaerales bacterium
AAAAGTACCTTCGGCAACTGGAGCGCCGTCGCTCTCCCATTGCCATTCAAGCTCGCAAATATGCTCAACTAATGGCCGCTTAAACTCTCAAAATTATGTTGCACGGTTGTTCTCAGATGTTGAAATATGCGAAATACGGAAGAACAAGGGAATTTGTCAGGGCAATTTATCGTATGCGGCTGAGCTTCCACGTCTAGTTTCTTACCCCCGGTTATGAAATCATGGCGGCATGAAATATTCAAAATCTCGATCAGGGCGTCGGCGCTGGACCGCTAAACAGCGGCAACGATTGCTGGCGCGTTTCCACCAAAGTCAATTGACCCAACGGGATTTTGCCAATCGCCACGGTGTCGGATTGTCCACCTTGAGCAAATGGTTGCGGGTTGAAAGCGAAACACCTTCAGCACCCGTGAAGTTCCAAGAGGTGACTCTGCCCAATACGCCACTGCGCTACGCGGTGGAGGTGGTCAGTCCGCAAGGCTGGACCGTCCGTTTGCAAAATAATTCCGAGATTGAGACCTTACCTCAACTGTTGCAGGCGCTGCCATGTTGAACGTGTCGGGCACGACACGGGTGCTGGTTGCAACCACCCCGGTGGATTTACGCGGCAGTTTCAACCGGCTCTACAGCTTGGTTGTTGAGCATCTCAAAGGCGATCCCATTTCGGGCAACCTCTTTTTATTCACCAATCGAAGGCGCAACCGGCTCAAGATTCTTTGGTGGGATGGGTCAGGTTTATGGGTATGTGCCAAGCGGCTGGAGCAGGGCCGCTTTACCTGGCCGATGAGTCCGGACGGTCAAGTCAGCCTGCGGGGCGAAGAGTTCAGCGCCCTGATCCACGGGTTGGAAGTGCGGTCGAAAAAGAACTGGTATCGGCGGTGAAAAGATTTTTGAAAAATTCTGTTATGTTGATTGAACAAAATAGTTTGACCGCCGTCTGATAAGTGTGACCGACGCCACGCTGCTTAAAAAAGTTGAAGAACTGAGCGCACGCGTGTCCACGCTGGAAACGGAGAACAACCAGTTGCGCACCGAGAACCGGTTGCTGCGGCAAAAGCTCGACCAATACATCCGTCATTATTTCGGCGGTCAGCGCAACGAAGGTCTGGACAAACAACAACTCGAACTATTGCTGCAAGGATTGCCCAACGTCATCGCGTTGCCGGCCCCGGAACCCAAGCCCGCTGCCGCTTCACGTTCAGGCACGCCGCATCCAGTGCGCCGGATGTTGGCCGAAGACAAGCTGGAGACGCAGGAGATCGTGATCGAGCCGGAGGAAGTCCAGGCCCAGCCAGATGGTTGGAAAAAGATTAGCGAAGAACGCACCAGTCAACTGGACTGGGTCGCACCTAAAATCATCAAACGAGTTTTCATTCGCCCGCGCTATGTCAAATCCGAACGCTTTGCCATTGCACCACTGCCACCGCAACCGATTGAGCAAGGCATGGTCGGTCCGGGCTTGCTGGCTGAAGTTCTAGTCAACAAATTTGAATATCATATTCCGCTCTTCCGGCAGGAGAAGATGTTCCGGCAACAGTTTGGGGTGGAGCTGAGCCGCAAGACGATGGGGTGCTGGGTGGAGCAAGCCGCCGAGTTGTTGAAACCCGTATATCGGGCGATACGGGAGGATTTGCTGGCAGGCAATTACCTGCAAGCCGACGAGACCCCTATCCGGTATTTGGACCCGGATGTGAAGGGCAAAAGCCAGCAAGGTTATCTTTGGGTATACAGCCGGCCTGGCAGGGATGTGCTGTTTGAATGGCGGTTGAACCGGTCACGAGAAGGTCCGCAGGAATTTTTGAAAGATTTCCGTGGTAAACTCCAGACAGATGGATTTTCGGCATACGAATCTCTGGCCAAAAGACGTGGCGATCTGACATTAATTGGTTGCTGGGCCCATTGCAGGAGGGGTTTTCACGAAGCCCTAGCCGAAACTAAATTGGCGGCATGGTTTCTGGGGCAGGTTGGACAGCTTTACGCCATGGAAAAGAAACTGCGCGAGCAAAAGGCGGGACCGCGATTAAGGTCGGCCATGCGTGTATGGCAAAGCCATCCTGTGTTGCAGCGGCTGAGTCGGGCAATGGAGTTGGTCCGACGACGGACTTTGCCGCAAGGGCTACTTGGCCACGCGATTGATTACACGCTGAAGCGGTGGGAAGCATTGACCCGGTTCGTGGACGACGGCGTTTTGGAGATCGACAACAACCTCATTGAGAATGCGATTCGGCCCAGCGCACTAGGCAAGAAAAACTGGCTATTCGTTGGGCATCCTGAAGCCGGGGAACGCAGCGCGGTGATTTACACATTGCTGGGCAGTTGCCGGCGGCATGGGATCAATCCCTTCGAGTATTTGAAAGATTTATTCACCCGTTTGCCGGCGGCCAAGATCACTCAGATCAAGGAGTTCACCCCGGCAGCATGGTCAAAGGCCAAAGAAAGGGAGAAGGCGGTCGCTCATGCAGCTTAAGATTTTGTGATGTTTAATGTGAGTTTTTATTGACTCCGGGCCGTTTTTCAGGTAAAAAGCCCCGGCTTCTCCAAATAATGCTTCTGTGTCGGGATTCATGGTTTTGAGGGGCTTTGTTCGCAACTTGTTCTTAACCAAAGCATTGAATCAATTATGAAAATGAAAAAAGTCCTTATCCTTGCCGTGCTGGGATTCTCAATCCTCAGTTCACAACTCTCAACCGTCTTCGCCCAAGGCAGCCTCACGCCGCCAGGCCCGCCTGCACCGACCATGAAAACCTTGCAACAGGTCGAGCCGCGCACGGACGTGATGACACTCTCCGGCGATGTGAGTGATCTTTTCATCATCAGCCAGCCCGGCTCGTATTATCTGACGACGAACATCATTGCCGGCCCCGGCACGTACTCCGTGTATGGGATCAAAATCACCACGAACAATGTCACGCTCGACCTCAACGGTTTTTCCGTGGAGGGCGGGGGGGTGAATCTGAGTGGAATTTATATTCCGAATGCTCAACAGGACAACATTACGGTGCGCAACGGCACAATCAGCGGCTGGGGCAATTGGGGTTTGTTTAACAATGGGCTCTCGACTAATTTGGTTTTTGAACGCCTTGATATTGACGACAACCAATGGGGCATCCTTTTAAAAGGATCCGGTGTGGTGCGCGATTGTAATATTGAGAACAATGTTGGTTATGGCGTGGATTGTTACATATATGGAATGATCTCCGGCTGCATGGTTGAAAACAATGGCGGCGACGGCATTCTCTGTGGCGCTGGGACCGTTACCGGCTGCGTGGCTATCGCTAATAACGGTTACGGCATTTCTATGAATTCGGGCACTGTGTCCGGCTGCACCGTGCAGAACAATGATCAAGGCATTGACGTCGGCACCAACAGCACCGTCATCGCTTGCACCACAAGCGGCAACCTCGACGGCTCTGGCATTTTGATCGGAGCGAACTGCACCGTCAAGGATTGCACCGCAAGCGACAACTACGACTCTGGCATTTACGCCAATGACAACAGCACCATCAAGGATTGCACAGCAAGCGGCAACGGTGTTGGGATTTCTGTTGAGGACAACTGCACCGTCAAGGATTGCACCGCAAGCGACAACGGCAACAATGGCATTTATGTCCACAACAATTGCCTAATCACCGGCAATACCTGCAGTGGCAATGACGATATGGGCATTGCTATTTACGGCTCCCAAAATCGCATTGATGGCAACAACGTCGGCAACAACACCTCTTTCGGCATCAATTCGGTGCAGCAAAACGTTCACAACTGTATCACGCGTAATTTCTCGCCCGGCCCCGGTTACGGCAGCTATAACGGCAACAACGACTATGCCCCCATCGGCACGCCCAACACGGCCACAAGCCCGTGGGCGAATTTCCAATAGGAATCCAGATGAAAGCCATCACATTCACGATTCTTGCATTGTTCAGTTGGGCCGCGTCGCCCGTCCGCGCCGCCACAACGATTGACCCTGTCACCAAATACGCCTACGGCGCGAACATCGGGTGGATGGATTGGTCCGGCGGGAGTGGCGAAACCGCCAACGGCGTGGTCATCGGCGCTTACGTTTGCTCTGGCTATATTTATTCAGCCAACGCCGGCTGGATCAACCTCGGCAGCGGCTCGCCCGCCAACGGTATTTATTATCAAAATCTTTCGGCGAACGATTTTGGGGTGAATCAGGACAGTTTGGGCAACTTGCGCGGCTACGCTTACGGGGCGAACATCGGCTGGATCAATTTCGAAAACACCGGCGCGCCTGCGGTGAATATGATCACCGGCGCGATGAGCGGCTATGTTTGGAGCGCCAATTGCGGCTGGATCAGCCTGGACAACGCCTACGCTTATGTGCAAACGGACTCCATCTCGCCCGGTGCGTTGGCACCCGATGGCCTGCCCATCGCCTGGCTGCTGACTAACTTTGGCACCACCAATGTCAACGCCAATTCCGACCCAACCGGCAAAGGCATGACCGTGGGGCAGGACTACCTGGCGGGCACGGATCCGAACAATGCCAACAGTATTTTGAAGATCACCTCCGGGAGCTTTTCGACCGGCGGCACCAGCGGCACGTTGACTTGGAACAGTGTGCCGACGCGCCATTATTACATCGAGGAGACATTGAGCCTCAGCCCGGCGAACTGGACGATCAACAGCGTGGGATTGGTTTCGCCTCAAGGATCAAGCACCACGAGCGGCTTCACCGACGCCAGCGAGCCAGACCGGTTCTACCGAATCCAGGCGGTGCGCCCGCTGACGCCGTGATTTGAAAATTTGCGGATTGAATGCGGGTTCCGCAAATTTCCAAAGACGGCACGAATAACATCACGCCCCCCCGGCTGGGATTTATTTTTCCGCTTGCCTAATCCCTGAATTCCGGGAGCAATTCTCTTGTCAACCCAAAACCTGACGTAGACGGCCAGCCGGATACAATTTATCACTGTGATCACGAACCGGATGAATGGCTCCGGGTTGTTATTCCGGCCGTTATTCTCCAGCCAGTTACCTTGCTTTCAGTACCAAGTATCCGGCAGCAGGAATGATGAGGTCGCCGTGATCGCCGATGCTGATCGGCCCTCCGGAAGACAGCACCTTCCAGCCGGCGCTGTTATTATCGGCTCGGAAGGTTTTCGGTTCGGTTGCGTTATTCATGATGACCAGGACTCGGGATTTGAGGTCGGTTCTCTCATAGGCCAATATATTTTTGTCCCCGGGAAGCATGCGAACCTCACCGCCGATCAGGACCGGATTCTCGTGACGTATCCTGGAAAATTCTTTGACGACGTCGATGAGGCTGTAGTCGCCGTAATCACACCCATCCTCTTTCCAGGGATACGGGCCGCGGTTCATGGGGTCGGCCCCACCGGTCATGCCAGCCTCGTCGCCGTAATAGATCGTGGGCGCGCCCGGGTAGGTGAACTGGAGTGCGAAGCAGAGCAGAAGCCGCTTGCGCATCCCGGCATAATTGGCCGCGCCGTATTTCGTATAACCCAACTGGAAAAGCGCACGGGGCACGTCATGGCTGGAAACGAGGTTCATCAGGCGGTAAAAAACGGGCTTCGGGTAATTCTCGCGAAGCATCTCCAGAGTGTCGCTTGTCAATGACGCGTTGCCACCACTCGCGAAATTCAGCGTCGCCGCCCGGAAGATGTAGTTCATGGTGCTGTCGTACATGTCCCCGGTGAAATACTTGCTGGCGTCAAACCAGACCTCGGCGATGGTGAAGGCCTCGGGATAGTCTTTTTTCAACTCTTTGCGCCAGTCCCTCCAGAAATCATCGCTTTTCCACGGCGTGCAGTCCATGCGCCAGCCCCCAATGCCCAAGGACAGCCAGTATTTGATTACCGAGTGCTTGTCGCGGTAGGCAAATTGTTTATACGAGTCGACTTCTCTTAGCGTGGCAAGAGTAGGGCTGGCCCACTGGCCGTACATCCGGTCAGGGCTTTTCGCCTTGCGGTTCCACTCGAACCACTCGTAATAAGGGGAGTTGGTATGGATGGTTTGGTTTTCGAAAGCGCCGTTGGAATGGTACTTGCCGTAGCGGTCCATGTAGAGCGAGTCTGACCCGCAGTGGTTCAGCGATGTGTCGAGGATGATCCGGATCCCGCGCTTTTTCGATTCGGCCACCAGCTTCTTGAAAGTATCCAGCGTCCCGAAACCCTCGTCGATGGTCAGGTAATCCGCCGTATCGTACTTGTGGTTGGACGGCGCCTGGAAGATAGGAGTGAGGTAGATAACATTTGCCCCCAAGGCCCGGATGTAATCCAGTTTCTGGATGATTCCGTCCAGATCCCCTCCGTAGAAGTCATTGCAATATTCCGAGTCGCTTTTTCCATCGCCTGGCACGTAAGGCTGCGGATCGCACCAGTTGGTATGAAACTCGATGTTCCTGGCACCGTAGAACTTTCTGACACCCACGACGGGATCGTTGGTCTTATTGCCGTTCTTGAATCGGTCAGGAAAGATATAGTAAATGACCATATCGCGGGTCCAATCGGCCATCTGAAAGCCGGGGCTGTAGATCGTCAGGGTATAATAACTGACAGACTGGTCGAAACCGGTGAGCTCGCCCAAGCCGCCGGTGCCCTTGACATGCGTGTAGGGGACCTTGACGTCGGTGTTGTTGTTGCCGTAAGAGCCCGTTTCCCCGTGCCTGCCGGTCAGATTGAAGTAATAGCCATAAAGGGCGGGGACCTTCAAAGCAACCCTCGTCTCGAATATGTCCTGGCCGTTGGTCACGCCTTGTTTCTCCATGGGGAAATTGGCATAACTGGAATGCTCGGTCGCGGTGTCATTGCCGGAAATAGTTGTCTTTGCGATCTGAAGGCTAACCGCCTGGAGAGTGCCCTGTTTCGCCAGAAAACGCATGGTGATGTTCGTGCCAGCCGGGACCGCGCCGAAGGGCGACTTGCAGAAACCGTCCCGTGAATTGAAATAGACGGTTTGAGGATCGATCGTAGCAAGACGTTTTCCCTCTTCGTCACCCTGACAGATCAGAGTGGCAAGCAAGGCAGCCAGGATTGAGAATGACACTCTGTCGAAATGGATAGGAAAATGCCTTTTCATGGCGATTAAGAGGTTAGAGCTTGTGCCATCAGCGAAAGTCTGATCGGATTTTCCAGCGCGAGTGGAGAATTACAAGAGCTTGGGTTGTTGGCCACTGGACGGTTTCAGCCCCAGTTTTTGGCGGGCCAAGTCCGTGGCGACCCGGCCTTGCGAGGTTCGGTTTAAATAGCCCTCCATAATCAGGAACGGCTCATAGACTTCTTCGAGAGTGTCGGCCTCCTCGCCCACCACCACGGCGAGGGAATTGATGCCGACAGGGCCGCCGCCGAATTTGACGATAATGGTTTCCAAGATCCGCTTGTCCATTTCGTCGAGGCCGTTCTGGTCGATGGCGAGCATGGCCAGAGCTTGATCGGCGACGGCGTCGGTGATTTTGCCGTCGCCCCGCACCTGGGCGTAATCCCGCACGCGCCGGAGCAGGTTGTTGGCGATGCGCGGCGTGCCGCGGCTGCGCCGGGCAATCTCGCGCGCGCCCTGCGGGTCGATGGGAATGGCCAGGAGATTGGCGGAGCGGACGACGATTTGCTGCAATTGATCGGCCTGGTAATAATCCAGCCGTTCGCGAATGGGGAAGCGGGTCAGCAACGGCGCTGTCAACAAACCGCTGCGCGTGGTTGCGCCGATGAGGGTGAAGCGGGGCAGATTCAACCGCACGTTGCGCGCGTTGGGGCCCTGGTCGATGATGATGTCCAGTTTGAAATCCTCCATCGCCGGATAGAGATATTCCTCGATGGTCTTTTGCAACCGATGGATTTCATCAATGAACAGGACGTCGCCCTCTTCCAGGTTGGTGAGCAAGCCGGCCAGGTCGCCGGCCTTCTCGATGGTCGGGCCGCTGGTGCATTTGAGGCCCGCGCCCATGTTTTTGGCAATGATGTAGGCCAGGGTGGTTTTGCCCAAGCCGGGCGGCCCGCTGAACAGCAGATGATCCAGCGCCTCGCCGCGCTGTTTGGCCGCCTGCACGGCGATTTCCAGGCGCTCCTTGACGTTGGCCTGCCCGACAAACTCGGAAAAGAGCGACGGACGCAGCGTCATCTCCAACGCGGCATCCGGCTTGGCCAACACATCCGATACGATTCGCTCCGGCATCGCTGATGAGGATGGGCAATGCGGCACGGAGCGACAAGGGAAAACTGGCCCGGGGCGATAAACTGCCACTTTTGGATGGAACAAACCCCTCTCCCTAACCCTCTCCCCACTGCGTGGGGCGAGGGAATTGGCAAATCTCGGTGTGGCAGTGTCGAGACGCGCCCAGAAAATCTTCCGGTTGCCCGGCGGTTTAGCGGCCAAAACCTGCGGACACTGCCGTGGCTGATGGCTCTTGCGCCCGGCCGTTGCCGTGGAAAACGCGGGGCAGCATGTTGCGATAGGTCGCCAGGGCCAGCAACGGCCAACTGTTCCGATACATGTCGTACTTCAAATAAAACACCTTCGGAAAGCCCGTCCCGGTTGCCTCGGCCTCGCTCCAGGAGCCGTCGGCGTTTTGGGTGCGGACGAGGTACTCGATGCCGTTGCGCAGGCTGGGTCGGTTGGGATCGTCAAAGACGCAAAGGCCCATCACGGCCCAGGCGGTTTGCGAAGCGGTGCTCGGTCCCTGGCCCTTGAAAACCGGGTCGTCGTAGGTGTTGCAACGTTCCCCCCAGCCCCCGTCCTCGTGCTGCACGCTTTCCAGCCAGTCGCGCGCCTTGAGAATCCACGGCTCGGACATGTCCATCCCCAGGGCGCGCAGGCCGCGCAGCACCTGCCATGTCCCGTAGATATAATTGACGCCCCAACGCCCGTACCACGAGCCGTCGGCTTCCTGGCGGCTGCGCACGAATTCCAGCGCCTTTTGCACCTGCGGCTCCTCCACGGTGAAATTTTCGTAGCCCAGCAGTTCCAGGATGCGGGCGGTGATGTCGGCGCACTCCGGATCCAGCATGGCGTTGTGATCGGCGAACGGCACTTTTTCCAAAATGCCCTTGGTGCAATCCTTGTCGAAGGAGGCCCAGCCACCATCTTTGCATTGGAAAGTCAGCGTCCAGTTCAGGCCGCGCTGGAAGCAGGCATCGCGCCGGAGTGGATCGGAGGTCGGGATCTTGCGCAGGGCCAGCAGCACCATGGCCGTGTCGTCCACGTCCGGGTTCCATTTGTTGTTAAATTCAAAGACCCAGCCGCTCGGCTCGACCTGCGCCCTGTTCTTGTAATGCCAGTCCCCGCGGAAACGGACTTCCCGGTCCAACAGCCATTCGCAGGATTTGACCAGCGCGGGATGATCGCTGGACAACCCCGACTCATGGAGCGCGATGGTGACAATGGCCGTGTCCCAAACCGGCGAAGTGCAAGGCTCGATGCGGATGTCGTGCTCGGTTTCGTGCGTGAGCTTCTGCAGTTCCTCTTCGCAGCGGCGGACGAGCGGATGGTCGTCCGGGTAGCCGAGGGCCTTGAAGGCGATCATTGAGTGGAGCACGCCGGGAAAAATGGCGGCCAGGCCGTCGCTGCCTTCAAAGCGCTCCACCATCCATTCCTCCGCCTTTTTGAGGGCGCGTTTGCGGAAGGGATGGATGTTGCGTTTGGCAAAGTGCTCGGCGAATTTATGCACGCCGTCGAGCCAGATGAATAAATTGCGCCAGGTGAAGCGTTGCGGGTCGCGGGCCAGCAGGAGATCGCGCTCGTGAAAACCCTGCGGGTACAATTCATGCAACGTCGTTCCGGAGCGCAGCACGCGGGTCGGTTTGAAATGGTTGATGATCGAGAGCGGCACCAGCATCGAGCGGCTCCAGGAACTCATCTCGTAGAAATCAACGAAGAACCATCGGCCGATGAGCATGACTTCGCAGGGAATGGTCGGCACATATTTCCACGGGAACAGGCCGAGCACGGCAAGGTAGAGCTTGGAAAAGGTGTTCAGACGCGGAATTCCGCCCAGGCTCAGGGCCGTCTGACGCGCGCGCAACATGCGCGGGTCCGTCATCGGCACGCCGGCCAGTTTGAGCGCCAAATAAGCCTTGACCGTGGCGTTGATTTCCGCCGGGCCGCCCGGGTAAATATTCCAGCCGCCGGTCGGGACCTGCATCGCGAAAAGATGATTGACCGCCCTCCGCTGCCACTCTTCATCCACAGTGCCGTCCCAATGACGGAACGCGACCACATCGGCCACCAGTGTGCAATCGACCATCAACTCACCGAGCCAATAACCTTCCGGCTTCTGCTCCCCGAGCAGATAACTCTGCGACCGGGCGATGGCGCTTTCCAAATCCGGCAGGGTGAACAAACCCGAATCCGACGCCTGTGAGGCCGTGAAGGTCTGGCCATTGTTTAAAACATTAGCAGACACGCTGACAATGTGCGCGACGAAACCCCATCTGTAAAGCCAATTTGCGCGTCGCGGACATTCGCCTCTGCGATTGACATGACGGCCAACGGAGTGATTGTGTTGGGTACGACGGCTTCCTTTCAAAGATCCGGGGAGCATCACTATGAAGAGCATCGTTATCGCCATCGGGGGCAATTCGCTGATTAAAGATGCGCAACACCGGAGCGTGCCCGATCAGTATGCCGCGGTGATGGCGGCCGCGCACGACATTGCCGGCCTGCTCGGGCGCGGGTTTCGCATTGTCATCACCCACGGGAACGGACCGCAGGTGGGGTTCATTCTGTTGCGCAGTGAACATTCGCGCGGCTTGCTGCACCCGGTGCCTTTGGATTCCATCGTGGCCGACACGCAAGGCGCGCTTGGCTATCAGATTCAACAGGCGTTGGAAAATGAATTCCGCCGGCGCGGCCTGAAAAATTCCGTGGCCACGGTCATCACCCAAACCCTGGTGGATCGTCACGATCCGGCCTTTGCCAAACCGGACAAACCCATTGGTGAATTCTACACCCGCGAGCAGGCCGAAGACCGGATGCGTGTGGAGAAGTGGGACATGGTGGAGGATGCGGGCCGCGGCTGGCGGCGCGTGGTGGCCTCGCCGCAACCGGCGCGCATCATCGAAGCCGGGGTCATCAAACACCTGGTCAAGGACGGCTATGTTGTCATCGCGGCTGGAGGCGGAGGCATCCCGGTTGTGGCCGACGATCAAGGGATGCTGTCGGGCGTGGCCGCCGTGATTGACAAGGACCTTGCCGCCGTGGTGCTGGCCGCGGAAATCGGCGCCGACCGCCTCGTCATCTCAACTGCCGTCGAGAGGGTCTGTCTCAACTTCGGCAAGCCCAACCAGCGTTCCCTGGATTGCATGACCGTGGCGGAGGCCAGACAGTACATCACGGAAGGCCATTTCGCGCCCGGCTCAATGCTGCCCAAGGTCCAGGCCTGTATTCAGTTCATCGCGCAAGGCGGGCGGGAGGCGCTCATCACCTCGCCGGAAGCGCTGGCGGCTGCCTTGGAAGGCCGCGGTGGCACGCGTATGGTGGCTTAAGGAAAGCAAAGTTTATATAAACAGCGTTGCCAGCTAGCTTGGAGTGTTTTGCCTCGAAGTATAAAGGGCCAGGGCTTTCTCGTAATCTGCGGGAGTGTCTATGTCCTGCTCCAGACCGGGGTCGTCCACATCACAGCCGATGGCGTTTTCCGGCAGTTTCTCCAAGAAATCCTTGAGCGTCGTCTCCGGGGTGCCTCCGAGTTGCAGGAACACCGTTTTCGGCATGAGCACAGGATGGCGGAGATGACCGTGGCAGCGGGGTTGGCACACTTTGCCCGGGTGTGTTGCTGCGCACTCCAGCAACGCCCGCAGGGTCTCCGGGCGCAGATGCGGTTGGTCTCCCAGCGTTATCGCCCAATGCGTCAGCCCCGTTGTCCAGCCGGCCCATCGCGCCGCGCAGCGAATCGAACTGAACATCCCCTGTTGCGGGGCGTGATTCACAATGCGGTGTTCGGCCGGGAAATCAATTCGGTCCAGCTCGGCCTGCATCGCTTTGTCGCCGGCGGCGCAAACAAGGGCGATTTGCTTCGCGCCCAATCCGATCCACAGGCCGATTTGATGCCCTGCGATGGATGTGCCGTCCCAAGGCAAAAGCAGCTTGGGCCGCTCCATCCGCCGGGAACTGCCTGCCGCGAGGAGGACAACGCCCAGGCGCCGCGCCAAATTGTTGGCATCGCCTTCCATATCGCCAGTGTGCCCGAAGAGTTCTGCTGTATGCAACTTCTTCACTGGCTTTGCCGCTTGCCTTTTGGCGGCGCGCGGCCCAGTTTTGCCGCTGATGAACTCTGGCACACGCCGAAACATATTACTGACCATGTGCGCTCTTCTTGCCTCCGGAATTCTTAACGCCCGCTCCCAAGACGCCGCTTTGGGCGTATTTGAATCGCATGGCGACATCGGGTCGCCGAAACTGGCTGGCTCGGTTGCCTGGAACCCCGCCAGCCAGGAATACACCCTGAGCGGCGCAGGCTCGAACATGTGGTTCACTGCCGACCAATGTCATTTTCTGTGGAGAAAGATAAAGGGGGATTTTATTCTTCGCACGCGGGTTGAATTCGTCGGCCAGGGTGCCATCGCCCACAGAAAAATCGGCTGGATGGTGCGCCAGAGCCTGGCGCCGGAGGCGCCCTACGCGGACACCGCAGAGCACGGCAGCGGCCTGACCTCATTGCAGTTCCGCCGCGCAGCGGGAAGCAATACCGAAGAAATCCCCCTGAGCATTACTAACGCGGACGTGCTGCAATTCGAGCGCCGGGGGAACACTTATATCTTTTCGGCGGCGCGTTACGGGGAGCCGTTCAGCTGCGCGCAACTCACCAACCTTGACCTGGGCGACGATGTTTACGCCGGGCTTTTCATCTGCTCGCATACGGCGGACGTGGTGGAGAAGGCCATTTTCCGCGACGTGCGCATCATCCGCCCCGCGCCGATTGGGTTTGTGCCTTACCATGACTACATTGGCAGCGTGTTGGAGATCCTGGATGTGCGGAGCGGCAAACTGGCGCAGATTTATGCGTCCGAGGAGCCGTTCGAGGCGCCCAATTGGACGCGCGAGGGCCATTCGCTGATCTACAACATCAGCGGAGGCGGGGAGCGCCGGGGACGGTTGTGCCGCTTCGATCTCGCCAGCAAGACGCCGTCAATCCTGAACACCGAACCTTGCGTCCGGAACAACAACGATCATGTGTTGTCGTTCGACGGGACCATGCTGGGCATCAGCGACCAGAGCGAGGTTCACGGAGGGAAGTCGCGCGTCTTCACGGTGCCTGTCCAGGGCGGAACCCCCAAAGCGATCACGCCATTGACGCCATCCTACTGCCACGGCTGGTCGCCCAACGGGAAATTTCTCGTCTATACGGGCGGACGGGACGGAAAGTACGACATTTACAAGGCACGATCCGACGGCAAGGGAACGGAAACGCGGCTGACGGAGAATTCGGGATTGAACGACGGCCCCGAATACACGCCGGACGGGAAGCACATCTATTTTAATTCCACCCGCAGCGGGACCATGCAAATTTGGCGAATGAAGCCGGACGGGCAGGAGCAGGAACAGGTGACGAATGACGAATTCAACAATTGGTTCCCCCATATTTCGCCCGATGGGAAATGGATCGCTTTCATTTCCTTCAGCAAGGAGGTGGATCCAAAGGATCATCCTTACTACAAGCAGGTTTATCTCCGCCTTCTCCCCATCCAAGGCGGCAAACCGAAGGTGATAGCCTATGTCTATGGCGGTCAAGGCACGATGAATGTCCCTTCGTGGTCGCCGGACAGCGCGCGGATCGCGTTTGTGAGCAACACGCGATAAAGCGAATCACCGTGGCGGCGGCGATGCCCGCCAGCCGCAAAATCAATCGGGAACTGTAGCGGCCACCGGTTTCGCCTCCACGACCTCCATTTGTCGCAACGCCTCGTCGTGGCCCAGGATGAGGGCGGCGGCGATTTCTTTCGACTTGACGCTGAAGGAACCCACCGGCAGCGGCCGAAACGGGCGAAACACCTGAATCCTGACCCCCGCAGGCGGTTGCTTCATGAGGTCGAGGGCGGCGTTGTAGTGCACATTTTGCCGCGCCGTCCAGACTTCGGCCACCTTGGGAAAATCCGGGTAAGCCAGCCGGCCCATCCAGTGCGGGACCGGTTTGAGGCGGAAGGCAGGATTGTGTGTCAGCACCACGGTGATGTCCGTCGCGCCATCCTGAATGGCCCGCTGGAGCGGAATCGGGTCTGCCACGCCGCCGTCAGCGTAGGGCTGACCGTCCACGTAATCGAACCCGCGCGTCGCCAATGGCATGGATGACGTGGCGCGGAGAGCGGCAAAGACCCGGTCGTCGCAGGCACGGAAGTAAACCGGTTCGCCGGTGTGACAATCGGTCAGCACGATGAAAAAGTGGGTGGTCATTTTTTGCAGCACTTCAACGGAAAGCGGAACGCGCTTGCGGATGATGTAATCCATCAGGTAAGCGAGGTCGATGATCGGTTTGCGGCGGAGGAAGTTGCTTTTGCGCACGACGTTGCAGGCCAGTTCGCGCCAGATAGCCAGACCCGGCTCCCACATGTCGGCCACGAAATAGGCCGCCGAACAGGCGCCGGAAGAGGCCGCATAAACCAGATCGTATTGCCGCCGCCCGCATTCCTGAAGATAGGCCAGCACCCCTGCCGCCCATGCGCCGCGCATCGCTCCTCCTTCCACAATCAGCGCTGTTTTGTGGCGGGCGACCGTCCCTGCATTTCCAACCATTGATGACAACATCCCATTTCTTTCATCGGCAGCCCGGCTGAGTGACCTGAGTCGCCTGATGAGATCCCTTTTCCTTTGGTTCAATATAGCACACTTCCAGTGGATTCATAGCGGCGAATGCCGCGGACAGCAAAACGCGCAAAAGTATGGTTTGACGCCTCCGACATACATCAACGATATTGAATAGGAGATGACGTAATGAATACGAAGACCTACGATGCGCAGACGGCGAAGTTCGCCGCAGCCGTCCTCACTTCCATGCCTGAAATGCCCTCGGATGTCATGCAGCAATGGATTGAGAACCCCAAGGGCCTGCAACAAGCCCTCAAAAAGGCTCTCTGTCCGCCCGAGGAGAAGACGGCCCCGGCGCCTAACTTCAAGACGTTCCGCACGCTCAAGCTCGGCACAGGCATTTCTGACGGCGACGGCTTCCGCAAGGCCTTGAAAGAAGCCGAGTTTAGCATTGGCGATTTGGCCAACGACATTCTTGGCAAGCCAGCTTTCACCGCCTCCCCCGAAGCAAAGGAAGTCGAATTGGTCATCGTCTCTGTCGCCGAGCTTGGCTTCAAGAAGGCCGCGACCCGCAAAGACATCTATGCCCGCGCGATCGAATGCGGCCTGGTTCTCTGCCCTGCGGAAGTCGGCCCTCAACTACGCTTGCAGTACACAGACCAGCCGAAAGGCGAGTGGCTTTTCATCGGAATGGAACCCATCGACGTCGCGGTCCTCGACATCCGCGACCTCCGAATCTTCGATGTCGAACATCGAAACAACAACGAGTTGTGGCTCAGCAGCGACAACGGCGACCCCGGCCATGTCTGGAAGGCCACCGACCATTGGGTTTTCCTGCGTCGCAAGTGACCGCCAATGCAGATTGACAAATCCGTCAAAGGAAGACAGCTTGCGCGCGTGGGGATTCTTTGGGAACCCCATCTTTAAAATATGTCCCTGACACCTTCCACCATGTTGGCGCTGGGAACCAGCGCGCCGGACTTTCGTCTGCCGGATACGCGCGGACAATTGGTTTCACTCGCTGACCTTAAATCGGCTCCGGCCCTGCTCGTCCTTTTCATCTGCAACCATTGTCCCTATGTCAAAAATATCCGGTCCGCCCTGGCTGAGGTGGGCCGGGAATACCAGCGGCGCGGCGTGGCGATCGTGGCTATCAACTCCAACGATGCCGAAAATTACCCCGAGGACAGCCCGGAGAGGATGAAACAGGAAGTCAAGGCGGCGGGTTATGTGTTCCCCTACCTCTACGACGAGGCGCAGTCCGTGGCCCGGGCCTATCGCGCCGCCTGCACGCCCGATATTTTTCTTTTTGACAATAACCGCAAGCTGGTTTATCGCGGGCAGTTCGATGACAGCCGCCCCGGCAACGGCCGCCCGGTGACGGGCAAGGATTTGCGCGCGGCGCTCGACGCCGTGCTGGCGGGCAAACCGGTCCCGGAGCCGCAGACGCCCAGCATGGGGTGCAACATCAAATGGAAGGCGGGCAACGCTCCCGATTATTTTTGAGGAACTTCCGCCGGGGCGGGGCCGGCGGGCGGCGCTTCCGACGGCACGAGGCGGCCGAACCGCGGGATTTCCGGCCAGATCCAGGCCACCGCCAGCACCACCAAAATCGTGGCCACGCCTCCCGACACCACTGAAAAAACGGGGCCGAAATACTGGCTGACCAATCCGGATTCAAACCACCCCAGTTGATTGGAGGTCCCGATAAATAAATTGTTGACGGACGAGACCCGTCCGCGCATGGCATCCGGCGTAAGCAACTGCACCAGGGTGTGGCGGACGATAACGCTTACGTTGTCGGCAAAACCGCAGAGGAACAGCATGAGGATGGAAAACCAGAACCAGCGCGACCCGCCAAAAACGATGGTGGCCAGGCCGAAGACTATCACCGCCGCGATGAGGGCGCGCCCGGCTTTTTTCATGGGAGGACGATGGGCCATGAGCAAGGCGCAGGTTATTGATCCGACCGGCAGGGCCGCCGTTAATAATCCCAGTCCCTGCGGCCCAACTTTTAAGATGTCCTTGGCATATTGGGGCAATAATCCGGTCGCCCCGCCAAACAGGACGGCGAACATGTCCAGGGTTATGGCGCCAAGAATCACGCGGTGCCCGAACACAAACCGAAATCCACCTAGAAGCGATTCGACCGAAACCTCCTGCTTTGCAAGGGGCTTGTGATGCGCGCGGACGAGGCAAATCATGGCCAGACAAAATAACGCCGCCAGGGCGTTGAGGGCATAGACGGTGGCTGCGCTGTGGGTCAGGGCGATGAGCGCGCCGCCCGCCGCCGGGCCGGTCACGGCGGAGAACTGGAAGGTGGTGGAATTCCAATTGACTGCCAGGGGAAACTCCTCCCGGGCCACCAATTGCGGCAGAAACGACGCGCTGGCCGACCAGAGAAAGGTCTGCGCCCCGCCCGCCGCGAAAAGGCAGATAAACGTCCACGCCACCGGCATCCCCTTCCAGGAAACAAGCGCCAACCCCAAGGAGGTCAGCGCCATCGCTCCTTGCATCACGATAATCACCTGCTTGCGTTCCCGGGTGTCGGCCACCTGTCCAGCCGGCAGCGTCATCGCCATCATCGGCAAAAAGGCGGCCAATCCGACAAAGCTTAAGGCGAGCGCAGAATGGGTGCGCTCATAAATCTCCCAACCCACCGCCACCGTGAGCATTTGCTGGCCGAAGGACGCCATAACACGGCCCAGCAAATAATACAAAAAATCCCGGTTGCGCAGGATGGCGTAAGGGCTGGTTTTTTGGTCTGTCGATGCTGGCGCCACGCAAGAAAGATTACGGTCCGGCGCCGGCCCGGTTATCCGGCAACTCGATGGCGCCTTCGAACACAAAGTCGGCCGGGCCGCTCAACACGACTTTCGTGAATTGGCCGCCGCTTTTCTCAAAGCTCACTTCCAGCACTTTCCCGCCCAGCACCTGCACCGCCACGGGCGACCGCCACTGGTTCAGTTCAGCCGCAATCAAGGCCGACGCCGTCACCCCTGTGCCGCAGGCCAGTGTTTCGCCTTCCACCCCCCGCTCGAAGGTGCGGACGCGGATGGCGTTGGCGCCTTGCACCTGGACGAAATTCACATTCGCTCCGCGCGGCGCAAAATGAGCGTGGCGCCGAATCTCCGGGCCGAGGCTCTGCACCATGGCGCGATCCGCGTCAGAGACAAACAGCACCGCGTGCGGCACGCCCGTGTCCACCGAGTGAATGGTTGTCGGCCCGATGCTCAACTTAATCGTCTCACGCAACCGCAAATCCCTGGGCGCAGTCAAAGTGACGGCAACGTCGTCTCCCTTGAAACGGACGCTGATCACTCCGGCGCGGGTTTCAAAAGTGAAGTCCTTCTCCAAGCCTGTCACCCGCCGCACGAACCGACCGAAGCATCTCGCCGCGTTGCCGCACATTTCTGCCTGGCTACCGTCGCTGTTATAGAAGTCCCAGGCCCAGTCTGCCTTGCCGGAGGCACAGGGTTTGAGGGCAACGAGGCCGTCGGCTCCGATGCCCCAGTGACGGTCGCACAAGCGCGCGGCCCGCGCGGCGTCGAGAGGGATCGTTTCCGCGCGATTATCGATCATCACGAAATCGTTTCCCGCCCCGCTCATTTTGGTGAATTTAACGACCACAAGACAGAGGGTAGCAGTGGAGGGCGCGCACTTCAAACCGGAAAGTCCGCCCTGTCCTACCGGCCTATGTCATCCTCGAGGGTTTTTTTAATGCCGGCGAACATGTTCTCCGCCAGTTGCTGGCGGCCCTCCTGCGTGAAATGAATGAGATCAATGAACTTCTCATACTCGCCGTCAAGGTGGGGATGGGTATCGATCAAACGAACTTCGGGGTATTGCCCAGCCAATTGTTGGAGCATCTGCGAATGAACCGCGTTGGCCGTTATCCATCCCCGGATCGAATCGGGGAACCCTCCCTGATAGAAGTCGATCACAGGCGGTGCGCTTTTACCGTTAACTGACAGGCAGAAGTGTGCCAGCATAAGGCGGATGCCATTCTTGGCTGCTATTTGGATCAGTTGCCGGTAAGCGTCCGCGAATTTCGTCTGCATTGGATCGGTGGGGGTCGGGCGGCTGTGCCGGGCTTTTCTTTCGCGAGTCAGGAATTGCCGAAGCCTGATCTGATATTCAAAATCCGCGGCCAGCTTGAAGGGACGTTCCGTGTAAGTGGGTGTCTCTCCGCCTACGGGCCGCACCAAGGCATCGTCGAGCATGTGGAAACCATTGGCGCCATGATAGGAGATGATCATGTCGGGTTTCAGAGGGAGGATTTTCGATGGAAGAGAGGCCAAATTGTCGCACAGCGTATAGCCCGGGGTGCCGGCGTTGATCACCTCGACCGGGCGGCGGGTTTTCAGGCGTTCCCGAATCATCTGCTCGAGCAACTCAGGCCAGGGCCGGTCATTGGGTGCGCAAGTCATGCCAAAAGTGGTCGACTCGCCCAAGGCGACAATACGATAAATGCCGTCCTTTTCCGTGGAAATTTCCCTGCCGCGAAAACCCTTGCTGTTAATGGAAATCGGGCATCGCACAAAAAAGCCGCGGTTGTTGGGTCGCAGGCAAAAGGATGGAGCAGCCAGATGACTGGATTCAAAGAACTGTCTCTCGAAAAGTAACCAGTTATCGATATAAAACTGGCGCGCGCGGGCGGAAGCCGAGGGATCACCCTTTGCCTTGTCGAACGAGTAATAACGGCTGTAGTTTTCCGGTCGTACGTCCGGTTTGAAATGAAAATGGTAAAACAGGCTGGCGACCGGCAAACCCACCAGCAACAGGACAAGCGTGTTGACAATCTGCACTCCAATCGGGCCGGGACGAAACCACAGCCGATACAGAAGCAGCAGGGTTACGATGGACAGAAGTCCACAGTAAAACGCCTCCCGAAGGTTCAGGTCATAGCCCGTCACAAGCCAAATGACGTCGAGAAAGCCCAACCAAACCAGAACCAGCATCTTCCAGCGGGCATTTTTTGAGGCGTTGTCGGCTCGCCGATTGGCCACCACAAGCGCCGCCGAGGCGAGTGCCGCCACCGCCACAAATGACAGGTCAATGAGCAGTGTCGTCAACATGAGGCTCATCCACACCAGCATGCGAAAAGCCGATGCGCCAGCCCATCCCGTCGGCCAAACACGCCGCCAAGACAGACGAGGCGCCGCCTGCAGCGCGATCAGGCCGATGCCCAAAACAGCCGTGCCGACGGCGGCGCTCCAGGCGGTCTGGAGTGAAATGGACGCAATGACCGTGCAAACGATCAAGAGCGTTTGCAACAAGAGGGCCGCCCGCTCCCGTCCGCTCATGGCTTCACTATTTTGCACATACTTTACATGGTCAGTTGGCCGTCGGCCAGTTCCATGACGCGGGGGGCGCGCGCAGCGATTTTGGCGTCGTGCGTGGCGATGACGAGGGTGGCCTGGCGTTCGGCGAGCAGGTCGTGAAGGAGCTGGATGATTTCCTCGCCGGTGTGTGAATCCAGGTTGCCGGTCGGCTCGTCGGCGAGGATCAGGTCCGGCTGGTTGACGAGCGAGCGGGCGATGGCCACGCGTTGCTGTTCGCCGCCGGACAACTCGTAGGGCCGGTGCGCGGCGCGCTTGGCCAGGCCGACGCGATCCAGCAGCTCGCGGGCGCGCGCCTCCGCCCCGGCCAGGGACTGGCGCGCCATGCGGGCGGGCAACATGATGTTCTCGATGGCGCTGAGTTCGGGCAGGAGATGATAGGCCTGGAAGATGAAACCGACGCGGCGGTTGCGCAATTGGGCCAGTGCGCCGGGGGCGAGCTGGCGGAGATTGATGCCGTCAAACAGAATTTCCCCCTGGTTGGGCAAATCCAAGCCGCCCAACAAATGGAGCAGGGTGCTCTTGCCCGCGCCGGAAGCACCGCGCAAGGCCACGAACTCCCCGCGCTGCACGGTCAGATCGATGCCGCGCAACACCTCGAGATTGCGCCCGCCCATGACGTAGGCCTTGTGCAGGTTGTGAGCGGCCAGCATGGCCGGCGCGCAGGCTGGCTCATTCATGCCGCAGGGCCTCCACGGGTTGCAGACGGCTGGCCTTCCAGGCGGGAAACAAACCGGCCAGCACGCAGGCGGCAAAGGCCGTGCCACAGATGACCAGAACGTCCGGGGTTTGAATCGAGGCCGGCAAATCATAGACATGATAAATGGACGAGGGCAGCAAGTCCGAGTGTGTCACCTGCCGCATGAGGGCAAGGAAGGGGTTGCGGTAATGCAGGGCCAGCATGCCGGCGGCAAAGCCCAGCCCCACCCCCAGCACCCCGATCACAATGCTTTGGCTGAGGAACAGGCAAAGGATTTGCCGGTTGTTGGCGCCGAGAGCCTTGAGAATGCCGATTTCGCGCGTTTTCTGGACGACGAATGTTATCTGATAACTGACGATGCCGAAAGCAGCCGCGATCATGATGAAGAAAAGCAGAAAGAACATCATGTTCTTCTCCGTGGCCAGGGCGTTGAAAATGTCCGGGCTTTCCTCCTGCCAGGTCCGCACCGTCAGGCCGCGCGCCGAAGCGGCCCGCAATTGGGCCGCCACTTCGTCCGCCAGGAACGGATCGCGCAGCTTGACTTGCAGGGCCTGCACGGAATTGTCCGGCAGGGACAGCAGTTCGCGCGCGTCATCCAGCGAAGCGACGATGAATTGATTGTTGAAGTCGGGAAAACCGACGTCAAAAATGCCGCGCACGGTAAAATCCTCGCCCACTGTCACCTCGGTATTGGTCTTGCCGGTGGTGGGATCCATTTTTTGCAGGCTTTTCCAGGACCAGATGGCGACGCGGTCACCCACGGCCAGGCCGTTGAATGCGGCGTAACCGCAGCCAATGACCATCCCTTTGTCACTGAGGTCGAAGGAGCCGCTCTTGATGCTGGCCGGCAGAACATTAACTGTGCCGACGGTGGCGGGGTCCACGCCGGCCAAATACGGCGCGGAAGGGATGGGGCTGCCGGTGTCCGGCTCGGTTTTGACCAGGACCTGGCTGTGAATAAAGGGGGAAGTGCCGACGACATTGGGATTGGCGGCAATGAGTTTCATGGCCGCTTGATAATTGGTGAAAGCCTCGTCGCGGTCGGTTGGAAAGACGGTCAAGTGAGCGTTGAAACCGAGAATGCTGTCGCGCCATTCCTGGTCGAACCCGCTCATGACCGAAATGACCACGATCAAGACCGCCACGCCCAATAAAACAGCGCCGATGGAAATGAGCGTGATCACCGAGACAAAAGTCCGGCGCGGTCGCAAATAGCGAAGCGCTAAAAAGGCCTCAAAAGGCAGCCTTGACATGCCCCATGAGACTACGGTTGCGCGGGCCGGCTGTCAACGAAGCGGCGAAGCCGCCAGGAAAAGAACTGCTCGCCTGATTCCACTGACGTGGTATCCTGATAGGGTGAAGATCAAAACGACGGTCTATCCGCACATTATCATTGATCCGGGCATTGCAGGCGGTGCGCCCATTATTAAAGGAACTCGCATTGCCGTGCGGGCCATCGCCGGTTATTACCAACTGGGAATGAGCGTGGATGAAATTCTGCAGAGTCTTCCGCATCTGACCCAGTCGCAAGTGCATGCCGCACTGGCTTTTTACTTCGACCACCAACGGGAAATCGACCGGGATCTGAAGACCAACTCAGACACAGCCTATTGGCGCAAACAAGTGAAACGATCTTCTGCCGTCGAAGCAAAAGCCGCATGAAGCTCCGGCTTTTCCTGGACGAGGATGTTCATTTCGCGCTGGGCGCCGCGCTCCGCAAGCGCGGCTATGATGTCGTGCATACCGGGGAGGAGCAAAGGTTGGGCAAGCCTGACAATGATCAACTTGCGTTCGCTGCCAGGGAAGACCGTTGCTTGGTGACGTTCAACGTCGGGGACTTCGTCAAACTCCACAACCGATGGCTTGAGGCGGAGCGTGAGCATGCGGGCATCGTGGTATCCAGGCAGTTGCCAATCGGCGAATCACTGCGTCGGCTGCTCGTTTTGTTGCTCAAGGAAGACGCTGCTTCGATGAAATCTCAACTGCGGTTTCTTTGAGCGCAAGTCAGCGGGGCGGCGCGTTGGTTTTAGCGCCGGGTTTCATCATGACAAAAGGCTCGCCAAAACGGCCATAATCAAACTTGTTTGTGCTGAATTGGCCCGCGTCCAAAATCCGGAGATACCGGTATTTCAAAACCACCGTCCCGTCCGCATTGACTTTCTGCGGCACGCCATAGATGAGGGCGAGCTTGCCTGGCGCAGCGTACGCTTCAGCGCTGTCGGCTGTGGCGGCGTCGCCAATTTTGTCCAGGTGCCATGCAAGGCGGAAGAGGCCCTCTCCGCGGGGTGAAATAAATAGTGTGATATGGTGGCCGTCATTGTACTCGACGCCGTTGAAGTAATGGTGCTCGAAAACGGTCTCGGCCGCGATCTTGCCGTTCTCGCCTTCGTCGTGCGCGTCGGTGCTGCGAATGATGCCAGCCCACACCACCGGAACACCCACATAGGTGGCGGGTTGCTTCCGGACGTCGTCCGGATAAACGTCCACGCGGGAGCGCAAGAGTTCCGTCTGCTCCGGTTTGCTGACGGGCTGATAAGACTCGTTGCCGGCGCGTGTGGCGCAGGAAACAAGGAGGGCCAGCGCGAAAAATGCCACGACAAGATTGCGTATCATATAATGTTGCAGGTTGAACAGACGCCGATCACGGTTTTCAGACTACCCGATGCCCGGTTCGATTGCCACCTTCTTTTCACGGGCCATAAATCAGCAGCCTCAAGGTGCCGGGGATCATGCGGGGACGCCTTTCGCCCTCGGCGGGCGGATTGAATTTGGCCGTGGGCAGATAAATCCTGTGAGTTTTCGGGTCCAGCGTCAGCGTTCGCGCGCCGTGCTCCGTCTTCAACGTCTGCACCACAGTCAGTTTGTCCGGCGCGTCTTCATGCGCAATCGTGGTCGTGCCATCGCCGCATGAACTGAAGGCCAGTTGCGTCCCGTCATCGAAAGCGCAGGCATCGACCCCGTTGCCAATCGGCACCGACGTGATCACTTTGCCGTCCGTGCTGTCCATCATCACCATCAGGTTGTTGTGGCAACCGATGAACAGGCGGTGATGGGGCGCGTCAATGGCCAGGCCGGAACCCTCCTCGCCCGGGGCGACGGGCCAATTGGTCACGACCGTGTGCGTCGCGGTGTCGATCACGGCCACTTCGCTTTTGTCTTCAATATTGTCGAAGACACGGCCCGCCGCCGGATCGGCTGCGGGAAACTCCGGCTTGCCATCGAGCGCGATGGTCGCCACGACCTTGCCTGATTTGGCGTCAATCACGGTGGCCGAACGGCCGCGGCCGTTGAACATGTAAGCCTCCTGCCGGCCCGGCTCATAGACCATGCCGTCGGGATTCTGGCCGGTATCGACCTTGGACAGGATTTGCAAGGTTTTCAAATCGACGATGGCGGCCTTGCTCTCCCGGCCGTCGCTGACAAAACCGCGCCCCAGTTCCGGGGCCGGAGCAAGGCCGTGGACGCCCGGGGTGTTGGTGATTCTGCCAACCACGCTCTCCGCGTCAATGTCCACCACCACCACCTCCGCGCCGTGGCTCATGTAGAGACGCCGGGCCGATGGGTCCACCGACAGATAATCCCAGCCGCCTTCGCCGCTGATGGGAATTTCCTTCAAGAAGTGATACGACCCTTGCGCGCCGCAGGTCGCCGCAGTAACCAGCCCGACGGCAACAAGCGCGACAGGGCCGAGGACAGAATGAGTTTTGTGTTTCATAGGCTCTGCGGTGATAACATGACTTTCGTCCGAAGGGAAGTAATATCATTATCTGGCAGCAAGTCCCAATCTTGATCTCAACTGCACGAAGAGGATTAAGAACCAAAGATAAGTGCCCGCTCCTCATCGTTGAGCGCGCGCCAGCGGCCCGGAGCCAGGCCGGCTAAATCGAAATTCCCGATCCGCACCCGGATGAGGCGCAGCGTCGGATGCCCCGCCGCCGCCGTCATGCGCCGCACCTGGCGGTTCTTTCCCTCGACCAATTCCAGCCCGATCCACCGGTCCGGGACACTCTTGCGAAAGCGGATGGGCGGCTGGCGCGGGGCCACCTCCGGTTGCGGCTCAATCAGCCAGGCGCGGCAGGGCAAGGTTTTTCTGCCTTGGATGATCGTCCCCTGGGACAAGGCGCGTAACGCAGCCGGCGTTGGGACGCCTTCCACTTGCGCCCAATAGACGCGCCCGTGGCCGCGCCGGGGTTGCAGCAGTTGGGCGTTCAGCGCCGGTTCATCGCTCAGGAGCAGAAGCCCTTCGGAATCCGCATCCAGGCGGCCGATGGGGTACACGCCCGGAGGAAACTGGAATTCCGCCAGCGTGCGATGCCCTGAACCGTCCGGGGTGAACCGGGAAAGCACCCCGTATGGCTTATGGAAGGCAATCAGCATCAAAGACAAGCTTGGCACGCCCAAAACGGCGCTCCAGAAATTTTCAGAAATATTTTCACCTGGACAGCATTTGTCCAGGTGCCATCGCTACAGTGGGCGGCATGATGAATACAAATCAAATGGAATTGGGCCTGAAAGCGAAGCAACTCCGCGCCGCGGCGGCGCAAAAACAACGGCGCCAGGAGCGGGCGCAATGGTGGTTTGGCCAGATGCGCCGGGTGGTGGCCGCGTCCCTGGAATGGAAGCCGCAAAAAGTTGAAGGCTGAGTTAAAAAAGGCGGAATCAAGAAGTCAGAAAAGGCATCACGGTTCCGCGAAAGCTTTCGCATAGGAGTCAACCCAAGGACGAGAGTTTTTGGCGGAAGTTTTTGCCCCATCTGTTCATCTGGCGTTTCTTGCTATTCTTCGCGGCAAGTCGTCCCGATGGAACGATGCCTACCACAGCAGCCGGATGGTGCCGGCGAGGGTCAGGATCAGCACCATTTTCTCGAAAAAGGCCTGGTTGATGTGGTTCAGGAGACGCGGACCAAGCAGCGCGCCGGGAATCATCGGCAGCAGCAGGAGCGCGTCCATCAGCAGCGAGTTGCCGCTGATCAGCCCCAACTTCACGCTGAAGGGCACTTTGAAGGCATTGACGAGCATGAAAAACCACGCCCCAGTCCCGATGAACACCAGTTTCGGCAGGCCGATTGCCAGAAGATAAAGAACCATGACCGGCCCGGCGGCGTTGGCCACCATGGTGGCGAATCCCGCCAGCAAGCCCATCAGGGCCGTGAACCACAGCGAGTGCGGCAGGCCGGCGGCGAATTCGCCCTGCTGGCGCTCACGCCACCAGTGCAGCGCCACCATCACCAGCAGAATGATCCCGATCAGCCGTTGCGCCTGCGCGTTATTGACGCGGTCGAGCGCCCAAGCCCCGGCCACCACGCCAATGATCACCCATGTGAAAAGCCGCCACAGGTGCGGCCAACTGGCGTGCTTGCGGAAATAGGCCACCCCGAAAACGTCCCCGCACAGCAGAAGCGGCAGGAGCGCGCCGGTGGATTCCCGCGGTGGCAGCACGTTGGTGAACAGCACTGCGGGCAGGATGCCCAATCCCGCAATCCCGGTCTTGGACAGCCCGGAACAAAACGCCGCCACTGCCAGGCAGGCCCATTGCGAATACGATAAATGCGCGCTCAAATCTTGGCACAAATCTGGAATGGCCGACAACTAAAGCAAGAGCCAAGTTGAAATTGTTGCATGCAGTCCGGTCTCGAATTGCTTCGCCGGTGGCGGGATTCCTTGTATAAATTGCCGCAGTGAACAATAGCGATTTACCCGGGTATTGCACGTCCCCGCGTTGGCGGGACTGGCGTTGGGGATTGCTCCTGGTGATCGTCACATTTGCGGCTTACCAGCCGGTGTGGCACGCCGGGTATGTTTGGGATGACCCTTCGATCCTTTTGGATAACACGCTCATTCCAAAGCCCGACGGCTGGCGCCTGGCTTGGTCCAACCTCGTTTCCGAAGATTATGTGCCCGTCACCATCACGTCCTTTTGGCTGGAATGGCGGCTGTGGGGCACAAATCCGTTGGGCTATCACCTCGACAACGTCCTGCTGCACGTGTGCAGCGCACTTTTGTTGTGGCGCATATTGCTGCGCCTGAAGATTCCGGGCGCGTGGCTGGCGGCGGCCCTTTTCGCGCTCCACCCCGTCAACGTCGAATCCGTGGCCTGGATCACCCAGCGCAAAAACACGCTGGCCATGCTGCTCCTCCTTGCCGCCGTGCAATTCTACTTGACGTTCGAGGACACGGGACGGCGGCGCTGGCATTGGCTGGCGGCGGGAATGTTCGCGCTGGCGCTGATGAGCAAGACCGCCGTTGTCCCGCTGCCGGTCGTGCTGCTGGGGCTGGCCTGGTGGCGGCGGGGCGTCATTGACCGCAAGGACATCCGGCAGAGCCTGGTTTTTTTCGCGCTGGCGGCGGCTGGCTCGTTGCTGGCCGTTTGGATACAGCACGGCACGGGCATTGGCGCGGTGGCGCCCGCCGCGGGCCTGGGAATGCGGCTGGCGCGGGCGGGCTGGGCCTTGTGGTTTTATCTGGCCAAGGCGTTGCTGCCGCTGAACTTAATTTTCGTTTATCCCCGATGGAACATTCCCGCCGGCAATCCTCTCTCGTATCTGCCGCTGATTCTGTGGGCGGCGGGTTTATGGATCTGCTGGTGTTGCCGCCGGGGCTGGGGCAAAGGGGCGCTGCTGGCCATGGGATATTTCACCGTGATGCTGCTTCCGGCGCTGGGGTTCGTGAACATATTTTTCATGCTCTACTCGCTGGTGTCGGATCATTGGCAGTATTTTGCAATCGTCGCTCCGCTGGCCCTGGTCGCGGCGGGATTGCAGGCGGGCCTGGCGGCCATGAGCGGCGGCAACAAATGGGCTGCAGGAATTTGCGGCACGGCGCTGCTCGCCGTGTTGGGCGCGTTGACGTGGAACCAATGCGGAATGTATGCGGACGCTGACACCCTCTGGCGGGCAACGATTGACCGAAATCCCGGCTGCTGGCTGGCCCTGAACGACCTTGGCGCCAGTCTTTATGACAAGGGGCAGACGGACCAAGCCATCCTCCTGCTCCGAAGATCGCTGGCGGTCCATCCTGACAACGCCGAAGCCGAGAACAACCTGGGCGCTGCTCTTGATAAGGAGGGCCGGCTGGACGAAGCCGTCATGCACTTCGAAAAGGCGGTGGCCCTCCGGCCCCACTTTGCCGAGGCCCATCGCAATCTTGGCGGAACCCTGCTTCGCAAGGGACAGGTGGACGAAGCCATTCAGGAGTTCCAGGTGGCCGTGGCTATCCGGCCTGATTTTGCCAAAACCCATCGCATTCTTGCCGAGGCCCTGCTTGGAAAAGGACTGGTGGACCAGGCCATCCTCCAGTTCCGGGAGACGCTCAAGCTTCATCCTGAAGAAGAAAAAGCTCATTACAACCTCGGCATCGCGTTTCTCCGAAAAGGACGGAAGGACGAGGCCATGCTCGAATTCCAGAAAGAAGTGGCCATCCGGCCAGACGATGTTGATGCCCGGAACAATCTCGGCTTCTGCCTCCTCGAGAAGGGCCGCGTGGATGAAGCGATCACTCAATTGCGGAAGGCTCTGGAGATCCAGCCTGACTATGCCCAGGCTCATTACAATCTGGGCAATGCTCTTCTGCAAAAGGGCCAGATGGACGACGCCATCGTTCAGTTCCAAAAGTTGGCGGCCCTGCAGCCGGGGTTGACCGAAGCTCGAAGAAGTCTCAACCGTATTGCCTGGCGGCTGGCCACTTCAGCCGATGCCTCCCGGCGCAACGGAAGCAAGGCACTTGAACTGGCCCGGCAAACGGACCAGCTTGCCCGCGGCAGCGATCCAATGACGGCCGCCACTTTGGCGGCGGCCTACGCCGAAACGGGGGATTTTAATCAAGCTGTTGCGACCGCCCGGCGCGCCTTGGAGTTGGCCACCCGCCAGAACAACGCCGCAATGGTTGCGGCCATCCAAACGCAACTCAATTGCTACCAAGCTGGTTCCCCATTCCGCGACACGGGTGCATCTCCGTGACATGGCCGTCAGCATTCTCGAACAAAAATGACGCGCCTTATGCGCCAGGCTGGGAGCCGCCGTTGTCCGTGCCTTCGAGCACGCCGTCACCGTTGCCGTCGCCGTTGCCGCCAATCTCCTGCTCTTCGCTTTCCTGCGGGCCATCGTCGGATTCGGAACTGTCGACGCCTCCCCGCGCGCGCTCGGCCGCCAGCTCCGCCTCGTATTCGGCCTGGTGCGGGTTCTTGGCCCGCTTGGCCCTGGGCAACGGACTGAGCATGACGTTGATCCCCTTGCCAATGAGCTTGGCCGGGGCATCGGGATGGCCGAAGGTGGTCAGCTTGGAGATGAATTTCTCCACCTGCTGGAAGCCAAATTCCTTGTGCGCCATTTCGCGGCCGCGAAAGCGCAAAGTGATCTTCACCTTCATGTCGTCGCAAAGGAAGTTGACGGCGTGCTGCAGTTTCACCTCGAAGTCGTGCGGATCGATATTCGGGCTGAGCTGCACTTCCTTGACCTTGTTGGCATGCTGATGCTTGCGCGCTTCCTTTTCCTGCTTGGCCAGTTCGTAGCGATACTTGCCAAAATCCACCAGTCGGCAGACGGGCGGCGTGGCGTTGGGCGCGATTTCCACCAAGTCCACCCCTTGGTTCCGCGCCAGGTTAATGGCTTCGCCCAGGGTCAATACCCCCAGTTGCTTCTTGTCCGAGTCGATGACGCGCACTTCGCGGGCGCGGATTTTCCCGTTGACACGCGTAAACGAGGCGGGCGACGAAAATGGACGGGGGGAGAAAGGCCGGCTCAAGAGGCCCTCACGGGTTGGAACATGTTCATGTACGCTTCAAATGACTTTCATGGGCGGGCACAGCCCGGCCAGACACTATCAATAAAACAACTTTCGCCAAAAATGCAAGACAAAAACGACTAATCAATTCATATATCGGCGCCATCCCAAAAGGGCTTAAGACCAAAACTATCAAAACCGCGTCAAGGCCTCCAATTCCTTGACCCGCTTTGTAATCGCTGCCGGCGTCACACGGGTCAACGTTTTTAATCCAAATCCTTCGCAACAGTATGATGCCAGGACACTTCCGTAAATGACCGCCCGTCGAAGGTGGGCCTCCACCGAGCCTCCTGACGCCGCCAGCCAGCCCATCATGCCCCCCACGAAGCAATCCCCGGCCCCGGTCGGGTCCACCACATGCTCCAAGGGATAGGCGGGGGCGACGAAGGTTTTCTGCCGCGTCGAAAGGATGGCGCCATGCTCGCCTTTCTTGATGATGACGCAAGCCGGCCCCATGCGGTGGATTTTCTTCGCGGCCCGAACCACGTTGTGCTCCTGCGTCAATTGTTGCGCCTCGCTTTCATTGAGCACGAAGCCATCCAGCCGCGGCAACAACCGCAATAAATCCGGCAGCGCGATGTTCAGCCACAAATCCATGGTGTCGGCCACCACGAATTTTGGACGCCGCATCTGGTCCAGGACCAGATGCTGCAAGGACGGGGCGATGTTCGCCAGCAACACATATTCGCACTTTTGGTAAGACGCCGGCAAACGCGGCGTGAAAGTCTCGAACACGCCCAATTCCGTCTTGAGCGTGCGCCGGTTGTTCATATTGACTTCATATTCGCCCGACCAATGAAACGTTTTGCCCGGCACGATCTGCAATCCCTCCAGATCAATTTTATGTTTCCGGTAGAGGCGCAGGCAGGAGTTGGGAAAATCGTCTCCGACCACCCCGACCATCTTCACCGGCGAAAAAAAACTGGCCGCGACCGCCGCGTAACTGGCCGACCCCCCCAGCAGGCGCGGATGCTCCCCCCGTGGAGTTTTGATCGAATCAAGGGCGGTGGAACCGACAATCAGCACGCTCATGGTGGAAGGTTCAAGGCAAGGGTTTTGAATTTTGGCATTGCGATATAATCCTGGAGATAAACGAGCCTATTCTTTGGTTCAAGACTACTTAAAACAACTGCCTGATCTGAGCCAGAATTCGTTTGAGGACCGGTTCCGGCATAAAGCCGATACGCTTTATGACCAGTTGGCGATGCAAGGCTGCAAGCTTTGCCAGTCGCACAACGGATGGCTTCGGCAAGCCGCAGGCGGCCAAATCGCCCGACGGAATCATAAATTCCTCGGCGGTCAGATCGGCAGCGATCTGGGAAGTGATTGCCGCCACAAGCACATCATCACTCGCGGCATTCAAGGCGTCAGATGAAACAACCAAAGCAGGCCGCTGCTTCGTGCTGCTCAAATCAGTGAATGGAAAGGGCACCAGAATAATGTTGCCGCGTCTAAAGTTGGTCGTAGATGGCATCTTCGGGGTTGTTCCAGAATTCAAAAGCTGGTTCTGCCAACTGTGACCACGCCAAATCGTCCAGCGAGACCTTCAGATGCCGCGGGAGAATTCGGAGCAACTCGACCTGCTCCTTTACGTCCAGCTTGTCAATGGCCTTGCCGATTTCGACTACAGTGCTCATAGGGCAAACTTATCGCCAGCTCACAGCAAAAGCAAGCTACATCACCCCGTCATGCGTCAGGCGCGGATGCTGCTCGCGCGGAGTTTTGATCGAATCAAGGGCGGTGGAACCGACAATCAGCACGCTCATAACCAGGAATCCCCCACCGACCGCCGGGAGGCTTTTTTGTCGGCGTGATGGGATTTATCGGCCAGCATCCGCGCTTTGGCCCGGCGGCTGCGTTTGCGTTTCTGCCGGCGGATTTTCTCGACGCGGGCCTGCTCCGCGGCGACGTGCCCGGTCTGCAGCTTTTCAATTTTGTCGAGCAACAGCCGCCGCGCGATGAAACGATTCAGCCCCTGTTGGCGCGTGGTCTGGCACTTGACTTGCAGGCCGGTGGGGCGGTGGAGCAACATGACGCAGGTGGCCGTCTTGTTGACATTCTGGCCCCCGTGACCTCCGGACCGCACGAACGTTTCCTCCAGATCGGACTCGCTCACGCCCAACGCGGCCATGCGCTGGGCGAGTTGCTGTGTCTTATCAAGATTCACGGGAAACGCCGTCATTGCCGCTGTTTAATAGGGCACGCCCCGCAGGGACGCCAGAATAATGTGACTGCGACCGGGTGTGACGGACTGCGACGGGGTTTGAGTGGAATCATATTTTTGGCCAAATATCAAAGCGATTGTCGCCCATTTGCCGGGCATGCGTTGATGAGGGATTAGATTCTAAGCGTGAAAATGTCGTCAAATTATCTCTCAGATGTTCAGGGGCTCGCGGCGCACGCCCCACCCGGGAGGGCGGAGCGCCGCGACGCCCAAATTTCAAATATCTTTGGCTAGGGTTAAGATTAGGATTTTTTGGCCCTCCCCCCGGTATACCACCCCCCGAGAAATTCTCGGGAAATCCGAGAAATCCGTTGGTCTGTTTCGGTTGGAAAGGTTTGCACGGCAGCAGGTTCCAACGAGAAAGCGGTCAAAAGCCCGGTATCCGAGAAAAGTGAGAATTCCCGGCATTCCCGGAGCGCTTTGGGCGAGAAAACATGGCCGTAGCAAACTCCCGACCACCATACCGCCGTCCGACAGGCGCTGCATGAGAATCTAAAATTTGAAATTGGAGATTTCAGGGTTCTTTTTTTCTTTTTTTTGGTTTGAATTGAAACGGCCTGAAACACCCTGAATTCGGGCGGACAATTCAAGGCTTATCAGACCAGGCCCGAAACGCTCCGTCGTCCAGATCATGGCCGCAGAACGACAAAGATTTTCACAGATTGAGTTCATAATTCTTAATTCAGCCTTCAGCCTGTAGCATTCAGCCTTCTTCGTTCTGCCTTCATAATTCTGACTTTGCTTTTGCATTGTGGCACAAGAGGCGGAAAGTGTACACGTCACGGTGACATATATTTTTAAAACACGAAACGCCTGTAAACATTGATGAAAATGGGTGTCGGGAGTCGTCGTGTCAAGTATGTATTCTTGACAGACGCTCAAAAACAGGCCGTGTTTAACGCATCGGCCTTCGCATACAGCCCGCTGCGGGGATGCTCGGTCCTCGCCGCCTTGCCTGCGGCCAAAATCCCTCGCCGCAGGACTCCTCGTAGTTTTCAAACAGGCCCTTGGCCCGGAACACGATCCGCTACATAGGCGATGCATGTTTCGGGTGGAACAAACCCCTCTCCCCACTTCGTGGGGCGAGCGAATTGGCAAATCCCGACGTGGCAGTGTCGAGATGCGCCCGTGTTCAGGTAAGATTTGGCTTAGTTCTAGACTGCCCTGCTTGGATTTGGGAAACTTTCTTTAAGGCTTCACGATCACCGCTCGACCAAGCTGATACCAACTGCTTTCCCGACGCCGTCAGGTTGACAGAATAGATAAACAAAGGCCCGTTCTGCAGTTTGAGTTCAAAAGTCGCGAATCCTGCGGCAATTAGACCCGTCATGAATGGCCATTAATTAGCGTAGCGCATTGTGGCTGAATAGTTTATATTGCGCTAAAATCATTAGATTCTAAAACATTTCTCGGAGCATGTCCTGCTGTTTCTCGGGCTTGGCTTCGCGTTGGGCTTTGGCGAAGGGGTTCATTTGTGGCGGTGCTTCCACCCGTTCGCTTCCGTCCAGCAATCCTTCCACGGTGAGGATTTGGATTTTCGGATAATCCTTGTCGTGCCAAAGTTTGGAAGTGTAGCGACCGGCATCGGCCGCTTCTTCGCGCATGGGCTTGGTCGGTTTCTCCAACGTGATCAAAATGCCGCCGACAAACTTCTGGTTGTTCACGTCGCCGAGCAACGTCGCCATGTCGTTGCGCTTCACGCCGCCGCCCTTAACTTGAACGAGAATTTTCTCTCGTTTGTCCTTGCTCTCGTAAAAATAAAGGATCCCGTCCACGCCGCGATCCGCGCCTTTGCCATCGCCTTCCGTGCGCGGGCGGGCGTCAATCAGCGACAGCGCCCATTGCTGGAATTGCCACTTGTCCAATCTCGCCAGTTCCTTTGCGCTGCCGAAATCCGTGGGCTGGCCCTGTTCCGCAAACTGAATGTCATCGCCGAAAGCGTCCTTGAGGCGGCGTTTGATGAGGTTGATGGCGAGGTAGGTGACATCAACGCCAATCCACTGCCGGCCGAGCTTTTGGGCCGCGTGAATGGTGGTGCCGCAACCGCAAAACGGATCAAGGACGAGGTCGCCTTTATTGCTGCTGGCCTGAAGAATTCGTTCCAGCAGGGCCTGGGGCTTTTGGGTTGGGTATCCAAGACGCTCTGTGGCTTGGCTGTTCAAAGGCGGAATATCTGTCCAAACATTGTCAATCAAGCGTCCTGGCATTTCGTCCAAAAATCTTTTCAAACGCGGTCTTTTAGATTTGTCGTCTGGATACCAAACGCGGCCTTCAGCATCCAATTTCGCCATTGTCTTTTTTGAATATCGCCAGCCGTTCGGTGGTGAAGCGTGACCTTTCCATTCATACATCATTTTTGGACGAGGCGCGGGGCTGGTCATGTTGTCGAGAGTGAAATAGCGGCCATTTTCATCCCGGTTGCCATACTTCGCCTCCACATAATCTTCAGAATGTTTTTGGTATGGAGGGTTCCACGTAAAGCCGGATGATTTTGAATAAAAGAAAATCGTATCGCTTACCCGACTCCAAGTTTTGCTGTCGCTGTGGACATTTGTTCTTTTCCAAACAATTTCCGTGCGGAAATTTTCCGCGCCAAAGATTCCATCCAACAGCATCCGCAGATAATGACTCGCGGTCGGGTCGCAATGGAGATACAGGCTGCCGGTGAGTTTGAGGATGCGGTGCAGTTCCACCAAACGTGGACCCATCATCGCCAGGTAGGCCATCATCGGGGAGTTTCTGAGCAAATCGTGCAACGCGTCCATCATTTACACGACGGCGGTGTTCGGGCAGTCGTCCACAAATTCGGCATAGGTTTGGGCGGCATCCGCCCAATTCCAGGTGTCTGTGAAGGCGTGAAACTGCGCCTGGCTCGCCTCTCCGGAAGCCTCGCGAAACAGGACGTTGTAATCCGCGTTGGAATTGAACGGCGGGTCGAGATAAACAAGGTCAACGCTGGCATCAGGGAAGATCTCCTTGTTCCGAAGCCAGGGCAGGTTGTCGCCAAAGAGCAGCCGGTTCATGTCTGCGCACCGTACCAATTCAGCGCCGTCCACGCAAGATTGAAGCGATGAGGAAAGGCTGAAGGAAGGGAATTGACAATGGATAATGGACAATTGGCCGGGACAGCGAACGAGAAAACCGTAAAAAAGTGAAAATGAATATTTGCCTTTTTTCCCATTGCAACCCATTGCCAGCCAATATGTTCCGCTCAAATGACCGGAAAGAATGTTCCGGTTTTTTCAAGGGTTTTCGGGGTTTGGAATCCTGCACCTGCCAAATTCGTTATTGGGGATATTTACTGGTCATTACGGTTTCGTGATTCGCCATTTTGATGCGCCCGGCTTTTCGCTTTTGCGGGCGGCGGGGACGCTTTACACTCCGGGCATGTTGAAGAAAGCGGCGCTGGCGGTGGCTGCCCTGGCAATTATTTTTGCGCTGGGCCTGGTGCTCGGTGTCGTCGGACTCCGGTGGTTGCCGTTGGGGCGCAATCTTTCCTTCGATTCCGCCACCCTCCTCACCCGGGTGCAGAACCTCAGCCAACTCGTCACGGTCAAATACGTCCTGGAAAAGGTCGTCGTGTATGAGGACGCCAAATGGTATGGCGACAATCGCGTCCTGCTGGTGGCTCATGGCATCGTCAAGGCGGGCATCGACTTGCGCTCGCTCAAGGCGGACGACATCCGGATCACGGACAAGAAAATCCGCGTGGCCCTGCCGCGGCCCCGCATTACCGATGTTTATCTGGATGACCGCCACTCGGAAGTGGTGGAACGGTCCACCGGCCTGTTGCGCGTCTTTGACAAGGATCTGGAGCAGACCGCCCGCATGCAGGCGGTGGAGGATTTGCGCCGCGCCGCCTCGCAAAGCGGGATTCTGACCGATGCCGCCGCCCAGGCCAGGGTGGAGTTGACGGGTTTGCTCCATGAAGTGGGCTTCACGGAAGTGGAATTCCGGGAAAAATAAATGCAACGGCCCGCAAATCTCCCTTGGCAGTTTCTCCGCCTTCTGTTTACCTTGCGCGATTAATGAAAGATCGGCGTCCGCTCACCGCGGTATTCCTGTTTGCCGTCCTGGCCTTTGTCTGTCAAGCGCAGCAAAGCCCGCCGCCGATTATTCACGGCCTGAACACCAACAGCTCGTGGCAATCCGCCGGCAGCACCAATTATTTCCGCAACGGCGTCCTGGTCAGCAACGAAACGGCTGTCATCACGTCGGACAGCGCGGTGGAAAGCGATTTGACAGGGGACGTGGTGGCGGAGGGCGATGTGACCATTTTGGACCACGGCCACATCTGGCGCGGCACCAACTTCATTTACAATTTCAAAACCGGCGACGTTCGCGCCAGCACTTTCAAGTCGCTGCAGGAGCCGTTCACCCTCTCCGGTTCCCGCCTGGCCGGCGGCAGCAATAATGTCTATACGGCCACCAATGCGGTTATCACGACGGACGATGTTGCCCGGCCGGGCTACCGCATCCACGCCAAGCGCATCACCATCTCGCTGGGGGAGTATTTCGAGGCGCATCAGGCCACGCTCTATTGGGGAAACACGCCGGTGTTTTATTTTCCTTATTACCGACGCACCCTGGGACAGCATCCGAACAATTGGGAATACGAGCCGGGCTACCGCAGCATCTTCGGCCCCTACCTGTTGACCGCGTATAACTGGTACGGCAACGGCATGTTGGACGGGACCGTACACTTCGATGTGCGCGAGGAGCGCGGCGTGGCCACCGGCCCCGACCTCAACTTCCACATGGGCAACTGGGGCGAAGCCGCCTTCCGCTATTATTACATCAACGACCAGCATCCGAACGAAGACGGCCTGAACGCGCCGGACGTGGGCGAAAACCGCCAGCGCGCCACTTTCTATTACGATGTTCATCCCACTTCGAATTTCACGGCCAAAGTGGTGGCCAATTATCAGAGCGATCCGCTGGTGTTGCGGGATTTTTATGAAAACGAGTACAACGCCAATGTCGAGCCGATCTCCTACGCCGAGGGCACCCAGGCGTGGCCCAACTACAATTTGGACGTCATGGTCCAGCCGCGTTTGGTGGATTTTTTTGAAACGGTGGAACGTTTGCCGGATGTCAAACTCTCCGGCCTGCGCCAGGAAGTCGGGGAAACGCCCGTCTATTATGAGAACGAAAGTTCGGTCGGCTATTTCACGCGCGCCTTTTCCAGCACCAACAGATCGCTTTATTACCTGACCAATGAGGACCTGTTCCTTGGCGTCCCCGGTTATAAGACCACCAATCTCCCCCCGCATGATTACTCGGCCTCACGCCTCGACACCTTCCATCAGTTCACCCTGCCCGAAACATTATTCGGATGGCTCGACGTCACGCCCAACGTGGGCGGGCGCCTGACCTATTACGGCGACGTTTACGGCCCGCAAGTCCAGACCAACCAGCAATTGCGCGCCGCCTTGAGCACCGGCACCGATATTTCCTTCAAGGCATCCCGCGTTTACCACGACGTGGAGAGCAGCCTTCTGGACGTGCATGATTTGCGTCACATCATTGAACCGGAGATTCAGTACTCATATATTCCGGCGCCCACGCGGTCGCCCGATCAGGTGCCGCAATTTGATTACCAGTCGCCCAGTCTGCGGCAGTTGCCCATCCAGTTTCCCGAGTACAACGACATTGACTCCATCGGCGGCACCAATGTGCTGCGTTTGATACTGCGCAACAAATTGCAAACCAAACGGGACGCCGGCGTCCAGGACCTGGTCAACTGGGCGCTTTACACCGATTGGAACCTGGACCCGGGCACCAATCATCACTTCGGCGATCTCTACTCGGATCTGGAATTCCGCCCCCGCTCCTGGCTGACCTTCGCCTCCTCGACCCGCTATGACATGATCAGCAATCGCTGGCGCGAAGCCATCGAGAACATCGTGGTGCAACCGTCCACCGCCTGGAGCCTGTCCCTCGGTTATGATTACCTGATCAACAATGACCCGGAGTTTCTGACCTACCCCGGAGAAAACCTGCCTGGGCACAACTTCATCAACGTCAGTCTGTTTTACCGGATGAATGAAAACTGGGGGGCCCATATCCTTGAGCAATATGAAGCCCAGTACGGCGGACTGCAGCAGCAAGTCTATTCGATTTATCGCGATCTGCGCAGTTGGACCGCCTCCCTGCTTTTCCGCATCACCTCCGGCCCAGGGCAGCCGACGGACTTCACGGTCGCCCTGACTTTTTCTCTCAAGGCCTTCCCGCGTTACGGCTTGGGATCGGACAGCGACACGATTGGCACGCGCTTCGGCGGCGAGAACCTGATGGACCCGGTGGACCGCTATTAGCGCGACTGGCTGCCAGGCTCTTTTGCCTTGACCGTACCGCGCTTCCCCCTACATTCCGCAGGCGGCGGAGTTATTGATGAATGCAATTTTAGCCCTCGAGGATGGTTCGGTCTTTCCCGGCCGCGGTTTTGGCGCCCGCGCCCAGGCCTGCGGCGAAGTTTGTTTCAACACCAGCATGACCGGTTACCAGGAGATTCTGACCGATCCTTCTTACAAGGGCCAAATCGTCACCATGACTTATCCCCTTATCGGCAATTACGGCGTCAATGAGATGGATGTCGAATCCTGGCGGCCGCATGTCGCCGGCTTCGCCATTCGCGAGCTTTCCCCCGTGGTCAGCAATTGGCGCGCGCAACTCTCCCTCGGCGAGTACCTGGAGAAAAACGGCATCCCGGCCATTCAAGGCATCGACACCCGCGCCCTGACCAAAAAGCTGCGTGTGCGCGGCGTGCTCAACGGCTTCATTTCCACGGAGGACATCGCGCCGGACGAGGCCGTGGCCCGCGCCAAAAGCTGGCCCGGCTTGGGCGCCGAGGATTACGTAAAAATGGTCACGCACCGGGAACCGTTTTCATGGGATGACAAGAACGCTCAGTACGGCCAGTTCGTGTTGCCGCGCGGCTTCAACAATGTCGCCGCGCCTGTCCCGTTGCCTCCCGCCGATATTCCCATTGTCGCCTACGACTATGGGATGAAATACAATATTCTCCGCCGCTTGCGCCAGCACGGCTTCAAAGTCCAGGTCGTGCCCGCGACGACCACCGCCGCTCAAGCGATGCAATACAAGCCGGCCGGGGTCTTTCTTTCCAACGGGCCGGGCGATCCCGCAATTCTGGATTACGCCGTTCAAGCCGTGTCCGATTTGATCCAGACCGGCGTGCCGATTTTTGGCATTTGCCTGGGCCATCAGATTCTCGGCCTGGCCCTTGGCGGCAAGACTTTCAAACTCAAGTTCGGCCATCGCGGCGGCAATCAGCCCGTCAAAAACCTTGCCACCGGCAGGGTGGAAATCACCTCGCAAAACCACGGGTTCGCCGTCGATCCCAAGAGCCTGCCGCCGGAGGTCGAGGTGGACCGCATCAATCTGAATGATCAGACGGTCGAGGGCCTGCATCACAAGCACAAACCGGTCTTTTGCGTGCAATACCATCCTGAAGCATCGCCGGGGCCGCATGATTCCACGCCCTTGTTCGCCCAGTTTCGCGACATGATTCAAAGTTCCTGAGGCCGCGGCCCCCAACGCGCGTAGGGGTTTCCCCGCTTTCGGATGCAAACATTTGACAGGAAAACAATTTGACTTGCAGCTTTGATCAGACATAATCGCCAACGCCAATATGGCCAGACTAGTTATTCTTAGCGAAGGACTGACGGGCAAGGCGCATGAACTGACGGTGGAGAAAACCACCATCGGACGCGTGGATGATAATACTTTTCCCATTCCTGAAGGCTCGGTTTCCAGCCATCATTGCGAAGTTTTGTTGCGGGGAACCGACATCATCATTCGCGACCTAAATTCCACCAACGGCACCTTTATCAACGGGAAGCAGGTGACGGGCGAAGCCCCCTTGAAACCCGGCCAGATCCTGCGTTTGGGCCAGATCGAGATGCGCCTGGAAGACGCCGGCTCCAAACCTCCGCCGGCCAAGAAACTGCCCCAGCAAACCATGGTTATCCCGCAGGGCGTCAAGGTGGGCGGGGAACCTTCCACCACCATCAGTTACGAAAAAACGGGTTTTGCCAAGAAGAGCAACACCGGCACAAAAATATTCATCGCTGTCATCATCGTCATCGCGATCGCGGTGTGCGTGTTGCTTTACGTTGTCCTCCACAATACCGGCGCGATTTGACCGTCCGGTCAACCCTCCTTCAGCCAGCGCGCCGCTTCCGTCGCAGAGTAAGTGATGATAAAATCCGCTCCGGCCCGACGCATGGCCAGCAATGTCTCCAGCGTCACAGCCCGTTCATCAATCCACCCTTTGGCCCCCGCCGCTTTGATCATCGCGTATTCGCCGCTGACCGCGTAAGCCGCCGTCGGATAGCTGAACTCCATTTTGACCCGGTGCAAAATGTCCAGATACGCCAGGGCCGGCTTGACCATCACCATGTCCGCCCCTTCCCGGATGTCCAGCGCCACTTCGCGCAACGCCTCCAAGGCGTTGGCCCCGTCCATTTGATACGCGCGCCGGTCGCCGAACTTCGGCGCGGACTCGGCGGCCTCACGGAATGGGCCGTAATAAGCCGAGGCGAATTTCGCCGCATAAGATAGAATGGGCGTTTCGGAAAAGCCGTGCCCGTCGAGCGCCTGCCGGATGGCGGCCACCCGGCCATCCATCATGTCGCTCGGCGCGACGACGTCCGCCCCCGCCTCTGCATGGCTCAGGGCCGTGCGGGCCAGCAACGCCAGTGTCGCGTCATTATCGACTCCCCGGGTTCTGTTCCTGCCGATGACGCCGCAATGCCCGTGGCTCATGTATTCGCACAGGCAGACATCCGTAAAGACCAGCAACTCGGGCAGCTCCCGCTTCAGCAGGCGCGTCGTTTGCTGGACGATGCCTTTGGCGGCATAAGCGCCTGAAGCCTTTTCATCCTTCCGTTCAGGAATCCCGAACAACATGACGCCCGCCACCCCCGCCGCCTGCGCCGCCGCCGCCGTCTTCACAACCTCATCCGGCGAAAACTGAAATACTCCGGGCATGGACCCGACCGGCTCACGCAGCTTGCGGCCGGCCCGCGCGAACAACGGCAAAACCAACTGGCCGGCCCGCAGCGAGGTCTCCCGCACCAACCGGCGCAAAGCCGCGGACTGCCGCAGCCGTCGCGGGCGATATTGTGGAAACTGCCCCAGCGCAGAGAAATTCATGCCACGAACGTAACGAAACCCGCCCCCCGCCGCAACCCCCTTCCAGCCCTTCCCTGCCATTGACAAAGTGGGATTTTTAACCGCGACACATGCAAGCTCCGCTGCCAGGGGCGATTGTTGTTACTTAATTGTAGGCAAGAATCCATGTTGGCCATGTACGAGAATTCTGAAGTCTCGGATCGAAGGTGGTGCTCCAGTTGAGCCCCCAAAGTTGTCTCAGCCCCACCGAGCGGACCGAGGAATCGAGGAAAGTCATGACTACAGGGTTTTTACCATCATGCCTCGTGATGCAATAGTTCGACATGTCGTCGTTGATGCTCTGTTCGTTTGGTTGTTGAGTTGGCTGATCGGATATAGACTGAGCTGGACCCCTATTTTTAGACCACTGGTTAAGTTCGACTTTTGCCGGTCTGCTGTAGATAAGAAAGAGCAGACTTATGAAAGCAAAACGGAAAAGACACAGTGCGGCCTTCAAGGCCAAAG
>JBKQUS010000081.1:0-22887 GCA_052325505.1 Limisphaerales bacterium
AAGCGTGATCGGTTAATCCGCTCGCCTGTGCTGGCGTCTGCTTGTGGGCGGAATGAACTCGGCAGAAGTTGTGAAACGCGACCATGAGCGCAACGGCGTGTTCCAAATTGGCCAGCTTTTTGGAGAAGCCCCCAGAGCGTTTCCGGCTCATTGAGAGCGCGGCATGATTGTGCCAATTTCATGCCGCAATATACAGCCGCTGTTGGACTCTGATCTGTCAAACCTAAATGGCTATGCTTTTTGAGGGGCTTGTCAATCAAATACAACTTTTTCATTTAGAGCTTGACAGGTTTTTGGCGCCCATTACCCCCTTATTCCAAACGTAAAGAAATCCGACAGGCTCGAAAAAACCCCGACTGTCCAGAGATGTAAAAGGGTCAGTCCTAGGATATTGGTATTGGGGCTTGACTTGGAGAGGGCTTTGGGGTGGAATGGCACGGTCATGGCCAGACCATTGCGCATCGAGTTTGCGGGGGCAACGTACCACATCATGGCCCGGGGCAATCAGGGCCGCGCCATCTTCGACGATAACCGGGACAGGCTGCGCTTCCTGGAGACGCTGGGCGAGGCCTGCGACAAGACCGGCTGGCGTATCCACGCTTACGTGCTCATGGGAAATCACTATCACCTGCTGGTCGAGACACCGGAAGCAAACCTCGTGACCGGAATGAAATGGTTGCAGGGAACCTACACTCAACGTTACAATGGCCGACACCAGGTCTTTGGGCATTTGTTCCAGGGCCGCTATAAAGCCGTGCCGGTGGATGGGGCCAGCACCGGTTATTTGGAGACGGTCAGCACGTATATTCATTTGAACCCTGCCCGAGCCGGGCTGATTGAGATCGGGAAGGAGAAGCTCAAAAGTTACCGTTGGAGCAGTTATCCGTGGTATTTAAGCTTGCCCGGGCGCGGCCCGGCTTGGCTGGAACGACGCCGGGTGATGGAGGGATTGCGCCTCAAGCCGGAAGATCGCCGGGGTTACGAGGCATACCTGGAAGGACGCGCGTTGGAAATTGGATTGAAAGCGGGCCGCGTCGAACTGGAAGAGCAATGGAAGGCGTTGCGGCGCGGTTGGTATGTCGGTGGAGAGGGGTTCGCGGCGAGGCTGCGGAAACAAATCGGGCGGGTGGCGCGGGGCTGCCGGCGCGAATCGCACAGTGGCGGGGCCAAGCGCGAACACGGGGAAGAGGCCGCCGAGCAACTGCTGCGGAGGGGCTTGGCGTCGCTTGGGCTGACGAAGGCGGATTTGGCCCGCTTGCCCAAGCTCGCGGTGGAGAAGGCGGCGTTGGGGGGCTGGCTGCGCGCGCGCACGACCGTGTCGTTGCGTTGGGTCAGTGCGCGCTTGGAGATGGGGCATTACACCAATGCCAGCCGCAGCCCCCGAAGACTCAACCGTGGAGGCTTTCGGAAATACCAGAAAATCAGGAGCAAACTGGATCTCGTAGACGCCAGCGACTAGTGAAAACATGAATGCATACCAATATCCTAGGACCGACCCTTTCATGACCCTTTCAAGGCTTGGGAGACGCCACTCACACAATTCTCTGTTTCATTTGACGGCAACAATTTGTCTCCCGTCGTGCTGGGAAGCGGAGCCAATTATACTTTATACGGCGCGAACATATCATCCTACGCCGACGCTACGGGCACGTTGGAATTTAGCGCCCTTAGCGGTTCAGGCGCAAGCTGGCTTGGACTGGACGACATCTCATTTTCCACAAACGTCGTCGCGAGTCCTGAACCAAGCATGGTTGAGTTGACTGCGTTTGGCGGGCTGCTTTTTGGCGCGCGAAAGTGGTTTGCGCGGCGCTGATCTTCGGGACTACCGGCTTACTCGATAGGTTCGTCCGCATCGGGGCGACGGAATTCTGCGCGGGGGCCAACGGTGCTCAAGTCAATCTGCCGGAAGCCGGAGCGCAGGGCCGGCGAATCCGGCCGCAACCGGAAATCCCCCCGGGCCGGATCGACAAACAAAGGGTCAATGAACATCGAGTGAAGATCATGGCCGCTCTTTTGCCAGGCGCGAAGGGTTTCACGGGTCTGGCTGCCGGCCAGGCCGGGGCGGGTGTCGTAATAGAAGTTGTGGTCCATGGCCAAATCATCCCCCATGCTGCCGATCAGAATGCGGCCGGAGTCGAGACAGACAAGGTTGTTTGTAAAGGTGAGCGACAGGCCGGGTTGGGGGATCGAGCGCTCGAGTCCGGATACCCCATTGAAGGCGAGGATGTTGTTGCGGAGGATGTTGGTCAGTCCGTAATGCTGATCGAACCCGGAGCTTTGGCAGCGATAGACGACGTTGTTCTCGAAGACGATGCCGGAACTGCCTTCATCGGCGTAAAGTCCCCAGCCGCCATAGGCGAAGAAGTTGACGTCGTGGATCAGGTTGTTGCGCTCGACCGTGCCTGGCTGGACGCCAAGCGTATAGATTCCACCCATGTCGCTGAGCATTCCCTGGCCAATGTCGTGGAGATGATTGAATTCAATGATGTTGTCGCGGCAGGGAGTTTGAGCGTAGCCCCACGACCAGCCGACGGAAATGGCGGTGTAATAAGTATGATCGACCTCGTTGTGCGCAATTTGATTCCGGCCACTGAGGAGGACGAGGATGCCGACGCCGGGCGCATTGACCAAACCGATGTGATGGATGTGGTTGTCGGTGATGACATGGCCGCCGCAAGGCTGGGAGATGGCCTGGTCCAATGCGGCTTCTCCCACGCGGATTCCCCCCGCACCGAGGTCATGCATTTCATTGCCGATGATCCTGTCCCGCTCGCAACCGCGGCCCAGTTCGAGCGCATAACCGCCCAGGCGCTGAAAAACACATTGTTCGAAGGCGCAGTCGCAGGCGAATTGCGCTTGCACGGCGCCCGGCGTCTCCTCCGCCGCCTGGATATCAACGTCGCTGCCGCCGTCCAGCTTCCAATCGGCGTCGGCGAAGGTGATGCCGCGAAAGACGATATCATGAGCGGGATGACCGGCCTCGCCCTTGATCTGCACGAGATCGCAAAGGTGCGGCGCGGTGATGGTGGCCTTGGGAACATCCTCGCCCGCATCCGGCCAGTAAGTGAGCATGCCGCCGGCCAAGTCCAGATGCCACTGGCCTGGAAGAAGCTCCACCGGCGCGTTTTCGATGTAGAAACGGCAGTTTTGTTCGCAGCCGTTGGGGAGGACCTGGCCGGCCAGCGACACGATGTTGGAGGGTTCGGAGACGGCGCGGATTTGATTGCGCGACTGGGACCAGGCCACCAGGAGGATCAATTCGACATCGCCAGACCGCGCCCAGTCCGGTTTGATATCGCCGGGGTGGAATTGGAGTTCGGCCGGGCGGTTGGTCGCGCCCGCGCCAACCATGTGAAAGAAACCCCGGGCGGGGATCCGGTTGCGCTCCTTGCGCCGGCCATCGACGAAAAGCTCATGGAAATTCCAATTGCCGCTGCGCACGTCCGCTATTTGCGTCTGCCAGACATTCGGGTTGAGCGTGGAACATGTCCAGCCGCGGATGACGGTCCGGCCGCTGATGACGGGCGATTCATGGCGGCAGGCGGCAATGACCAGACCGGAATCCTCCGCTGTCAATACAAGAGGATCCCCAAGGGTGAAAGTCCCGCCGCGCAGGAGAATCTGGACTTCCTTCGCCCCGTTGCGCCGGGCCTGGCGGGAGCGTTGCAGGGCGGCGGACAAGGAAAACAGCGGCCCGTCGGTTTTTTGCGGGTTAGCCGCGGATTCGCGACCTGACCAGCGGTCGTCACCGTTGGTCGCAACGTAGAAAAGCCGGGGCGGTGTCGATGCTGTTGCGGCCGAGGCGCAGAGCAGAAACACAACCATCAAGCTCAAGCGGCCCCGTGTCGGTAGCCTAGGCATCTTTGAAATGTCTCCGGTAAAGCTGCAACGCCCACGCCGACCGGCCCGGCAGATAGTTCAGAATCGATTCAGGCTCGGTGGCCAGGCTTTCGACGATCTGCAAGTTGTGTTCGTAGCCCAAGTATTCCTCCCGCATGTCCACCACCAGATCATGGACGTTGCGCTTTTGATAAACCGAGGCCTTGTTGTACACGACCTTAGCGCCTTTGGCCTGGAGATAGTAGGACCCCCAGATATCGTCCATGCGTCCCACGTGCGTGAACATGAAGTAATCCTTGAGCAATGCGCCGCGCAGGAAGGTGTTTTGCGAATTGAACGGCCCCATTTTGTTTGAGGCCATTGGAAACCGGCCCGGATCGAAATCACATTCCGGCGCGTGTTCCATGCGGCAAATCGCGTCAATGTCCGGGGCACCGTTCCAGAAATCGGCCTGGACATCAACGCGGATTTTGCGGCGGCTTTTGCGGTCATAGTGCCGTTTGGGGAGAAGTTGGAGCGGGAAACCGCGGTGCCAGAGATGGGGATAGTTGGTGGCGCCGACCGGGTCGAATGCCGGCAGGTCGGTTTCGTAATAATTGACTTCCACCTCCGTGCCGACCAGGAGATTTTCCCCCCAGCCGGGCAGAGGAATATTGTCGTCGTCCACGACCGCGACGACGTCGGCCTTCATGTCGTTGGCCCAGAGGAAGCCGAAGTTGCGGCGGCGGATGGAGTTCCAGCCGATGGCTTGGGAGAGGGCGGGGTCGTATTTCTCCTGCTCGTCGGGCGTGACGTAAAAGCCGCGGCTGAGATGATAATCGCGCGGGGTCTTCTTGTCTCCGATGACAACCAGATCCCAGTCCCGCATGGCCTGGAATGCTTCGACGGCCTCGGTGGGAGGATTGATGGTGGTGGTGACGATGACTTTTTTCATGAGTTGGATTTCAAAATGGAACGGCGCGAGGCAAACCGGGTGAGGAGACCCGTTTTGAAGTATTCGAAATTGCGGAAGAACGGATTCTGCGATTCGCCCTCGATGCGGGCGTGCCAAGTGGTGGAAATCTCCGTCACGGGCACACCCAAGCGCAGGGGTTTGACCACGGTTTCCAGATTAAACGGATGGCGTAGTTCCTCCCAGCGGATGGCCTGGACGAGTTTGGTCGGGAGGATGCGATAGCCAAAGGTCATGTCGGTGAGGCGGGTGGCGTAGAGAATGGAAAAGAAGCGCTGAAACAACCAGTTGCAGAGCAGTTTGATCTTCGAGTAGCCGTGGAACTGGCCGGGAACCAGCCAGCGGGACGTCGCCACAATGCCGCCGGGATTTTTGCGCGCGGCTTCAATCAGTTCCGCGACATACTTGGGATCGGTCTCCAGATCGCTGGCCATCATGATGACATGGCTGCCGCGGGCGATGTCGAACGCGTCGCGCAAAGCGCCGCCCAGGAAAGGCAGTTTTTGATGCAGGACCACCACCAAATCGCCCTGTTGCTTTTGGAGTTCGGCGATGACGGCCATTGATTCCGGGATGGTCTTTTTGCAGACGACAATCAGGATTTCTTGGATGGATTGCCTTGGGGCGTCGCGCAGGATGGTTTCCATGGTTTGACGCAGCGAAACGGTCTCGTTTATGACCGGCAGAATGATGCTGACGGAGGTCAATTGCGCGGTGGGCGGATAATCATTCATGGCCGACAACAGGGTCCATTGCGGCGTGAGTATGTCCGGCGCGGCTCCCGGCAGGCAAGCAAAAGCGCCACGAGCTTTGGCAGCGGGCTGTGGCCCTCGCCTCCACACACTTGTGGAGGCGAGGGAGATGTCGCCTTATTCCCGACGGGGTTCGGAGATTCGTAATTGGCAGAGTGTTTCATGCGAAGACGTTTCTGTTTCGCCGCTCCCTCATGACCCGGTTGATGCGGGTGTCGGTGATGAAGCAAAAAACGCTCTATGGCGCGGCAAGCGAGGGCTCTACCGCCACTGCAATAAAGCAATCAGAATGGCTACGGGCCGGTGGCGGCTTTGGCGCGGCGGAGGTGGCGGACGCCGCAGTCTGCCAATAATTGCACCCACGATTCGGCCTCGCGCGATTCCGCTTCAAACGGGTTGAGCAGGTGCAGGGAGGTGCCGCCTTCTGCGCCGATGATTTCCCAATCGATGTAATAGGCGCGGTCTTCCTGCTGGAGAAGGCGCATGGCTTGGGAACGAATGGCGGCCCGGGTGTTGGCCGGAGCGGAGGAGGCGGCCTGGGCGATTTCCTTGCCGGGGATTTCCCAGGCGGAAGGGGTGCGGGCCAGCGCCAGTCCCAAACTTCGCGCCGGATCGATCTGATGATATTCCAAGTCCTGAGATTTCAGCCACGGATGGCTCCAGGGAATGTCTTCCTGCTCGCAGAACTGGCGCAGCAGCCAGCGTTTGGTGATCCAATCCACCCGGCCGACCAGGGACTCCGGGTCCGTGGCGAGGGCGGCCAGGACTTCGCCCCAGATTGTCAATAATGTATCCGTTTCGGGGTCGCGCCCGCGTAGCTCGGCGCAGGCGGCCTGCTGGTATTGGGACAGCAACTGGACGGCGTCGGCGGAGTGGCCGCCGGCCAGCCGGACCAGCCAGGGGCCGTCGGGCTGGTGGGACAAATGGCGGAAGGCGGCGACGGTGTCGGCCAGGGCCGTTTTGGGCAGGCAATTCAGCTCCAGCAAATCCAGCACCAAGGACGTGGTACCCACCTTGAGCAGGAGGCTGGCGGGCAGGACATTGCTGTCGCCATGCAGGAGGTGGAGCCGGCGGTATTTGCGCGCGTCGGCCAGCGGCTCATCGCGAGTGTTGATGATTGCGCGGTTGAACTGCACCCATTCGAAAAGGTCGTTGTTGATGTAATCGGCGCGCTGGCTGATCTGGAAAAGGTTTTCCTGGCCGGGACGCGTCAGCTCGCCGCGCACTTCGGCGGCAAGGGTGGTCCCGACCCGGCCCGCGCTGATGTAAAGCATGCGCAAAGTCAAAAAGGCCAGAAGCGAATTCTTGTTGGCTTCGGTCAGGGGCGCGGCGCGGCGCACCAGGTAATTTTCATGGCAGCCAAAAGTCGCGCCTGAATAATGATCGATGTTGTTGCGGATGAATTGAATCTCGCGCTCCAGCCGGATGGCCTTGACCGCTTGCAGCAGGAGGGCGTCGCCCGCCGCGTCATAGCGATGCACGTCGAGCAGGCTCATGCATTCCGGCGTGCAATATTCCAGATGTCCCATGTCGATGTAACAGCGGCCGCCATTGAAAAGGAATCCGCCGTTGCCGGCCGGCTCGTCCCAATCGCGCTGATGGACGTCGATCAGGCCAAAGCGGTTGTCCTTGAAAATCCAGTCGCGCACCCGGGTAATGGCGCTGGGTGTGCCGGGAAAATCACTGGTCAAGCATCCGTATTCCGTCTCCAGGCCGACGATGCGGTTCATAATCCAAGGTCAGAATTGGTTGGGGCTTGATATCTGGCGGCGCGGACGCTTTGCCGGGCCAGCCAGCCGATCTCGATCACCCTGCCCTTGACCGCCTCGCGCCAGCCGGCGCGGCGCGCTTCCTCGGCGGGGATTTGATCGGTCATGGGCTTGTTTTCCGAAATGCACCACCAGGCTTGGAGAAGAACCTCGGCCGCTTCGCTGCGGTTTGTTTTCCCTTGCAGGGCGTCCTTCAGCCACTTCTGCCCGGCGGCTTCCGGCTCGGGCTGGCTGGCGGCCAGGATGGCGCCGCCCGTTTGCGTTTGATAGGAGCCATCGTAGTGCAGACGAAAGAAAAGGTCGTGCGCTGGTTCGGCCCCCAGCTCGGCCAGGAGCAATTCCACCAGAAAGGGCGCGCTGAAAATCTGTTCGAAATTGGTCTTCAGTTGCGGGCTTAGCCCAAAGCCGACCAGGCGGCGCAAACTCACGTCTTCCGGCGCGCGGGTGAACGCCTCAATATGCGCGGCATCGATTGCCGCCTGCCGGATTTTTTCGATGTCCGCCGGATGCCCCAAGCCGGCCAGGGCATGACGGTCGAACAATTCGAACACCTTGGACTGCCCGCTGCCCACGCCGAGCAGAAGAATGCCGTCGGGCAGGCTGGCCGCGAGGACGGGCGAGCCGCTCTTGAGCTGTTCGCCGACGTATTCGCGACGATTGGCGATCGCTTCCAACCAACGATATGGCTCCTCGGTCATGGGCGCAAAATCTCCTTTTGTTGCTCGTCGGTTATCGTTTCAACGCCGCCGGGCCTTAGAACTTTGATCGTGGCGAAAGTGTTCGTGTCCGGATTGACCCCGCCCGTGGCGGAATCGAATTCCGAGGCGGTGGTAAGCAGGCGCGAGGCGAAGCGGACGGCGTCCGGCAGATTCATGCGAGAGGGCAGCGGCTGGCCGAATCGTTCCTGAAAACTGAGGATGCTGCGGATGGTGCCGGAACCGGAGCCGGAAGCGGCGTAGCCCACCGCCTGAAATTGCGCGCCCAACGGATCGTAAAAGTAAATCTGCGCCTTGGGCGGCGAGGCGGCGTGATCCACCCCGGCGAAGAGAGGCACGACAATGCCGATGCCCTGCATGGTCATGGGTAGATTCTCGCGCAGCAACCGGGCCAGCGCGCGCACCCGCGCGGGCAAGCTCAACGGCTGCAACTGGCTGCGGCGGTAGTATTCAAAGGACGTTTGCAGGACCCGCGCCATTTCAAACGCGGTGGCCGGCACGCCGGCAACCGCCAGCAGCGACGTCGAATCGATCTCGATGATCTTCTCCACCCGGTCGGTCACGATGATATTTCCGGCCGTCGCCCGGCGATCGCCCGCCATCAGGACGCCGTCCGCGAAGTGGAAGGCGAAGACGGTGGTGGCCTGGGTTTGGACCGGGGAAGCAGCCGCGGCATCGACCCGCGTCAACGCGAGTTGATGCTCCGCCAGGAGCGAGAGGAAATCACCGGCAATCGGGGTGGAATGGCTCATTGCCCCGTGCGCTGGCGGTAGCGCTTGGCCTGGTCGGGGTCGACCTTGCGCATGCGTTTGAGCAATTCCTCCGTATTAGGTTTATCCACTTTTGGGGCGCTGGGGCCTTCGCCCCCTCCGCCGCCGCTCGGGGCCACGGGCCTGTTCTTTTGGGCTTGGTCTGGCATACAACTCATTAATTAGTTTTCACTCTGACGAAACTGCACACGCCTCAACTTCGCAGAAAAATGGAGAAACTCAAGTGGCGGGGTATTGCCCTTGTTTTGGGCGCGTTTTTGACCAGGAAGGAGGGCTGCTACTCCGGCGGAAAGCTTCGCCACGACCGACACTTTTATCGCAGTGTGGAGACTGACGTAAATTCCCCTCACCCGCACGTGCAAACCAAATTGCGGTCCCCCCAGACATTGTCTATCCGCCCCACGCTGGGCCAGAATTTATGTTCGACAGTCCAGGGCGTGGGGAAGGCGGCTTGCTCGCGCGTGTAAGGATGCTTCCATTCGCCGGCCGCCACGGACATCGCGGTGTGGGGCGCGTTTTTTAGGACGTTGTTTTGCGCGTCGGCGCAGCCGCTTTCAATGGCCTGAATTTCACCGTGAATGGCGATGAGCGCCTCGCAGTATCGGTCCATTTCCTCCTTCGATTCGCTCTCCGTCGGCTCGATCATCAACGTGCCCGGCACCGGAAATGAAATGGTCGGGGCGTGGAAGCCGTAATCCATCAGGCGCTTGGCCACGTCCTCGACGGTCACGGTTTTGAACTGGCGCAAATCCACGATGCACTCGTGCGCGACGAAGCCGCTCCTGCCCTTGTAAAGCACTGGAAAGAACGGCTGGAGCCGTCGGGCCATGTAATTGGCGTTCAGAATGGCCATCTTCGACGCCTCGGCCAGCCCGGCCGCGCCCATGAGCGAGATATAGACCCATGAAACCACCAGAATGCTCGCGCTGCCCCAAGGCGCAGCGGACACCGCACCGATGGGATCTTCACCGCCGAGGTTGACCACCGGGTGCCCCGGCAGGAATCCGGTTAGATGGTCCGCCACGCAGATCGGCCCCATGCCCGGCCCCCCGCCGCCGTGCGGGATGCAAAAAGTCTTATGCAAATTGATATGGCAAACGTCCGCGCCGATATCGCCGGGCCGGCACAGCCCGACCTGCGCGTTCATATTGGCCCCATCCATGTAGACCTGCCCGCCGTGGTCATGGACAATCCGGCAGGTTTCCGCGATGGCTTCCTCAAACACGCCATGCGTGGATGGGTAGGTGACCATGAGCGCCGCCAGATCGTCCTTGTGCGCCTCCGCCTTGGCGCGCAAGTCCGCCACGTCGATGTTGCCCTGAGCGTCGCAGGCGACCGGCACAATGCGCCAGCCTGCCAGGGCCGCGCTGGCCGGGTTGGTGCCGTGCGCGGAATCCGGGATGAGGCAGACCCGGCGGCCAGGCTGGGTGCGGGATTCGTGGTATTTTTGAATAACCAGCAGGCCGGCATATTCGCCTTGCGCGCCGGAATTGGGTTGCAGCGAACACCCGGCCAGGCCGGCGATTTCAGACAGCCATTCTTCCAGTTGCCGGAAAAGGATCTGATAACCGCGCGTTTGCGGCAGAGGCACAAAAGGGTGCAGGCCGGCAAAGGCCGGCCAGGAAACCGGCAGCATCTCGGCCGTGCCATTCAATTTCATCGTGCAGGAACCGAGCGGGATCATGGAGGTTGTCAACGATAAATCCCGCTGTTCCAGCCGCCGCAGGTAACGCATCATTTCCGTTTCGGAGTGGTGTTTGTTAAAAACAGCCTGGCGCAGGAACGGGCTGGTCCTGGCCAGCGGCGCCGGGTAATCCGCATCCGCCCTGGCCGCGAGGTCCGCAATGGACACATCCGGCGCCGCTCCGCCGTTGAACACCGCCAGGATGTCCACCACGTCCTTTTCCGTTGTCGTTTCATCCAGCGAGACGCCCAGCGTCCGCGGGTCCAGGACGCGAAAATTCATCTGCCGCGCCTCCGCCGCCCTGGCGAGGGCAGCGCTGTTCCCGGCCCCGACGTCGATTTGCAGCGTGTCGAAGAAGGGCAGGTTGCCGGAGGGCTTCGCTGCCTGGCCCAATTGCTCCAGTCCCCTGGCCAGACCCACTGTCAACAAATGAATGCGCCGGGCGATTTTTTTCAAACCCTCCGGACCGTGCCAGACGGCGTACATGGAAGCCATGCTGGCCGGCAGCGCCTGCGCCGTGCAGATGTTGCTGGTGGCCTTCTCGCGCCGGATGTGCTGCTCGCGCGTTTGCAGGGCCAGGCGCAGCGCCGGCCGGCCTTGCGCGTCTTTCGAGATGCCCACCAGCCGTCCGGGGATCAACCGCTTGCAAGCCTCGCGCGTGGCAAAGAACGCCGCATGAGGGCCGCCGTAACCCAGGGGCACGCCGAACCGTTGCGCACTGCCCACCGCCACGTCCGCCCCGAATTCCCCCGGCGGCCGCAACAAGGCCAGCGCCAGCAAATCCGCCGCCACCACCAGCAACGCCCCAGCGGCATGTGCCCGGCCCGCAAACTCCTCATAATCAAAAATCGCGCCGTCGGTCGCGGGATACTGCACCAACGCGCCGAAAACCTTGTCGTGGAATTGGAATGCGCGATGATCGCCCGTCACGATCTCGATGCCCAACGGACGGGCGCGGGTGCGGGCCACTTCGATGGTTTGCGGATGGCACTTTTCCGAAACGAAAAACACGTTCCGCTCCGACTTCACGCTTTGGCACAGGTGCATCGCCTCGGCGGCGGCGGTCGCTTCATCCAGCAACGACGCGTTGGCCACGGGCAGGCCGGTCAGTTCTCTGGTCATGGTCTGAAAATTGAGCAACGCCTCCAGGCGGCCCTGTGAGATTTCCGCCTGATACGGCGTATAAGGCGTGTACCAGCCCGGATTCTCCAAAACATTCCGCTGGATGACCGGCGGTGTGATGCAATCAGAATACCCCATTCCGATGAAAGACCTGAAGACGAGATTTTTGGCGGCAATGGCCCGCAACTCGTTCAAGACGGCGTGCTCATCCCATCCCGCGGGAAGATGCAGCGCCTTTTTCAGGCAAATCGATGGCGGCACCACTTCGGCGATAAAGTCATCCATTCCGGCAAAGCCCAACTCCTGCAGCATCCGCGTCTTCTCATCGGCGTCGGGGCCGATGTGGCGGGCGGCGAATTCATGGGCTGTCTCCGGCAAGGTCGTCAATTGATCAGACATGCCGCGAAGGTAAAAAAAGAATGGCTAATGTCCAAGCACGAATGACCAATAATGCTGGAGGCGAAAGGCCGAAGGAAGAACTGAAAGGCGCGCCACTTATGGCTTCCGCGCGAGAATCTGCGTTGCTCCCAGACGGGCGGCTTTATGGGCCTGCATGGCGGCCATTATTTCGTGATCCTTGCCCTGTGCCTTGGCTTTCATGAAATCTTCGGTCATTTCTCGCGAAACCCCGAAGGCCACGGCCCGGCCATATTGGGTAATGACCGTCACACCGCGCCGCCTCTTCAGCAGCACAGTTTCCGCCGTCTGGTTTTCCGGCGCGAACACAGGAACCGCGTAACTCATCTTAAGTGTAATGTAGCACTATTCCCCATGTGTGTCAACACCAAACGGACACAAAACTTGCCTTGTTTTGCGCCAGCGCCTATTCCTTGAGTGTATGCGCACGGTTGATGTTTCGCTTGGGCCTCGTAGTTATCCCATTTTCATTGGGAGCAGTTTGCTGCCCAGGCTCGGCCAACACTGCGCCAAGCTCGGGCTGGGAAGGCGTTGCGCGGTCATTTCCGACACAAACGTGGCGCGGTGTTACGCGAAGCCGGCGATGGCTTCGTTGCGGGCGGCGGGCTTTGAGCCGGTCCTCATCACGGTTCCCGCCGGCGAAACTTCCAAAAGTCTCAAGACCGTTCAAATGTGCTGCGACCAACTGGCCCGGCACAGGCTGGAACGCAAATCGTTCATCGTGGCCCTGGGCGGCGGCGTCGTCGGGGACCTGGCCGGCTTTGTCGCCTCGGTTTATTTGCGGGGAATTGCCTTCGTGCAGGCACCCACCACCTTGCTGGCGCAGGTGGACAGTTCGGTGGGCGGCAAGGTGGGGGTCAATTTGCCCGCGGGCAAAAACCTGGTGGGCGCGTTTTATCAGCCGCGCCTGGTGCTGTGCGATCTGGGCACACTGTCCACTTTGCCTATGCGCCAGTTCCGCTCCGGCTTGGCCGAGGTCATCAAGTACGGGATCATCCGCGACGCGGCACTCTTTGGCCGGTTGGAGAAGATTTTGGAGCCGCTGCTGAAACAGGACCCAGCCGTGCTGGCCGAAACGGTTGCCCGCTGCTGCGAGATCAAGGCGGAGGTCGTCGGGCGGGACGAACGGGACACCGGCCTGCGCGCGATTTTGAATTTCGGCCACACCATCGGCCATGCCATCGAGGCGGTTTTCGGCTACGGAAAGTTTTTGCACGGCGAGGCCATAGCCATCGGGCAGGTCGCGGCGGCCAATCTGTCCGTTGCGATTTCGGGGTTGCCCGCCGGCGACGCCCGGCGGATTGAGGCGCTTTTTTGCCGGGCGGGATTGCCGGTGGCCATTCCATTGTCCGCGCGGCAAAAGGCCGGGTTGTTTGAAGCGATGCGGCTGGATAAGAAAGTGAGCGGGGGCGAGGCGCTGTTCGTCCTGGCCCGCCGCATCGGCCGTGCTGAACCGGGTCAGAGGGCGCCGCGGGCGCTGCTCGAAAAAGTGTTGCACAATCCCCGGCGCTCCCGGAACAATTCCTGAATCATGGCAGCCGTCAGCGAAACCATTGTCCGGGAATATTTTGAACTGCACGGTTTTTTGACACGGCAGGACCGCAAATACTCGGGGCGGGGCAAACAGGAAAAGGACGGGATTGATTTCTTCGTCTGGAACCCCCAGGCGCGCGAAGGCCAGTCGCCGGTTCCATTTATAATATTGACGGCGGAGGACTTGGCGGCGGTGAAGCGCGCCATCGTGGTGGTGCGCGGCTGGCATACCGAATCCTTTGGCCCGGCGTTGCTGGAGAATTCGCCCGAAATGTTCCGGTTCGTTGAACCGGCCGTGTTTGAACAGGCCGCCCGGTCCTTTAGTCCGGACGCGGCGCCGTTGAAGATTCTGGTCGTGCCCGCGCTGGCGCAGACCGCTGCGGCGCGCGAGCAAAGCATCCGCGTCCTGCGCGCCAAGGGGGTCGATGCCGTGATTCCCTTCCGCACCATGCTGGCGGATTTGATCGCACGGACGGAAGTCAATAGGAATTACGATAAATCCGATCTCCTGCAAATCATCCGCGTGCTGAAGAATTATGAGTTTTTCAAGGAGCCTCAAATGGAGCTGTTCCGGGCGGGCCGGCGCGGCAAGCGGTCGGTGAAGGATTAGCCGATCCGGTGCGCCGGTGGCCGCGGCATTTTTTTCCGCTTTTTTCCGTTTCTTGACAAAAAATGTCCGCCTTTAGGACAAGTCGCGCGTCCCTCGAAGAACGACCCGCCAAGGGGAAACCCTTGAAGCATGGATAGATAACCCCGGCGTTGCCCCTTTGGCACAACGGATGCTTCAAGTTCTTCCGCAGCGGTATGTAAAAAGCAATCAGTGAACCACAGTGTCATCATTTAACCCGCTTTTTGCAGGGTTCACGCCGCATGCGGAAAGAAAGTATTATGAAAAACAACGTCAGCCGCAAATCGGGTTTCACCCTTGTGGAAATCATGATCGTCGTGGCGATTATCGGTCTGTTGGCCGCCATCGCCATTCCCAACTTCGTGCGCGCGCGCACGACCTCGCAGATGGATGCCTGCATAAACAACCTCCGTCTGATTGACGCCGCCAAGCAGCAATGGGCGCTGGAGCAAAACCAGTCCAGCACCGGCACACCGACCGGCTCGGATTTGCAACCGTACCTCGGGCACGGCTCGTCAGGTGAGCTGCCGTGGTGCCCTGCGGACGGTACGGCAACCTGGGCCGCAAGCTATTCTGCCAACCTGGGGACCGTCAGCGTCAAGCCCCAGTGCAGCATCGTCAGTTCGAGCCACATTCTGCCCTGATTCGTGATTCTGGCATTGATGCCACAAATTACGCCCTGCGGGGAGCCTTGCGAGAAATCCCAAGGCTCCCTCAAGATTTTCCCCTGAAAGGCCGATGAAAGCACCATAAGATAATGTCAACGGCCAACTTAACGTCCGAGGGAGAAAACCCAGCGGTTCCTGCGGCAGGACCGTCGCCGGTTCAGCCGGTGGCGAGGAACGGGCGTATTCTGATTGTCGATGACAACCAAGCTATCCACACGGATTTTCGCAAAATACTGTGCGCAGACCACGGGTCGGAATTAAAGGACATGGAGGCGACTCTCTTTGGGCAGTCGGCGGCCAGCCGGCGGCCAAAGTATGAAATCGACTCCGCCTACCAAGGCCAGGAAGGGGTGGCCCTGGTGGATAAGGCGCGGGCGGAAGGCCGCCCTTATGCGATGGCGTTCGTGGATGTGCGCATGCCGCCCGGCTGGGACGGCGTGGAAACAACCTCCAGAATCTGGAAGATTTGCCCGGACACCCAGATCGTCCTTTGCACGGCCTATTCGGATTATTCCTGGGATGAAATGATGGCGAAGCTCGATTATTCAGACCGCCTGGTCATCTTGAAAAAGCCATTCGACGCCGTGGAGGTGCTGCAACTGGCGTCGGCCATGACGGAAAAATACCGTCTGTCGCTGGAAGCCAGGACCAAGATGGCGCAGTTGGAAGCCAAGGTGGAGCAGCGCACGCAAGTCCTGCAACAAACCAACGCAAACCTGCAAATAGAGATTCGCGAGCGGCAAAAAGCGGCGGACGCCCTCCGGGAAAGCGAAGAGCGCTACCAATTATTGTTCCGGGCAAACCCGCTGCCCATGTATGTCTTTGATATCAAGACGCTGGCCCTGTTGGCGATCAACCAGGCCGCCCTCAGGGGTTATGGTTATTCGGAGGAGGAAATGCTGGCCATGACCGTGAAGGATTTGCATTGCGCGGAAGACTTGCCGGTGCTGGACGAGCGGTTGTCGGAAGCCAACGTGCGGCGTCCCGCCAACGGCTTCGTCAGCCGGCATCGTCGCAAGGATGGCAGCGTCCTCACGGTGGAAATCTTCGCCCGCCTCATCACCTTTGCCGGACGCGAGGCGAAATTGTCGCTGGCCAATGACGTTACGGAAAAGAAAAAGCTCGAGGCGCAATTCCTCCGCGCGCAACGCCTTGAAGGCATCGGCACGCTGGCCACAGGCATGGCCCATGATTTGAACAATACCCTGGCCCCGATCCTCATGTCCGCCGGGACATTGCGCTGGGGCCTTTCATCGGAGGAGCAGGAAAGGGCCATCAACCGCATCGAGGCCTGCGTCAAACACGGGGCCGACATCATCCAACAGGTTCTGACCTTTGGCCGGGGACTGAACGGCGAACGGGTGGCCATCCAGGCCGGGGATCTGATGAACGACGTGGCGCGGATCGCCGGCCGCACCTTTCCCAAGAACATCGTCATCACCGCTCAAGCCGAGGACGGCCTTTGGACGGCCATGGGCGATCGAACGCAAATCCACCAAGTCCTGCTCAATTTATGCATCAACGCCCGCGACGCCATGCCTGACGGCGGGCGATTGGGACTGCGGGCGCGAAACGTTACGTTGACAGAACCAAGGCCCGCCCTGCCCGCGCCCGCGCCGCCCGGACCCTATTTGCTCTTGCAGGTTTCCGACACCGGTTGCGGGATCGCGCCGCACGACCGGGAACGGATTTTCGACCCGTTCTTTACCACCAAGGAAATCGGCAAGGGAACGGGCCTGGGATTGTCCACCGTGCTGGGCATCGTCAAGAGCCACCAGGGCGCCGTCATGGTGGAGAGCGCCTTGGGCAAGGGATCGACCTTTTGGATCCTGCTGCCGGCGTCGCCCCAAGCGGTCGAGCGCGCCACGCCCTATACGCCCCCCGAAATGCCGGGCGGCGACGGGGAAGCCGTGTTGATTGTGGATGACGAGCCGGAGATCGTTTCCGGCATGAAGTCGCTGCTGGAGAAGCAGAATTACCGGGTTTTGGCGGCGAGAAACGGCTTGGAAGCCCTGGCCGTGGTTCACCGCCACGGGCCGGCCATTGACGCCGTTGTGACGGACGTCGTGATGCCGGAGATGGACGGCGTGGAACTGATCCGGGTCTTGAGAAAAATGCATCCACGCCTGAGAATCATTGCTTCGAGCGGCCTGGGAACGGAACAGGGCGGGGGCATGCGCACCGAAGAACTGGAGGCCCTCAGCGTCAAGACTTTTTTGGCCAAGCCCTACACGGTGGACAAACTGCTCGAGGCCCTGCACGGCACCCTGCGCCACGACACCCCACTTTACCCCGTCCCGGCCTGATCCTGGTTCGAGCCTGTTGCTCGAAATCCACGCGCAGCGCCGACAACCATTTTTTTGGCACGAATTGGCACGAATTGCCCCGAATTCTCAGCGTTGACCTTGCGTTCTTTGGCGGCGAGGCCCCCCCCACCCATACCCCCGAAAATTTTACGTAAAACCCGAAAAATAGTTTAGGCCGTTTGTGGTTGGATTGGATTGGCTGGCAGCAGGTTCCAAACGAAAAAGGGCAAATATTCATTTTTCACCTTTTACGGTTTTCTCGGAACATTTAGGATTTATTTTTTGGTCGAAACAGGTCGAAACGACTCGAACCGGGAATGTCCCGCCACTGATTAGGATTAGGATTAGGACACCCCCCATACCAGCCCCCGGGTCGAGGCGTCCAGGGGTCTGGAGCCGTCACACCGTCACAAATGTTGATGCTCAAGGGTTTAAGCATGGGTGAACCCGTCACAAATGCCGTCACAACCCGGCACGGAGCCGTCACAAACTGCCCTTTGCATTGCACGGATTTTGGCATTTTTGGCATTTTTAAATTATTTCCTCCAGTCGGTTGACAGACCATCCGATTCCCCCCCGTTTGGAGCAACCACGAAGTGAACGAAGGAAACGAAGGCAGGCCACGGGATTAGGATTAAGATTAGGATTACGATGGGACCCCTCCCCCAGAGCAGCCAGCCAGATGGAAATAAAATCACTTTGATTCACTTTGAGTAGTATGACCGGCTCAACCGTTGGTTGTTTTGCAAGGCGTTCCTGTGTAGATCTTTGCATACAATCTGGCCGCCAGGGCACTGGTTTGATTCGGTGTTAACTAAGATAAGCATGGTTTGATTCCGCCGTCGCCAAGGCTGCTTTGGACAAGTGGAGGCGGATTTGGCTGCGACTGGCTGCGACGCCGTGAAAAGATCGCTGTGACTGGCTGCGACGCGGTGCGACCTGCTTTGAGTGGGGATTGATTCGCCTTTGACACGAAGGCTTTTGGGGCTTCCGCCGTCGCGCTGGGCGCTATGGCGGACAAGTCCACTGTCGCCACAGCCCCGAAAACTTTCGGGGCGAAGGCGGGGCCTTTTAATTCATCCTTCATCATTCCCACTATCCTTGACTACTTATATGCGTTAAATATTCAATCATCAACTGATATTTTAATTATTTTTTAAGCTGGCTCTGTTGGGGAACCCGGGTCCGCTTCAGTGTAAAGTTTGGGAGGCAGGACGCCCGAGGGCCAAAACTTACGCCTCTGCGCCGTGCCTTGGCGGTTTTGTTGATCTTCATGCTTTTTTGATTGTCACCATGGCCCAGCCACATGGACAAATCCCGTCCATGTGAGAATATTTCCGGGGTTGATATTCAACGACTTAGCCCGCAACAGGACCCGCACGATTAAACCAATGCTTCGCTGCACACAATCCTTGGAACGGGTCGTGTCGTTGCCTGCAAACTTCGACGATCCAGCCAATCGCGGAGATTGTGCTGCTCGTAAATGCGGGCCAGCGCCTTTAGGAGAGGCTGGCCATGCACGCCGTTGCGGCGCAGGAGATTCACCTCACGCGTCACGGCCCGCGTAATGGCGCCGCGAAATGCCTTTTCAAGAACGTTGACCATTGCTTTCTGGTCTTCGTCCGCGATGGACCCGAACAAGACTCGCAACTCGCGCAAGACGTAGTTCTGGCCGTGGCTCAAGGACAAGGTATGCGCCCGCTCGGCGTGCCTGTGTTTTACTTCTTCGGCGAACTGGCGTTGCACTCGCATGACGGCCGCGTTGTAGTCCTTCGGCAATGGCTGGCCTTTCAATTCCGGCCCGCATTTGATCGCGCCGAGGATTTTGGGGATGTCTTTTGAAACAACCGCGCCGCCTGCATCGAGCAGGAACAATTGTTGGAAGCTCTTCGAGTTTTCCCGATCAGCATACGAAGCTTCGCAAAAAACGAATTGTCCCTTGAGCGTGGACGTTTTGGCCGCGCGGATGCCGTCGCGCAATTCAGCGATTCTCTCGTATTCAGCCGGGTTCTCCTTCCGCAACTGCCGCAAAATCTCCTCGGCCTCATTGAGGTCGAGAAATTCGTCCTCCTCATCCTCGAACAAACTCAACTGGCCGCCGTTCTGCTTCTCGTAAATGGCGTACATCGCTTCCTCGTTGAGTTTTTCCGTGCGGTCGAGAATTTCCGAGTCTTCCCCGATGGTGTCGTGGATTTCCTGGATGCGATTATGCAGCTTGTCCTTTAAATCCAAATGTTTGTCGAGTTCCGTTTCCGGGAGAAAGTTGAAGCCATGAACAACGTCGTGATCGCTGCCGATGCGGTCAATGCGCCCGAATCTTTGGATGAGCCTGACCGGATTCCAATGCAGGTCATAATTAATGATGTTGTCGCAGTCCTGAAGGTTCAAGCCTTCCGCCAATACGTCGGTCGCAACCACCGTGAACAATTCCTTTTCATCCGCCGTGAATCTGTATTCCGGATTTGCCTTTGGCGCGAAACGTCCCACGATGCGGGCCTTGCTTTTATCGCCGCTGAAAATGACGTCGATATCGTCCCGTGTGCCGCCCGGATTCAAATTGTCGTAAAGGTATCTCGCGGTGTCGGCGTACTGCGTGAAGATCAACCGCTTTCCATCCTTCAGCGGTTTTTTGCCCAGGTATTCCTTCAACTTTTGCAGCTTGGCATCCTTCTCCGGCGTGATCGGCTCAATGCAGCGCAAAATTTTTCTCAGCAAGTCCACGTCATGCTCGATGGCGGGTTTCAGGCGCGACAAATCAAAGTCGGCAATGTCGTAGCGGCCCGACACCTGGCGCAGGGCATCCATCAAATCCTGTTCCTCCGCCTGGTTCGGCTCGTAAAGAATGGCTTGGGCCTCGTCACCCGCGGGAACGAATCCCTGATCCAGCGCCTGCAAAAATCGTTCATGGACGAGAAGCAATCTGCCGACCGTCTCCTTGAAGGCAAAGACGCTTGACTCAAATCGTTTGAAAAGCAGTATGCGAATCAGGCCGCGCAGCGTCGCCCCGGCGCGGTGCAAACTCGCGTAAGGCTCGCGCTTCTGCTTCTCGCCGGGCACATAGTTGTAGAGGCCGTAGCGGGCGTAGGTGAGTTCTGCGCCGGTCGGTTTGATGATGCGCCATGGCTCCTTCCTTCTTGATGGCTTCCCGATGTAGCCGCGCAATTCCTGGTAAAGCCCGTGGTAAGTGTTCTCTATGCTGTATTCAATCGTTTGCAATTCGCGCTTCGGGAAAAATTGGTGACGCCCGCCGACAATGACATAAGCGCGCTTCTTTCCGTCGAGATAATCCCGGAACTGCGAAGGGTCAACCTGCTGGTGGGTCGCGGAATCAAAGCCGTACCAGCGCAAAATGTGGTTGCGCGTCCGGCGGATGAGGATGTTGGCCAGCAAGTCCGGCAATTGCCGTTCTCCATCCTCAATCAGCTTGAAGTATTGCTTCAAATCGGGCGGATCAACCGGCAGGTCTGTTTTGTCATCATGATGGAACAACTTGATTTGGGAATAAACATCCCACGCGCTTTTGTTGCGCGGCGTGGCGGTGAGGAAACAACAGCGCCGGCCCGTGCTCAAAAACGCCTCCACCACCTTGTAGCGTTGCGTGTCGCGATGGCGCAGATTGTGGCTCTCGTCAATCAACACGAAATCGCGGTCTTTGAAGAGCACGTTCTCCAGCAGCGTGTTGGGCGATCCGTCGTCGGCCTCGCGCAGAAAGCCCATGGAGAGCACGCGGGCGTTCAGTTGATACACTTCGTTGTATCGCTCCCACATGTCCGTGAGCGGGGCGGGACAGAGGATCAGCGCCCGCGCATGGTCCGTGCGTTCAAACTGTTTGACAATGGCCGCGCCGATGTAACTTTTGCCCAACCCAACCACGTCCGCCACGAACGCCCCGCCGTAATCCTTCACCATTTGCACCGCCTGGCGCACCGCCACTTTCTGAAAATCCGCCAGCCGTTTGGTGATTTCGTCGTCCCACAAAATATCCTTGTCATCCTCGCCTTCCAGCCGGTCGCGCACCAGCGTATGGAGCGTCTTCATATAGACGTCATACGGGCGGACGGACGCCACCGCCCAGGACTGCGTCATCTCCCGCATCAGCGCCTCGTCAAAGTCCTGCGACTCATCCCAAAGCGCGTCAAACCACTTCCCAAGCTCGGTGTGATTGTCGTTGCCCTGCACCAGCACGTTCAACTCCGTGTTGTGGGTGACGCCGGACAAGGTGAGGTTCGACGAGCCGATGATGGCCAGGCCTTTCTCGTGGCGCTCGACCGGCTTTCCGCCTTTATCAAACACCTTGCCGTAATCGAAAATGTACGCCTTGGCGTGCAACCGGCCCTTGGTATAGACCTTCACCTTGAGCCGCTTCTCCTCGACCATCCGCACCAACGTTGTCACTACCGCCTGCGCTTCATCCGTCTGATCCATCAACTCAATGGCCGACCGGATGTTGCCCGCCGTTTCACCGGCCATGCGCTTGGTGTCCGCGCGCTTGGGATAAGCCTCGGCTTCCGCCGCCTCCGACACCAGGTCCAGGCGCCGATAGCCTTCGGCCAATTGCTCCAGCGTTTCGCGGTTCGTGGTGTTGCCGATGAGCAGCCGCAATTCCTTCACCCCTGCCAGCCACTGCGCGATGCTCTCCAGACCGGAAAGGAAAAAATAACCCACCGCAAACCGGGCCGACTCCGTGGAGGACAGGATGCGGTTGATGTGGTCAACCAGTTTTTCCCTGCGATTGTCTATGATGTCATGCGTCGGCATCAATTGCCTCACGCCATGGCAAATACATCCATCGGCACGGTTTTGACCGGGCGGCCCGCCCCATGAACCATCTGACGGATTTGCTCCGTCGTCTCCCGTGAAAAGGTGGCTTCCCCGCAACGTTCGCAAACCAGCGCGGGAATGCCCTCCACCAGCACGCGACGTCCTCCGAGGTTAAAGACCTCGCTGACCAATTCCGACTTTGCGGCGTTGTGGCCGCAGACATGGCAACTAAACATGGCTACCTCCGTTTCCGGTTTTCGATCCATTCATTCGGGTCTGGTTCATAAATTGTGATAATTCTCGCCGCGTCCGACTCACCAAACGATACTTGAAAATGCAACGCCCGTCCAGCGCGGGTGAATCCCAGCAACAATCCGCTCGGCGAATACTTGTCCTGCGGATAATGCTCGATCAACTCCGCCTTTGCCCCAGCCTCGCGGATTTCCTGCTCACTGATGTTGCGCTCCACGACACGATGAAAGGCGTGCCGGTTGAACTCGAATTGTCCGGCGGCCAACTCATTGTGGATTTGCAACAGCGTTTTCATTTCACCGCGCTTCCTTGTCGCGCCGTGGCTCTGCGGAGGCGGACACGATTTTGATCTCCTCCCGTGTCAGGCCGTAGAGCCGGGCCACCCGCTCGTTGATTTCCGCCTCCCAACCCGCCACCCCAGCCCCTTGCCCCCGCGCCTCCAGACACTTCTGCACCAACGCGCAAATCGCGGTGCGCTCGGCCGCCTCAGCGGAGGGAATGGGAAGCACAGAAACATACATCGGTTTGAATTCGTAAAAGCCACCTTGTTTCGTCGCGGCGGTCTGTTGAATGAACCACCAAAGCGAATCTGTGAGGCGGACCCCATCCTTTAGACCACGGAGCACTGAAAATAAGCGCGACTTTTACGGCTTGCTGTCACTTCTATTTTTAGTTGTCTGCCGTTCATTCCGAGTTTCAAAACCCTTTCGAAAAGAG
>JBKQUS010000082.1:0-11649 GCA_052325505.1 Limisphaerales bacterium
ATGGTCGCGTTTCACAACTTCTGCCGAGTTCATTCCGCCCACAAGCAGACGCCAGCACAGGCGAGCGGATTAACCGATCACGCTTGGTCAATCGCGGAATTGCTGTCGGCAACAATCTAATGGCCCACTGCCCCCCCGGTGGGGGAATGGGATGGTCTGTCAACCGAATAGAGGAAAAAATTTAAAAATGCCGGAAATGCCAAAATCCGTGCAACCAGAGGGCAGTTTGTGACGGCTCCGTGCCGGCTTGTGTCGGCATTTGTGACGGGTTCACCCATGCTTAAGTCCTTGACCATCAACAAGTGTGACGGTGTGACGGCTCCAGACCCCTGGAGACCTCGACCCCGTAGCCGCGTCGCCCCGCCAGGACCGCCGGCGATCCGCAGATTTCTCGGATTTATCGAGAAATTCTCGGGGGTATATCCGGGGGGGTCGCGGGAACGGTTGAGGCTCAAGGGTGAAAATTCCGGCTAATTCCGGGTGATTCGGGGTAATTCGTGCTAAAAAATGAAGACACTCCTTTCCCGGACCTCTCCTTCTTCTGTTCGCAAAAAGCTTGACGGGAGGGGATGGGTCAACTGCATATTGGCCGTCATGAAGATTAAATTCTTGTCGTTTTTGGCCCTTTCGACCTGTCTGGTTCTCCTGCCCGGTTGCATCAGCACCCAGGACGGCCACAGTGTGGCGGGAATGCCCTTCACTAAGGACCGCTTCACCAGCCGCTATACGCGGCCTGTCGCGCAAGTCAGCGCGGCCGCCCGCACCGTGCTCAATCGCAATGGCAAATTGCTGGTGGACAACGCCGTCAACAATTCCTTCCAAGCCAAAATCAACCAGCACACCGTTTGGGTGAAAGTCTCGGATATCGATGGCAGGATCACGGAAGTGGTCGTGCAAGCCCGCGGCAGCATGGCCGGCGATTCTGACCTCGCCTCCGAGATTTCAAAACAGATCGGCATGATGCTGGTGGCGGGCCAGTAGCAGCCCCGGCCGCGGGTTTAGACGGTTTGGCGCCGGCTGTCGATTTTTGGTGCCGCCTCCAATGGCGGCTGCCAATGAAATTGCCGCGTGGTTTTCAATCCTTTTTCCCACGCCTGCATGCAGATGCCGCCCAGCGCCGCGGAACCCCGGTCCGCCGCATAAAGGGTCAGCGTCTGGCTCATATCCAGCCATTTCTGTCGGCGCGCTGCGCACTCGATCAGCCATTGCGGCCCGATGTCAAACGCCGTCCGCTCATTCCCTTCCCTGCCTTGTCCGGCGGGTTCGATCGAAGGGCTGGCTCCGGTGATCCTGGAGCCGGCATCAGTGGACGAGATGGCCGTGGTCGTGCAATGGCGCAAGCCGTCGCGCCGCACCGCGTGCCGCACCATGTCCCAATCCTGTGTCATGCATGAATCAATATCGACCGCCATGCCGCGCTCCGCGGCCAGCAGGTGCAGCGTATCCACCGGCAAAAGGCCGTGGCTCCATTTCGATCCCGCGTAACTGGGATACGCGCCCCTCTCCCGGGCCAGGCTGGCCGAAGCGAGAATGGCCTGGTGGGAAATGATTTCCATGCTGCGATCGGCGAAATCCGCCGCCGCCGCGCTGGCGTAGCCGGCCTTGAGCCGGTCCAGCGCGTCCTGGAAACCGAGAATCCCCAGGGCCGCCGGGCGATGCTCCCGGCTCGCGGCCCGCGCCGCCTCGCTCGGGTAGGAACTGATGTCAATGGCGTTGTCAAGCATCCGCATGGCGGCGCCGACGGTGCCGCGCAAAAGTGCGATGTCCAGTTCGGCGGGAGAATCCCCTGCCAGATGCACGGCCAGATTGACCGCGCCGATGCTGCAAGCCGGATTTTCCAGCGGCGAAGTATTGGGCAAAATGGCGGTGCAGAGACTGGCGCATTGCACCACACCCGCGTGGTCCTGGGCCGAGCGGACGTTGGCCGCGTCCTTGAACCCGAGCCAGGGCTGGCCGGTCCGTGCCAGCGAGTCCAGCACCTCCTGCCAAAGCGCGGCGGCATGGATCCGCCGGAAACCACGCATCTCGCCGCGGTCCGCCTTTTGTTCGCAGGCGATGTAACGCTTCTCGAAGGCGCGGCCATATTGCTGCTCAAGGCCGGGAACTTCGGCAGGGTCGAACAACGTCCAGCGTCCTTGTTGGCGGACCCGCTTCATGAACAAATCGGGGATCCACAGCGCCTTGTTCAAATCATGGCCCGAGCCGGGGCCGCCCGCAGCCGGGCGTTGCAGAAAATCCACGATGCTGATGTGCCACGGTTCAAGCCAGGAGCAGGTCAAACTTGTTCTTCCACCCCGCTCCATGCCCCTGGCGCGTGCGCTGACGCGTTCCAGATCACTCTGACTGCTCCAGGCAAAACATTGCACCAACCGCGGCTCAACCGTGCCGGCATGGCGCAAGATCGGCTCCGCAGGCACAAAACGAAATGTGGAAAGCGCCTCATAGAACTCCACCGCGCGCGCGTTGCACTGTTCGCCCTCGTTCAATGCCAGCCCCATCGCCATGCGCATCCAGAAATATTGTGGAGCCTCGATCAGCCGGCCCTTGTCACGCAGCAAGTAATCGTCCCGCAGCGCCTGCAAGCCGGTCGGGGGAAACAAGTCATCCCGCTCCAATCGCAGGGCGTCCGCCAGCATTTCCAGGTCAAAACCCGTCAATTCCGGCGACAACCGCTCCAAATACTGGCCTTCCTGGATGTAAGCGCTGAAATGTCCGCGGTGAACCGCCTCCAGTTCCCTGCCGGACAGCGCTTTCGGCAATGCTTGACAGTAAATCTCCTGCAACAACGCAGGAGCCGTGCGGATGGCGGGCGGTTCCTTCCGTTCCTGGGGCGGCATGGAAATGGGGACGGTGACCAATCCCGGCAGGCTCTCCGTGGACGGTGTCTCCTTGACCTTTGGGCAGACGCGCGCGTCCCGTTTGCGGACGTAGATTTTCTTGGCCAGCCACGGTTCCATCCCGCGCAAATGCAACTGCTCCTGAAGTTGAGCTGTCATGGCAAATTGCCAATGCAACAAGTGGGGAAACCCCACAGCTTGTGCCTCATTGGAATAACAACCCCACTAATAGATGATCAGGTCAGCTTTGTCAACCCGCGTTCTTCCATTGCTGGATGACCGTTAGATCCCAGTTTTTAGGATGACGTCGAACCAATTTCATTAACCCCTCGTTTTTAACGAGGGGGGAACTTGAAATCTAAGGCTTGGCCGGCGTCTTGGGTTCGACGATGGGTTGAGGCTTGAGCAGATAGGTCAGGGCTTTGACGGCCAGTTCCATCATCAGAAATGGCTTGGCAATCAAATCATTGGCGCCGGCCAGGGAGGATTGGGCGCGAACTTCAAACTTGGTCAGGCTGGTGACAAATATAACGGGCGTCGCCTTGTTGGTGGGAAGCTTGCGCAATTCGCCACAGAGTTCAAAGCCGTTCATGCCGGGCATCTCGGCGTCCAGGAAAATGAGGTCGAACGGGTTCTCGCGCAGGAGGTTCAATGCGGCGCGGGAGTCTTCCAAGCCGATGCAGCGCAGGTTGGATTTTGCCATCGCCACGGAAATGGTGCGACGGGCGATGGGTTCGTCATCCACCACCAAAATGAGCATGGATTGCGGAATGTCACGCGGCATTCGTTCCAGATCGTTAAAGAGCATGTTGAGGCAGTCGGAAGCATGGGCAATCGTGCGCAGGACCGAATTGGTCATTTGCGAGGGCTTCTTGTGCAGGTCTTTGATCAACGCGTCCAGCGCGCCGGAAAGGTGCGAGATGCGACTGTAGCCGGTGATGCCGGCCAGGCTGGCCAATGAGGCGACGGAGCTTTCCAAGCCGGGCAAAAGCGCGATCTGATCGATGGTGCTTTTGCTTTTGATCAAAGAACCGACGCGGTCGCGCAACTCGGCCTGGATGGCGGGGGCACGCTTGAGAAACTCCTGTCGTATCTCGACGTGAAAAGAAGTGCTGCCGGCAGCGGCGTCAACAGAACCAGGGATGAAGGTGCTCGGCCCCTCGATGAGCGGAGATTCGGAAGGCGGCGGGGTGGCAGCCGGAGCCGGCGGCTCGGCGGCTGGTTTCGGCTTGGTCAGTTTCTGCACCGAGGGCCGGGCGAAAATGGGCCGGGTGGTGTGGCTTGTGCCTTCAGGATCGGGTTTGGCCACGCCGGGCGGCGCAGCGCCGGCCGGCGCGGACTGCTCTTTGGCAAACGTCGGCAGGGTGGAAGGCGGCTTGTGTTTGAAACCAGTCGATGCCACCGGAGCAGCCGCGGGCAAGGGAGCGCCGGCTGAAGGCACGGGCTTGCGCGTTATGATTTGCGTGGCCTCTTCCCACGGAGATTCGGCGGGCACAAGGCGAATGCCGTCGCTGCGCTCCTCGGTCATGGGAACCATGCCGAATTTGGCAAAGGGGCTGGCCGTTTCCCCTCCCAGCATCGATTCGATCAATTCCAAGGCAAGGTTCGGCGTGCAATCCATTTTGGAAACGCACTTGTTCGCCCCTGCTTTCCAAGCGTCCCCGGCCAGATCAGGACGATAAAAGCTGGAGATGACCAGAATGGGAACTGATTTGAACTCGGGCCAGGCTCGAATCTGCCGGATCACTTCCACGCCATCCATTCCCGGCAACCCAAGATCGACCTGCACCGCATCTGGTTTGAAAGTGGCCATCAAATTAAGCGCGGCCGTGCCCTCTTCGGCGGTTTCCACTTGGTAACCCGATATTTCGAACTTGCGGCGATAGATCGAGCGGACGATCAACTCGTCTTCGACAATTAAAATCTTTTTCATCCAGCTACATCACGGGCTTGGCGATTGGCGCAGATGATCCTGCACCGCCTTGCGCAATAATTCAAGCGCCGACGTTGCCTCGGCGATGGCCGCGTCCGCCCCTTCCAGGTGTCCGGCTTTGGCCCCCTGCTCCATCCGGCGCAACGGCGGCACAATGGCAGACAGGCCGCAAGCCAGGCTCGACCCGGCCAGTTTATGGGCCAGGTGGTTCACCTCGGCCACGGCCCCGGTTTGAATGGCCTGACGCAAGCCGGGAATGATTTGGTCCGCCTGGCCGAAATACATGTCCATCAATTCGCGCAGCAGCGCGGCGTCGCCGCCGCAGGCGGATTGAAGCTGGTCAAAGTCGATCAACGGGGCCGGATTAGGGGATGATTCGTTGGAGTTCAATGGTGTTGGTATTCCTGTACGTATGTTCCGACTTTACTGCGGGTCAGTTCGAGATGGCGCCGGGCCTGGTCAAACAAAGCCTCGGCATCGTCACCCAAATGGCCTTCCTTGCCGCGCCTTTCCAACTCGCGCAAGGGCATGACCATGGACGACATGCCGCAGGCCAGGCTGGCCCCCACCAGTTTGTGGGCGAAATGGTCCACGTCTTTGGCCGAGCCGGAATTGATGGCGCCATGCAAGCCGTTCATCAGATCCGTGGCCTGCGCGAAATACAACTCGACCAATTCCTGCAAAACCTTTGGGTCTTCGTTGGCCGCCGCTTCCAGACGTTCCAGATCCACCAGCGCCTCCGGGCTGGGAACTTCCGGCGCGGTGGCCTCGGAAGGTTTTCCGTTCTGGTTCGATTCCGCTGCCTGGGCCGTCGCAGCCGCGCACGCACGGGCCAGCGCTCCGCGCAATTCCGTGTCCTTGACCGGCTTGGAAAGGTAATCGTTCATGGCCGCCTCCAGGCATTTTTCGCGATCGCCTTGCATGGCATTGGCCGTCATGGCGATGATATAGGCCGGTTTTCCGCCTTCCTCTTTCTCCTGCAGGCGGATCCGTTGGCTGGCTTCATACCCGTCCATTTGCGGCATTTGGCAGTCCATCAATATCACGTCAAAGCGCGTGCGCCGGCAGGCTTCCACCGCCTCCGCGCCGTTGCTGGCGAGTTCCGCGCTCAGGCTGAGCTTGCGCAATTGGGCCACGGCCACCTTCTGGTTGATGAGATTGTCCTCGGCCAGCAAAATGTGCAGGTCCGTCGGCAGGGCGGGCGCGGCCACGGCGGGGGTGCCCTCCCCGGAACCGGCCTTTTCCGGCAGGCTGCGCGAGCCTGTCAAACATTCGTAGAGCCGGGCTTGCTTGACTGGCTTGACCAGACAGGCGTCGATGCCGGCCTTTTGCAGTTGTTCATCATCCATTAACCGGCCCAGCGACGTCAGCATGATCAGCCGGGTGGAGGCCAGTTTGGGGTCGGCTTTGATCACTTTGGCCAGGGTGACGCCGTTCATGCCGGGCATATGCATGTCAAGCAAAACCACGTCAATGCGGCCCTGCGACGAATCCTGCAATTTTTCCAGGGCCTCCTGGGCGCCGCCGGCGCAGAAAGCGTGGATGCCCCAGACTTGCATTTGATCCTCCAAAATCCGGCGGTTCGTATCGTTGTCATCGACGATCAGCACGCGCAAATTGCCCAGGTCGGCCTGCCTGGCCGGCGCTTTGGCCGCCGCCTGCTGCTTCTCCAGCCGGGCCGTGAACCAAAAAGTCGATCCCTGGTTCGGCACGCTGGTGAAGCCGATCTGCCCCCCCATCATTTCAATCAATTGCTTGGAAATGGCCAGGCCCAAGCCCGTGCCGCCATACTTGCGCGTGGTCGAGCTGTCCGCCTGGCTGAAGACTTGAAAAAGCCGCGGCTGCACTTCCGGCGGAATGCCAATGCCGGTGTCGCGGACTTCAAAGCGCAAATCCACGTACGTCGCCGTTTCAGCCATGTTGGCCACCGAGACAATCACTTCGCCGAATTCAGTAAACTTCACGGCGTTGCTCACCAGGTTCACAAATACCTGGCGCAGCCGCCCGGGATCGCCGCGCAGGCGGATGGGAACATCGGCCAGAACAAAGCCGGCCAGCTCGATGTTCTTGGCTTGGGCGGTTTCCGCCAGCAACTCCAGCGCGCCTTCAATGGTCTCCTGCAAATTGAAATCGATCGTTTCGAATATAAGCCGTTTGGACTCGCCCTTCGAGAAGTCCAGCACGTCGTTGATGAGGATCAACAGTGATTCCGCGCTGCGCCGGATCGTTTCCGCAAATTCACGCTGCTGCGAGGTCATCTCCGTGTCCAGCAGCAGATTGGTCATGCCGATGACGCCGTTCATCGGGGTCCGGATCTCGTGGCTCATCTTGGCCAGGAATTCGCCCTTGGCCTTGACCGCTGCCTCGGCGTCGGTTTTGGCGCGGCGCAATTCGGCCTCGGCGGCCTTGTAGTCGCTGACGTCCTGAACGGTGCCGGCGTAACCGCCGCTTCTCCCGGTGTCGCCTGTTTCATAACGAATGGGGGCCGTGCGGCACGACACCCAGCGGGTTTCGCCCCTGGCTGATACCACTCGAAATTCCTGCGAGAACTCCTTGCGCTCCTGCAAACAACGGCTCCACTCCTCCAGCACCCTGGCTTTGTCCTCGTCGTAAATGGCCCGGGTCCACCCCTCGCCCAGGCTTTCCTCAAAACTCAAGCCGGAAATGGAGAACCAGCGCGAGTTGCAATAAATCCATTGGCCGGCGGTGTCGGCCAGGAAAATGCCGTCGGGGGAGGATTCGCCCAGGGAGCGGAACTTGGCCTCGCTTTGCTGCAGGTGGCCCTGGATATGCTTGTACTTGACATTCTCCTGGTGCAGGGCGTCGATATGCTCCGCCACTTCCCGTTCGATGGTCTCGTGCAGCAGCTGCTGTTCGGCTTGATTGAAGGCCATCCCGGAAGTCAGGCGAAGGCTTTCCCAAATCCACAGCGCCAAAATGGTGTCTTCAAACAGGACCCAGCCGGTAAAGGCCACCCAGTCCAAGGGCATGACCTCCACCGCGCCAAAAACCGATTGGATCCATTGCAAACCGCCCAGAAAATGGTCCCCCGCCACCACCACCGTGGCCGAGAGCAGCACCTTGACGTCGCGATAGGATGCCAGCGCGGCCAGCGCGCCGAAGATAAAGAAATGGGTTTCAAAACCGCCCCCGGTCAGATGGATGAATAAAGCAGGGGTCAGCATCTGCCCCAGGGCAATGACATGGCGGGTGTAGGCGCGGCCGGGGCTTCTGAGGGCAAAATAGAGCGGCAGGAGATAAATCAGCCCCGCCAGTTCCGCCGCAGTGCAAATCAGCCTCAGGGGCCTTTCCGCCGGCCAAATCTGGGGGGAAATCAGGGAAGCGGAGGCCATGGCCGCCAGCCATTCAAAAACGATCAACCAGGCAAACATCCGGTCGGTCAACTGGTAGGTGTTTCTTCTGAGGGCGTGGAATATCTTTCCGGCTCGCTCCCTGGCCGCATTCTCGAATGTTCTTTTCTGCTCAACAGAGGTCACAGCGATTTCATTGAGTCAAGTCAGATACAAATAGCAGCCCCCGGGCCTAATTGCAATACGTTTCCAAGATGCTGATTTTGAACAACTTGCGCATTCCAAATAATGAGAAGCACACCGGCGCAGGATTCTCATGCACCAATGCGTCCCATTGACGGACCTGATATCCGCATTCTTGCGAATGGCATGGCTCTTGCAAACCGGGGATATGATAGTAGTGTGGACACGCTCTACCAGTTGCCGTGGCTCAATTGAAATGCATAACGTGAATCTGATTAGCGAGAAAAACACTGCCGCCGTGAAATTCCCAAACTTTTCCAAAAGCATGCACAGGACACTCTCCGCCCTTTCGGGCTTGCTGATGTTGGCGGCGGCTGCGGCACAAGCCCAATCCAGTAATGGTTACGGTTACATGGTAAACGCCGGCAACACAAACACCGTCACCATCACCAACTACACCGGGCCTGGCGGTGCTCTGACCATTCCAACCAATCTCAACAACCTGCTGGTCACCAGCATCGGGAATAGCGCATTCAAATACTGCACGAACCTGACCAGCGTCACCATTCCCAGCACCGTCACCACCATCGGGGATCATGCGTTCTACTTCTGTACCAACATGACGAGCGTCACTATTCTGGGCCCCGTCGCCGCCATCGGGGATTATGCCTTCGCGGGCTGCGCCAGCCTGACCAACGCCACCTTTCCCAGCGCTGTCACCACCATCGGGCAATTTGCGTTCTATTTCTGCACCAGCCTGACCAACGCCGCCATTCCCCGCGCCACCACCAACATCGGGCAGGATGCATTTTGTGATTGCACCGGCCTGACGGCGATAACGGTGGATACAAATAATTCATTTTATAGCAGCGTGAATGGAGTATTGTTCGACAAGAATCAATTTACACTCATTGAATTTCCGGGCGGTGTGGGCGGAAGTTACACAATCCCCGGCACCGTCACCAGCATCGGGAGTGAAGCGTTCGAATTCTGCACCAACCTGACCAGCGTTACGATTCCTGGCGGCGTCACCAATATCGGGGACGAGGCGTTTGAGTACTGCACCGGGCTGACCAACGCCGCCATCTGCAACGGCGTCACCACCATCGGGGAATTTGCGTTCTACGACTGCACCAGCCTGACCTGCGTCACGATTCCTGCCAGTGTCACCAGCGTCGGCAATCTCGCATTCTATTTCTGCACCAGCCTGACCAATATCTATTTCAAGGGCAACGCTCCCGCCGCTGCTGGTGTGGATGTGTTTTATGATGACGACAGTGCGACGGTCTATTATTTGCCTGGCGCCACCGGCTGGAGTTACGCTTTTTGGGGTTTCCCGGAAGGTCCTCCGGCCATGCTGTGGAACCCGCTGATCCAGGCCGGTGGCCCCAGCTTTGGCGTGCAGGGCAATCAATTTGGGTTTAACATCACCAACACCGCCAACGCCAATCTCACGGTCATGGTGGAAGTCTGCGCCAATCTGGCCAGCTCCGTCTGGTTTCCGCTCCAGATCGTCACGCTCACCAACGGTTCCTTCTATTTCAGCGAACCGGTGCAGACGAACTGTTCCGCCCGGTTCTACAGACTGGCTTTGCCCTGTGCCCAATCCGGCGGCACCTTGGATGTGACGATCACGCCTTCCGCCGCTGTCAGCGCAGGAGCGGAGTGGCAGGTGGACGGCGGCGCTTGGCAGCCCAGCGGAGCAATGGCGGAGGTTTCGGCGGGTGCTCACACTGTCCAGTTCACCAATATCGCCGGATGGAACGCGCCCTCTAACCAAATCGTAACCATTACCAATGGGTTCCTCACCGCAGCCACTGCAAATTACACGGCACAGGAACAACAGAGCGGCCCATTTGTTTACCTGGCAAATGCCGGGGCCGTCACCATCATCAGTTATTCCGGGCCGGGCGGCGCCGTGACCATACCATCCACCATCAATGGCCTGTCCGTCACCAGCATCGGACAAAACGCGTTCCAGAACTGCTCCAACCTGACTTCCGTCACTCTTCCCGCCGGCGTCACCAACATCGGGACCCAGGCATTCTATGAGTGCGGCAACCTGACAAGCATCTATTTCTACGGCAACGCCCCCGCTGATGATAGCACCGTGTTTTCCGGTGACAACCACGTGACAGGCTATTACTTGCCTGGCACCACTGGCTGGAGCGCCTACTCCGCCGTGACTGGCATTCCGACCACGGCGTGGATGCCGCTGCTCCAGGCCACCGGCCCGAACTTTGGTATTGTATCCAATCAGTTTGGATTCAACGTCATCTGGGCCAACGGCCCGTCCGTTGGGGTGGACGTTTGTACCAACCTTGGCAGCGGCGGTTGGACTCGCCTCCAGACTTTTACGCTCACCAATGGTGTGTCCCAGTTCAAAGATCCTCTGCAACCGAACTCCGCTTACCGTTTCTACCGCGTCAGCGCCCCTTGAAGCATCTCTAAAAATCCATGGCAAGCGCACCCGCCGCTGTTTTCACTGCGGGGAAATCATCCAGCATTGCAGGGCGCGGCGCTCTTCTGGAAATCCGCGCAAATCAAGATCGCAAAGCGCTGCTGCCCGCGCTCTGGGCAAGCGTCCGTCTGCAAAACCTGGCAGAGCGGCGGCTTGATGCCATGCTGGTCCGGTTGTACGCGCGTCCGGATCGTCCTTTCGGCGACTCGAGTTGGAACGACGCTTGTCTCAACTCATCAACGTGACGAGTGTTGCGCGAATTGTGCCGTCGCGAACTATCGCAACGCAATGGCATCCGGGTTTCTTGGAAAACATTTTGTCGGGGCTGGCGAATAACCACAGCTCGTCGTCCGGTTCTATTCTCGCGATGAAATTGCGCCGGCGGTCTGTCATATGCGCAAAAGGCATGGTGCCGAATTTTTGACCCGCCTTCACCAAGGGAAGATGCAAAACACTTGCTTTTTGTCCCATCGCCCCGCGCTCGAACTCCGTTGCTGTCCCTTTCCACCGAAGCCACTCGTCAGGAATGATGTCCTCCAAAGCTGCGGCGATTTTCAACTGAGCATAAAGCTGCAAACAGGTCCCGCTTCGTCACGGAAGCCCAATCCGCTTGGCCAGACAAATCTCGGAAACCACAACCAATGGGGCAAGCACGATACAAACACCCGCTGCAATCATCCATCGTCGCACTGCATTGCTGCTCTTTATGAGCGCGCATGCACCGGCTCCACTTAGGCAAAAAACAACGACCATCCCGCCAAGAAAGAGTAAGCGGTAAAGGAGCATCCTTCTGTTGAAATGGGCGGATTGTGATAGGATGAGCGATTGGCTTGGTGCCGAGTCAAAATCAAGCGGCCATTTTGACTTGCGACGGATGCTCTTTCTTCCAGTTGAGCGGCGTCAGCCGGGCTACTTGCTGGTTGG
>JBKQUS010000083.1:0-9083 GCA_052325505.1 Limisphaerales bacterium
CCGGACGACCATGGGATTGTCATACACATAAGTCTCATCGTCGAAGTCAGTGAACTGATGAGTCAGCGTTTGGCCGAAAACGGCGAAGGTGATGGCGGCCAGCACCAAGCAAACAACCACCGCCCGCCAAGTTTGGTTTCGGCAGCCCGCGCCAGTGGAGACTTCTCGCGGAGATTTCTGACGGATCATATTTGGCGGATTTCCCGGTTAATGTGGTCGTTCGTGGCTATGAAATGGGGTGCCTGCCTGGTAGAGTGTCAACTCCAATTGCAGTTGCCTGGCCAGCCTGGTGTTGGATTGCGCCTCGGTTGCTTGCAGGGCGCGTTGCGCTGTTTCCACCGCTTCGGGAAACCGCCCGGCCTCGGCGTAGGCGGCGGCGAGGGTGTGGAGTATAACCGGATTGTTTCCGCCGGTCAGGTCATTGGCTTTCCTGGCCAATTCCACCGCCTTGGTGCCGTTGCGAAGCAATTCTTGCGGGCAAGTGGCCAGAACCCATGCCAGATTATTCAGAACCCCTGGATAGGCCGGTTCGATTTGCAGCGCCTGTTGGTATTGGATGATCGTTTCGCTCAAATCTCCCTTTAGCGAAAAAGCGTTGCCAAGGTTGTTGTGCGCACTGGCGTTGCCAGGGTTGATTTCCAGCGCCTTTTGGAAATGAGTAATCGCTTCGTCCGCTTTACCCATTTGCAGAAGAGCGGTGCCGAGGTTGTTGTGGGCTTCCGCGTAGCCAGGGTTGATTTCCAGCGCCTTCTGGAAATGAGTGATCGCATCGTTCGCTTTTCCCTTTTGCAGAAGGGCGTTGCCAAGGGTGTAGTGCGCCTCCGCGTCGTCGGACCTGATCTGCAGGGCCTCTTGGAGATGAGTGATCGCTTCGTCCACATTTCCCTTTTGCAGAAGAGCGTTGCCAAGGCTGAACTGCGCATCCGCGTTATCAGCTTTGATTTCCAGCGACCTTTGGAAATGAGTGATCGCTTCGTCCTCGCTGCCCTTTTGCAGAAGAATGCGGCCGAGGTTGTAATGGGCTTCCGCGTAGTCGGGCTTGTATCGCAGGGCTTCCTGGAACTGAGTGTCCGCTTCGTCCGCTCTCCCCTTCTGGCCAAGAGCGAGGCCGAGGTTGTTATGGGCTTCCGCATAGTCGGGCTTGAGCTGCAAGACCTGTAGGAACTGAGTGATCGCTTCGTCCACTTTTCCTTTTTGCAGAAGAGCGGTGCCGAGATTGTTGCGGGCTTCCGCATAGTCGGGCTTGAGTTGCAGGGCCTTCTGAAAATGAGCGATCGCTTCGTCCCTTTTACCCATTTCCAGAAGAGCGGCGCCGAGATCGTTGCGGGTTTCCACGTCGTCGGGATTGACTTGCAGCGCCTTTTGGAAACAAGCGATCGCTTGGTCCGCTTTGCCCTTTCCCATCAGAGAGCCGCCCAGGTTGAATTGGGCCATCCAGCAACCAGGATTGAGCCGGAGCGTGGTCTGCCAGAGGCTTTCGACGCTGGCATACATCCCGCATTGCTGCCAGGTCAATGTGCCGAGCGCCGCCAGCAGCACACCGCAACATGCCGCTTTTAGGAACAGGGTTGGTCCTTTGAAAGAGCCGAACGCAGTGGTGATGGCCGCGGCTGCCAGCGCCAACGGGCCAATGCCGGCAAGATACTGGAAGTGGTCGCCAACAAACGAATAGCGAAAGAAATAAATGTTGAAAAAGCCAAGCACGGGGAACAACGAAACCACGAAATAGGCAAAAGCGAAAAACACCGGGCAAGTCCGGTGTCGGCTGAGCCATAATCCAACCAAACTGACGGCCACCAACAGGACCGGCAGATACGCGGTTATTCCCGGCACGCCAACCTCCCAGCGCGGATAAATAAAAATCAACGGATGCGGCCAAATCAGCTTGCCGAGATAAAACCAGACGATCTTACCGGCGATCACGATGCGTTCCGGCCAGGTCTGAGACCAGGCGGTCCCCAAGGCTCCGGAATGAAATTTTTGCTCCCAAATCGTCCAGAGACCGGCCACCATCGAAACCAGGAAAAACGGAGCGAGCTTCAGGAGATTGCGCCACCGCCACTGGCCCTCTGTCCACCACCAACACAGGCCAAGCACCACCGGCAGCATCACGGTGGAAGTCTTGCTCAACATCGCCAGCATGGCGCACAGCAACGCCAGCGTGTAATACCACCCGCCTCCCTTCAGGGAAACGGACGCCGCAGCCTGCCGCCATTTCAGGAAAAAAAAGATGGCCAGCAGATAGAACAAACACGACTGTGTGTTTTTCAATTCCGTGATCCATGCCACTGACTCCGCCTGCACGGGGTGCAGCGCCCAAAGCGCAGCCCCAAGCCACGCTCCACGCACATTCAACCCCCGCAGGGCCCGCCACAGCAAAATGGCGCAAACCGCCTGCATGGCAACATTGACCAAATGATAGGGCAGCGGACGGAGGCCCCACAGCGCGTGTTGCACCCAGAAACTCGTCAGCACCAGGGGATAATAAAGCGCCGCGCTGCTTGTCCAGATTCCTTTGAACCCCACCGGCCCTACAATGCAGGGGTTTTCTGTCAGGTGAAAATCATCGTCCCAGATGAATCCTGCGTGCCACACCGGCAGGTAAGCCAGAAAGAGGGCGGCGACCAGGAACAGACCCGCCATCCAGTCGCGGCGCGACGCAGAGGGCAGAAAATCCAAAAAGCCGTGCCTTTCGTTCCCCTTCCAGCCATCACCCGTGCCAGGCTTCACGGCGGACATGGCGGACGATTTGGCCTTTTCATTATCTGGGCGCTCTTTCTGCCTCTTCATGAGCCAGCAATGCTACCTTCTTCTTCGAGCCAGTTCAAACGTCAATGCGTTTCGCCTGGTAGTGCAATGCCTTGATGCGTTCGTTCAAAGTCATGGAATCGCTGACAACTTCACAACAATCAATCTCATTTCAGACTTCAAGCCCGGCATGGCAACCGGCTTTGTGCGCATCAGGAATGCCCGGTCGCTTAAGGGCGCGGCAGGGACGCGGCTGGTTGTCGCCGAGCCTGCCTGACCGGCACGACAATGACCGGGCACTCTGCATTATTCGATTTGACGCTCAACTGCACCTGACGACCCGGGACAACCACGAACCCGGGCCGGAAAACCGCGGCAAGCTGGAAGACACGCCCCGGCGTGATCTCGTTGAGTTCGACGCTGGCCCCCTCGCCAGAAGCCGTTGCATCTGACAGGGCGAGCACATTGGTTCCATTGGCGGTGATGGTGACAACGTTTGTCGTCCAGTCACCACGTCGCGGTGGCAGAACAATTTGGGGCGGCGTCACGTTTACCGCCGGATGCAGCATGGCGATGGTTGGGATGTTAATCACCGGCATATAGGCCAAAGAGGTCCTGATGGAAACTGTTCCCGTAGTGCTTCCCACCGCGAGGGGAGGCAAGGCAGTGATAGTCATGTCAAACTCTCTGCCTGGTGCTATTGTATTCAGTTCGGCCTTAAACGAGGCGTTGGCGCTGGTCGGATCAAACAGTGTAACCGACTCATCGGACTGATTGCTCAGGCGAACAACGCTCGTCGAGTTTGACGGCGCATCGGGCATGACATTGATATAAGCCAACTTAGGGGTAATTTGGATCCCCCTCCTAACCATGCCGTGAATGGCAAGGGTTTGTTCGGGCTCGAGCTTATCGTTGGAACTCACCACAACGGTTTTGGTCACGGCGCTGCCAAAATCACTGCTGTCGAATTGAATGGGAATCTTCCCTGTCTTGCCTGGCTCGACCGCACGATCCCAGTCTCCCACCGTTGTACAAGGGCAGCTCGTGCTCGTGCTAAAAATGAGCAGGGTTTGATCTCCTGCATTGCTGGCAATGAACGTGTAATCAACCAACGTGCCGGCGACGACCTGGCCAAAATGAAATTCATTGGTGGCGAAAATGAGCCTCGGCCCCAAAAGGCCCGCGGCGGCCGGCGACGCAGCCTGGCCGGACAAATGCAGCGGTGTTGCCATCAGACCTGCGCAGAGCAGAACAGCATAAATTGGTGGGAATTTCATGTTTTTCAATCGGTTGTAACTTTCTTCCAAAGAAGCGGATAAACCAGCGAAAATCAAGCAAGATAATGCCTGCTGCACGCATGGCGCGGGAACCCATTCTCTTTGACCGTACGTAATTGCCACCAGTTCGGGTTTGTGCCAGTCTGGCACATACGATTGAAATCGCGTCCTAAAGCACTGCCTGCCGCCGCCCTGCCGCCGGTTCCCCGCCACAAGTGGCTGTTCAGATTCTTGGCGCTCCTCATCATCCCGCTGCTGGTGCTGGGCCTGTTGGAAGTGGCCCTGCGCGTCGCAGACTACGGCTACCCGACCAGCTTCTTCGAGAAGGTCCGCTTGAATGGCCAGGATTACCTACTCAACAATGAAAAGTTCGGCCTGCGTTTCTTTCCTCCAGAACTGAATCGCTGGACGAGGCCATTGATGATGGAAGCGGTGAAACCTCCGGACACTTGCCGCATTTTTATTTTTGGCGAATCGGCTGCGCAAGGGGATCCGGCACCGTCCTTCGGTGCGGGCCGGTATCTGGAGGCTTTGTTGCGGGAACGGTATCCCGGCGTGAATTTCGAAGTGATCAACCTTGGCATCACTGCGATCAGTTCCCATGTCATCCTGCCCGTCGCCCGCGAATGCGCCCGATGCCAGGGCGACCTGTGGATCGTCTATATGGGGAATAATGAGATGATCGGGCCGTTTGGCGCGGCCACGGTTTTCGGCGCCAAGGCGCTGCCCTGGCCGGCGGTGCGCCTGGGAGTGGCTCTCCAGGCAACCCGCGCCGGCCAACTGCTCATGAACATCGAACGGAAACTCAGAGGATACGCGGCTGCGCCCCGCGTTTGGAGAGGGTTGAGTATGTTTCTCGGCAATCAACTGGACCCGGACGACCCGCGCAAGGAAGTCGTCTATAAGAATTTCCAGAGGAACCTGCAGGACATCCTGCGGGCGGGCCGCGAGGCCGGCGTGCCCATCATTCTCAATACGGTGGCGGTGAACCTGAAGGATTGTCCGCCCTTTGCCTCGCTCTATTCCAGCCGTCTGACGCCGGCCAACCGGGAGCAGTTCGACCGCTTTTGCCTGGAGGGACGCGGAGCGCAGATGAGCAATGACTGGAAGACGGCGGCGTCTGATTTTGGAAAGGCGGTGGCGCTGGACCCGCAAATGGCCGAAGCCCAATTCCGGGAAGGGGAATGCGTTTTACAGTTGAACGATACCGCCGATGCCGTCAGGCACTTCCAGAAGGCGTGCGACTGCGACGCCCTGGTCTTTCGGGCCGATTCGCGCATTAACGGGATCATACGGGAAACGGGTCGGCAACTGGGCGGGCCGGGTTTGGAGTTATGCGACGCGGCGGCCTCCCTGCCGGAGCCGGGGGCAATTGCCGGACAAGAGACCTTTTACGAGCACGTCCATTTCAATTTCGACGGCAATTACCGGCTGGCCCGGTTATGGGCGGCGCAGGCGGAAGGACTGTTGCCGGAGAATGTCAGGGCCAGGGCGAAAGGCAGCTGGGCCTCCCAGGAAGTCTGCGAGGCGCGCCTGGGCTTGACGGATTGGAACCGTAACACCGTACTGAAATCGGTGCTGGGGCGTATGGAAGGACTGCCGCTCAACACCCAGTTCAACAATGCGCAGCGCATCTCCGACTTGACAGCCCGAATCGATCTTCTGTTGCGGCAGAGGGACACAACGGCGGCCGCCAACGCGCGCGCACTCTACATCGATGCCATCGCCCGCGCGCCGCGAGATTATATGCTGCACGAAAACTATGGGGAATTCCTCCAACTGACCGGCGATCTCGATCAAGCCGCGCTGGAATGGAGGCAAGCGCAGGAGTTGATGCCGCGCAACGAGATGTTGTTAGTAATGGAAGGGGCGTTGTTCGAATTGAAAGGAGATTTAACCTCTGCGCAGGACTTCTTTCGGCAAGCGGTGAATATTCATCCGAGCTACGGCGAGGCTTTGTTTGAATTGGGCAAAATTGCCGGGATGGAAGGAAAACTGGAGGAAGCGGTGCAGAACTATCGCCGGTCGGCGGAGTTTCAGCCCGACGATGCGCCAACGTATCTTAATTTGGGAGAAGCCCTGGTGCGGTTGAAACGAACGGACGCGTCCGTGCCGGCCCTCCGGCACGCGGTCGAATTGCGCGCAGACTATTTGGAGGCGCATTACGCATTGGGTGAGGTATTGGGCTTGCAGGGGCGGTTTGCGGAGGCGAAAGCGGAATTCCAACAAGTCGTCCACCTGCAACCGCGATTCGCCAAGGGCCATCTGAACCTGGGCATCGTCTTGCTTAAACTCAACGACACGGACGCCGCGCGGCGGGAATTCGCCGAGACCCTGAGCCTGGATCCTGGCAACAAACTGGCCCAGGCCTACCTGGCTGAAGCCTCCAAGTGACATTCCTCTTGCAACTTTAAACCCCAACCCGTAGAATGATGTGAGAACCATGTGGCCGTTGTTCAAGGAATTCCTGGGGTTTTGCAGACAGGAGAAGAAGTGGTGGCTTATACCGCTGATTGTCCTGTTGCTGGTGCTGGGCGCGATTCTCATCTTTACAGCCAGTTCGGGCATCGCCTGGGCGCTCTATCCTTTCATGTGAGCAATGCCCCCGCCGCGCCATGTCCTGGGGATTTCAGCCTATTACCATGACGCCGCCGCGGCGTTGCTGCGCGACGGGCAGATCATCGCCGCCGCGCAGGAGGAACGGTTTTCGCGCATCAAGAACGACCCGGAGTTTCCACGGCAGGCCATCGAGTTTTGCCTGCGCTACGGCGGATTGAGCGCGGAGGAACTGGACTGCGTCGTTTTTTACGACAAGCCCGTGCTGAAATTCACCCGCCTGCTGGAATCCTATCTGGCCGTGGCGCCCGGCGGGTGGCGGACTTTCCCGGAAGTTGTTTCCAACTGGCTGGGGGGCAAACTGGACCTGCGCAAAACCATCCGCGAGGAATTGCCCGGCCTGCGCGCGGCATGTCCGATCCTCTTCACGGCGCATCATGAAGCCCACGCCGCCAGCGCGTTTTATCCCTCGCCGTTCACTTCGGCCGCCATCCTGACCATCGACGCCGTGGGAGAATGGGCGACGACGACCATCGGCCGCGGGCAGGGACACAGCATTGAACTGCTGCGGGAACTGCGCTTTCCGCATTCGCTGGGCATGCTCTACTCGGCGTTTACGGATTACTGTGGTTTTCGCATCAATTCCGGCGAGTACAAACTCATGGGCCTGGCCCCCTACGGGGAACCGATCTACAAGGACGCCATCCTCCGGGAATTGCTGGACTTGAAAGCCGACGGCTCCTTCTGGATGAATTTGGATTACTTCAATTTTCTGCGCGGCACAACCATGACTAACCGCCGTTTTCACCAGCTCTTCGGAGGGCCGCCCCGCCGCCCGGATGAATCCATCGAGCAGCGCCACATGAATGTCGCGCGCTCGATTCAGGTTGTGACGGAGGAAGTGGTGCTGCGCCTGGCCCGCCACGCGCGGGATTTGACGGGCGAAAAGCACCTCTGCCTCGCGGGCGGTGTGGCGCTCAATTGCGTGGCCAACGGCCTCCTCCTGCGCGAGCGGGTGTTTGACGACATCTGGATCCAGCCGGCTGCCAGCGATGCCGGGGGCGCGCTGGGAGCCGCCTTCGCCGCCTGGCACGCGCAACACAACGAAGCCGGTCCCGTTTCCGCCAAGGCCGACGCGATGCGCGGCGCGCTCCTCGGCCCCGAGTACTCTGACGAGGAAATCGAAGCCACCCTGCGCAGCCACGGCGCCAAATTCAAACGGCTTGGCACATCCGACTTGCTCGATGCCACGGTTGATCTATTGCGGGCCGAAAAGGTGATCGGCTGGTTCCAGGGGCGGATGGAGTTCGGGCCGCGCGCCCTGGGCAATCGTTCGATTCTGGGCGACGCCCGGTCGCCGCGGATGCAATCCGTCATGAACCTGAAGGTGAAATTTCGCGAATCTTTCCGTCCTTTCGCGCCCATCGTGCGCCGCGAACGGGTGGCCGAATACTTCGACATCACTGAAGCATCGTCCTACATGCTGCTGGTGGCGCCGGTCCTGGCAAAACTGCGCCGGCCCGTACCGGCGGGCATGAAGGGAATGGAATTGCTGAAGCAGGCGCGGTCCACGCTGCCGGCCGTGACGCATGTGGATTACTCGGCGCGAATCCAAACGGTGGAGGCCCGGGACAATCCGCTGCTTTACGAATTGCTGTTGCGTTTTGAGCGCGCCACGCAATGCGGCGTTCTTGTCAACACTTCCTTCAACGTGAGGGGGGAGCCGATCGTTTGCTCGCCGGAGGATGCCTACCGCTGTTTTGTCCACACGGAGATGGATTACCTGGTGCTGGGGAATTTCATGCTGGATCGCGCCGAACAGCCGGCGCGCCCCGCCGAACGGCGTGTGGCGCCGCAAAAGGACTGAAGATGAAGTTGAAACTTAAAGAGGAGCCGAAGGAATGGCGCAAGGCGGCGTGGATGAGCGCGCTGGGCCTGGCGCTTCTCAGCAGCCTTTTGCGCTGGCGGCGGGTCCTGCCCGTGGCGGCTTGGGTCGTGGTCCTGTGTGTGCTGGCGGCCCTGGCCGCGGCCGCGGCGTTGCGACCGCGATGGTTCCGGGGATATTATCGTTTTTCCGCGAAGGTGGGATTTGGCGTGAGTCAGATCCTGGGGCGCGTCATACTGGCGGCGTTTTTCTTCATCATCATCACACCGCTGGGGCTGGCCATGCGGGCGCTGGGCAAGGATCCGTTGCGCTTGCGCCGCCCGGCTGGCGCTGAGAGCTATTGGTCGGAAGCCCGGCGAAAATCCTCGTTGGATCGGCTGTTTTAGCCCGGATCAATTGAGTCTGCCGTTCTGCGGCACTTCTTCCAGTCCCCCGCGTTTGGGCGGCAATGTGACCGGCGGCACAACCGTGGCTGAAATGGGCAGGGGCACCTTGTTGGATTCGCCGTTGGACGGCGCGTGGCGCATGGTGACAGCCTGCGAAGGGGTGTCCAGCGGGAGTTCCAGTATGAACGTGGCCCCTTTGCCGCAACCTTCGCTCTGCGCCGTCAGGGTCCC
>JBKQUS010000084.1:0-48681 GCA_052325505.1 Limisphaerales bacterium
GCACATCAGGTTCATTGGCATGAAATCACACTTGATAAACTGTATCATGTCGAGCGGGTCACACGTAACCGCCGTTTGAGTCTGTCCGTCCACCTGCATCGTGTTGACGGAAGGCAGGCAGCACATCATCATTGCACTGAGGGTATCCGCATCCAAATTGCAAAAATAGAGCCAATACGGCCATGCATCATGGAACGCAGAATAGAACCGCCGGATTTCCGGTACGATGTGAATTTCACGCGGGTCACTGTCCCAGCCCTGGATGCAGAATACGAAACAGTTCATCATCTCGCGCAGGCGGCGACCCGTGGGCAGCTTGTCCGGCGCATACAGGCTGAGGAAATGCTGGAAGTCGCCGCGCTCCACTTTCGAGCGGCTGAACTGGTAAACAATCAGGTCGTGTTCCATGCTGGCATCCGTTCTTCGTCACATTTGCAATGTCCGCTTTGCCGGACGTGGTTTGCGTGAGCGTTTCCTTTGGCTGAAGGTAAACAAGTCCGCGACCCCCACCCTCAAGACCTTGGCGAACGTCTCAAGGCCCGCGACGGACGGGGCGTTCACACCGCGCTCGACCAAGCTGATGAACTCCACCGAGCAACCGACCTTTTTCGCAAGTTCTGTCTGCGTCAACTGCCGCGTCTTGCGCAGGTCGGCGATTCTTTGGCCGAGTTTCTTCTGAAGCATGGGCTTGGAATACCACACATGGGAGAAGATGGCAACGGAGCCAAACTACGGGTTGCCGTGAACTCGATTGCGGAGGGCCGTGCGACTGCCGCAAAAATGGTTTCGCCGAATCACTGGCGTTTCGCCATAATCGTCGCCGTGAAGTCGGTCACGATTGCAATTAATGACCTGTTCGAGTTCGAAGGCCAGCCGGTTCCGGCGCAGCGGCTGGTCATCTCGGAAATCAAGCAGGCGAAGCGTGAAGGGGCGCGAGTGCTGAAAGTGATTCACGGCTACGGTTCTTCGGGCAAGGGTGAGCGTAGCCTTGTATAGTGGGCTAATCCAGGGTACGTAGAGTAATCATTGATGCCACTTGAACTGGATCAAGTGGTACTGGGCTGTCGGAATAAAATGACGAATACCAGATAGGAATCGGAATCGCTCGGTGGTAGAAACGCACGTATCGATCTGCGGTCCTTTTGGAAGGGCAAAATAGTCTGAGTCGGACCACCGTCGCCAGGTTGGACGAGCACGGCATAAGCATCCGCGATGTCTGCCGTGCCCGAGAACGCCTCTACTGAAAACTTGGGGACCGCGCTTTGAAAGTGGGTCGTTTCGATGGCAACCACCATCAGATGCTCTCCAGCGCCAAGTTGTTGGCCGGCAACGGACTGCTGGGCCAAAGCACGCACACCCGCCAACGTATGACGTAACGCATCAGTGTTGCTGGCGACCGCTATTGTCTTCGGACGGAGCCGAGCGGTAGATGGTTCGTGCCAAACGACGAAAGCTTTTTGACCAACACCGAATGCATTCGCTCGCGTCGAAAGCAGGAGCGGACCTGATTCCGCCAACGCCATTTTTCATCGGCCGCCAAACGGACGGGCCTTGGCAAAACGGTTGCTTTCGTTCGCCGATGCGCTGGGACTCAGGGCGAGCTGATGCGGTATAATCAGGGAGATGAAGCAAAAATTGAGGTGGCAAGCTCATCGCCCGGCTAATTGGCGAAATGTTCCGGCGTCATTGGACAAAAGTTTTGGAGGTCGGCGATGACGCGCCGATCAAGACGCCCTGTGGCCATCAGACATTTCCAAACCGTTGGGTGATTGTTCAACGCGCCCAGCAACAGCGTATAGCCACGCTCACGGTAATGCTCCCGCAACCAGTCGAGCAGCGCCGCAATAATTTCCGGACTGCGAACATCCGCGCGGATGAGATGATACAACGTCAGGGAAGTCGCTTCCCCGTTCATCGCCGGCAGGACACGCTTTACAAATTCCACCCGCATGTCCGCGATTTGCGCAAGGCCGCGCGAGAGCGTGCGGGCAAGGTCGGGAATGTGAACCGTTCCTGTGAATTCGCGGACGGCTTTCTCCGCTTGTAATGGATGCAGCGCAAGAGAGCGGCCCATTACGGTTTCCAGAAACGTGTGCGCCGCAATTGGAATTTCCGGCAGCAATCGCAGAGCCAGACGCAGATGGCGCAACTGACAGCCGTTAGCCATCAACAAACTCGCGACGACGTGCTCGCGGCCGGGGCGCTGCGAATCATCCGCGTAAGATTCGCCTCGCGTCATCCACTTCGCGCCACCCCGCAGCACGCGGATGAAAGCTGACAGGAGTTCGGCGTGAGACGGGGAATTTGGATTGGCGTCAAACCAGCGTTCAGCGAGCGTCTCGATTTCGTGGCCGGGATGTTTCATGAGCAAACGCAGCAGCTTGGGACTGCCCGGATGGGTCAGCGAATGATTGAGCCATTCCAAGGCCAGTGCGCTGATTTTCCGGTTGTTTGGCTGAGTTTGCAACAATTGGAGCAGAAAATCCGGCGATCGCTCGTCTGCGGAATGGTTGGGCAACCATTCCTGCAGTATCCAGGCCGCTCCATGCGCTTCTGGATAGTTCGCCAGCAGCCGTTCCCGCAGGACATCGGCTCCGCGATGCGTCGGATTGGCCGCGAGCCAACTCAATGCGCCGCGCACAATGTCTTCCTTCGCCAGTGTGCCGCTCAAAAGTGTGAGCCAGACGATTCCAGCTTCCGGTTGAATTGCATGACACCACGCCCATGCAGCCGCTCGCCGCCGCACGGTTTCAGCGTGCGATGTTCCTTCCAGCATTGCTACCAATAATTGTGGCACGCAAGGATGCGAATCAATTGGTTGAATAAAATGCTCCATTGCCCAGGCCATGAATTCCGCGCCGCCACCCGCCCGTTTCACGAGACTGCCCAGCACATCCAGCGCTTCCGAATGACCGGGCAAGAGCTTGAGCCACGACTCGGCCAAGCTTCGCGCTTCGGCAAGTTTCTTTGTGTCGCGCACAATCCTCATCAAGGCGCGGCCCGCGCCCGGCTCTGTCATCGGGCTGAGGAAGTAATCCACCACGGCTTTACGCGCATCGTTTCCCAAAGGCGCGCGGCGGCTGTCCGCGCCAAGCCACACCAAAGCGGCCAGCAATGGTGTGCGACGCGATTCGTTTTCCGGCTTGGAGAAAATTTCCACCGCGCATGCCACCGGGTCCGGCAACAGCATCAGCGAAAATGTCTCGTTGAGTTCGAGCCAGGCGGGAACGGTTGCCGGCGTGGGCTGTCCGCCGAAGTCGCGGCGATGCACGCGATAAAGCTCCCGCACAACCTCGCGGCGCTTCAAATGCGCAAAGCTGTTACAGTTTCCGAAAGGCTTTTCATCCGTCAGCCATTCGGTTTCACGAAGCTGGCGCAAAAAACGGCCGGCTTTTTCCTCATTCCCGGCGTCCAGCCACGACTTGAGCACGAAGGCCAATGCGTCAGCCAAATGCTGCATTTGATGGCCTTCACCCAGCCAAGCGCCAACCATCGGCCAGGCCAGCGCAGGCGGAAGGAGCCGCAGGCCAGCCGCGCTGATTTCCACCGGCACGCCGCCGCGTTCAGTTAATTTGGCGGCATGATTTCGCGCCGCATCCGTTGCCAGAAGCGTCGCGGGAGCATGCAGTCCCAGCGCGTTGGCGAGCCAGACGGCGCGCACACGGCCACCGAGACCAAGATTGCCGAGCGCGCCGCGAATGTCCGAAGTTAATTCCGCCAGCGGCTTTCCGTGATGCAGAGAGAACAGAAATTCGGTCAGACTCATTCCTTCCCGCCAAAGAGCGGCGGGGTCGCGGGAGATTCCCGCGCGGGCTTGAAACCAGGCTGCGAACTGCGCCGCTTCCAAAGGGCTGAACAGCGGCAGCGCCCACTTTGTCACTTGGATCTGCTTCTCAAAGCGAAACTCAAAACCGTGCCTGACTTCCGCGCTGCCTGTTGCAAACAACGCCGCTGCCCCCGCGTTCCGCAACCCAGACAGCCAATCGTCCCGGATTGACCCTTCGACGCGGGTGGGAATTTCGTCGGAAAAAAACCAGCCGGAATATTGTGGCGGAGTCATGCCAAATAAACGGCCATCCGGCGAATGTTCCGCCCAAAGAACGGAAGACGCAAGCCGTTCACGCAGACATGCAGCCATGAGTTGCAAAAGCAAAACGGATTTGCCGTCGCCTGGCCGTCCTTCAATCCAAAAGACCGGCAGATGTTTGATTGATTTGGTTTTCCGCTCCACCTGGCTTGTTCGCCATTCGGTGAAAGTCTGCCAAAGCGAAGCGAATGCAATTGGACGCTCCGCGTAACAGCCTTCCCGCCAGCGTGACCACGCAGGCGCAAGTCCCGCGTGAAGCATGAACGGCGAAGGAGTTTCCACTGATGCAATGTCGGCGACGGCCAAATGTTGCCATGAATTCAGTTCGGTCATGCTTCTCTCGATCTCTAACCACATTGACCATTACGGCATCCCATTGAGATTTACACGATTCAGGCCGGGGCTGCAATGACGTGATGAAACGACAGTCAATCGTTGGCCTGGTTCCTTCTGAGTTTTTCCAGAAGCGGGAGAATGGGTCCGAGAAGCTTCCTGTCTGGTTCATGGCCCATCGCCTTCAGATCCGCCAGGTAATCCTGGACCAAACAAACCATCAGGGGGGCATGTAATTGCGGATATTGCAGGAACTGGCGCGACAAAAGTTTCACCGCCGCGGTTGAGGCAGCCGCAGTTTCGGGAGAATCGGTTGCCTTTAAGATGCGTCTTTTCAGCAACATGGCTCTCGCCCATGACGGCTCGATGGCGTCCGGCTGCGTTTTGGCCAGCCGCTCGTAGATGCGAATCGCCGCCGTAATGTTATCCCATGCCGGGTCCATGCGGCGCGCCTCATATAGCCTTTCGCCAAAATTGCACTGTGATTTGGCCACCCATTCTTCAAATTCAGCGGGCCGCGCTTTGGCCAGCCGTTGATAAATCTCCACCGCCCGCTCGGCGCTTTCCCATGCTTCGGTCAATCGACTCACCCGCCTGAAAATGTCAAAGATGGCTTTCAGCCGGCCTGGTTTCTTTTGGCCTAGCTGGCCAAGAACCAGGGACCGCCAATACAGCAGAGCCGCCAACTGCGATTCAAATTCAGCGGGCCACGCTTTGGCCAGCCGCTCAAAAATCGGACACGCCTGCCGGAACTTTGAAGCCGCTTCCTCCAGCCGCCCCATCGAATAGAATATTTCACCCAGAGTGGCCAGCGTTCTGGCCCACCCGCCCTCAAAAAATTCAGGCTCCGCCTTGGCCAAAGGTTCATAAATTCGCTCAATCTCCTGGGCTTGGAGCAATGCTTCTTCCGTTCGTCCCAGTTTGAGCAGCAGATAACCCAGCGTCTGAGCCGCATCACCCCAGGCTCTTTCATACACCCCCGGTTTCGTCTTGACCAATTGTTCGGCAATGCGAACCGCCTCCTGGGCCTTTGGCAGCCCTTCGTCGAACCGCCCCATATTTCCGAGAATACGAGCCAGGACGTCCAGTGAGCCTGACAAAGTAAATTCGAAAACGCCCGCTTGCACCTTGATCAACCGCCTGCAAATGCGTTCGGCATCCTGCGCTTTGGCCACGGCGTCTCTGTGGCAACCCATCTCCTCCAGAGTCTTCGCAAGAATGGCCAGGACTCTGGCCCGTTCACCAGCAAGGGCGGTATTTGTCGCCGGCACTTCCTGTAGTGCTGCCAGCGCCATTCGCAAAGTTGATTCCGCCAAGTCCAATCGTCCGTTCTGTTGGTAGCCCGCTGCCGTTCGCAAGAGAAGCTCCGCACGTTGCGTCACAAGGTCCTTCCGTCCAGCAAGACGCTTGGCTTGCTCGAGCGTGTAATCGGGATTACTCGCAGCATCAATGCCAATGAAGGACCGTTGCCCGGTCGGCAACGGTTTTCCAGAATACGGGTCTTCACTTGGCGTGTATAATCCCAGCAGCATCGAACGCATGGAGAACAAATTCCGCGCTACCTCATAAAATACGCCCTCAAGCCAGTGTTCGCCGACAAAGATGATTGGGACCTTGACGTGTTCCTGAATCTTCTGTCGGGACTCTTCGAGTGATTCAAGGGCTTTGCCGCACGCTTTCTTCCAAGCGTCATCAGCGGGACGCGAACCTATAAAATTCACCCACACCGCGCCGATTCCGTCCAGGCTCAAATCTGCCAGCATGTCAGCGGCGCGGAGCATTTCTCCCTCGGACTGAAATCGCACCGACTTGTGAGTGCTTTTGCGGCCGGCGAGAAATTCGGTCAATGCCTGTTCGCAAATTGCCGCGTGGGAGGCCGGGAGATGAAGGACGAGGATCGCGGCCCCGGCTTCAAGATGCCCTTCCAACTGTTTCCAACGTTCCAAGCCCTTTTCACCAAAAACGCGCAGGATTTCCTGATGGGCGGGTGATTGGGTCGGTGCCATAAACCTTCATTCGTTCAACCACTGTTGACCGTTTGAGTTCAGATTGGAATCATCTTCTTTTAGCCGCCTTGATTCTCGCCCAGCGCGCCTTTTGTGCCAGCGCAATCTTTCGCCGGGCTGCTGCTGACATTCTTCGCGGGCCTCGCGTGAGCGGAGCTTCGACCGCGCCGTTACCTGCTGCGTTGCCTAATGCCTCCAATTCGTTTTGCAGCTTTTCAATTTGTTCTTTGACCGAAATGATCTGGCGCAATTCAGCCGTCGAATAGTCTTTAAGCAGTTTCATGTTGTGAAACTGAGGTTGAGCCGGGCAATAGTCAAGCATCCAAGTGGCACTGCTACCAAGTTGCCCCGCTCTCAGGGCCGCAAATTTCTTTACATTCAGCCGCCCACCGGCAATTTTATGCGCTTTTATGACCGACACTGATTTGGCTGTTTGGGGTATGATTGTGGTGCCGCTTGGCGTGGCGCTTTGCTTCGGCCCGGCTCTTTTGGTTTGGCTGCGCGATGAACTTCGCGCCGGCGCCGCCGAAAGGGAAAAGCAGGACAGCCAACGCTGACCCGCCTTTGCCGCAGCGGATACGGCGGGCAAGTGTGCCGCGCTCCGGTTTTGTTCCATCTTACGGGGGAGAAGGCGGATTTATAATCGGATAGTTTGTCGAGCCGCCTATATATGTCACCGACGGTGACGATGGCGGGCTTGCAGGACGCGGAAGATTTGGGATGCCTATCGACTCCTGCGGCAGCAGTATTATGTTTGTAGTTTCAGCCACCGCCAGCGCGAATGGCAGGAATGGCTCCCCTGTATCGCTTAGAATGATGGATCCGGCGTTGGTTCCGAACACAAAGTAGCCCCCCGCGTTGGTCGTATTTTGCAGCATGGCCCCGTAACCCTTGGTGGTCGAGTTTCCATCGCCGTTGCCAAAGGTGATTTGCAAGGCCCGTTTTCAGATTGATTGTTCCCGTCAATGAATTGGGAGGGGTGTTCGACGCATTGACCAGTTTATTAGGCTCGTCGATTGCGACCGTGTAATCCAAGTTCAGGTCGGCGTTGGAAATGACCAGCGTATTAGACGACGATAGCATTATGACACCGGGATTGGTCCAGGTTGAGCATGCGGTTGGCATCATGTTCGTAAATCCGATGGGGAACAGAAGCGTCGGATGCGTCGGCGTTTCTTTAATCCAAGTCAATAGGTTCCATTCCAAGTTGGTGAGATTGAGCCAGCCGAACAAGAAGCCGGTCTTGGAATACAGGCTGACATAGACGGGGATATTATTGGATTGCGATGCCGGGACGGTTTGACTGAAGGTTGTGCCATCGGGCAGACCGCCGCTGAGAGTGACCGTTCCCCTATTATCGGCAATCAACCCATAGCCAAGGCCGGTCGGACTCATTGTGTTGGTCGTCGGGCAAATGAGCAGGGTGTAATTGGTTATGCCTGGCGTGGCGGCGGCCAGGTCGGCCCACAGATAAGCATTGGTCGGCCACGCGACGTTGCTCACAGTGCCGGTGATTATGCCAGCGCCATTTGTGTCCACATTCATCTCAACAATCAATGGGCCTCCCAATGCCGCTGATCGCATAATGGAATTGGAGGCGTAGCCGAAAGCGTCGAAGGCACCGTTCAGACTGTAGCTGCCGCCGCCGAGGAGCAACTTCCCGCTGAAGGAGCCTTTCTTGCCGACGACCAGATTGTCAAGCATCCCGGAGGATTCGAACGCGACTGCATGCAAATATATCTGGTTCGTGACAACTTCGTTTGTATCAAATTGATTCGTGACAATTTCGGGCACCGCAAAGAGGCCGTTATAGGTTCCGTGAACTCCCGCTTGCAGAAAAACATTGCTGACAAAGAGGGCCTGGATGGACGTGTTGGATTCCATGATGAATTTGAGCGTGTTGCCGTTGGTGACGACCACGTTGGTCTCCGGGGCGCTGGTGATGGTCCAACTGCCCAGCAGAGAGGTGGAATTCGGCGCGGCTACGAGGGAATACCCTTCCCCGATGTTCAACGACGCATTGTTTGACGGGGACGCGTCACCCTTGATGAAGGCGTGGTTGGTCACCGTACCGCCGCCGCCGTTGCTCACGATGGTCAGGGTGAAGTTGGTCGGGACCTGGTAAAAAAAGCGCCGGGTGGCAACGGTTGAAACATTGCTGGAATAATCCACGCTTTGCACGGCCAGAATATTCGTGCCCGGCAACGGCAGGTTGGTAATGGACCAAAGCATTTTGTCGGGGCCGTTGAGGTTGGTGCCGCCATTGGTGGTCAGAGTGGCATAGCCGTAAACGTTCGTCGTAACGGCAGGGTTCAGGCCGGCATTGAAATTCGTAAACCAATACCTGACATAAATTACTTGCGCATTGTCCGCAGCGGTTCCGGCGATGTTCAGCGTGCTCATCGTATTGGTCCGGGAATTGGCCGGAGGAGATGTAATCGTGACTGTGGGACGCGTATGGTCAGGTACGAGGGTTAAACGCACCACGGCGCTTGTTTTGACGCCATAGTCAATGGAATTAAAGCCATTGGAGACGATCACTGAATAGCTGCCTTCATCACTCATCAGGGCGGGGTTTATGGTCAGGACATTGTTGGTGATAAAAATGTTGCCGCCTTCAAGGTTGGTCAGGGGAGTGCTGCCAAACAGCCATTGATAATAGTAACCTTGCGGATAAGGCCCGACGTTCACAGTGAAGGTGACGATTGATCCCACGGGCCGGCCGAGCTGGCTGACGGGCTGCCCTTTAATGACGGGCGGATTGGTCAGGATCAACAGCACCCCCGAACTGTAGTTGGTAGGACCTTCCAAAGTAGTGGGGCTGACAAGGACCGTATATTCTCCTTCATCGGCAATGGTGATTTTCTTGACCGTCAAGATATTGCTGGCCGTGCCGGAATAATTGGCGCTGTCAAAAATATTGGTTCCATCGAGTTGCCATTGGTAGCCGAAAGACTGGGAACTGGAACTGGAGGCCACCACCGTAAACACAACAGTGTCCCCGACGCCGGTCAGATTAGTCGCGGGACCGATGCTGCTGATCGTTGGCAGCACAGCGTTGATCGAGATGGTAATGGGGTTGAGCTCGTAGGCCCCCGCGCTGGCCGGTGTGCCCCGGTCCTGGAGGACCTCGTCCGTGGCCGGAAAAGTGGAGCCTGGAACGCCATACACAAAGCCTGCGGCAGGGCTGCCGCCAAGAATCTGCAGCGTCAACATCGGCTGCGAGCCTAATGTTCCCCCGATTGCCGGACCAACCGCTGTTAACCCGGAATTCAAATCAGGATTGGTGTTAAGCTTCGTTGTCGTAAGTACGGCGCTCTTGGCCGGGCTGGCGTCGGAACTGATGTTGTAGCCGGCATCGGTCACGCCGACGGCGTTCAAGCTGGTGGTGACGCCGACCGCACCGGGAGGCGTCAGCGGCGATCCGGACGTCACACTGCCGTTGCCAGCCAGAATGCTGGCGCCGAGATCGCAAACCCCCGCCGACTGATAAATCATATAACCCGATGCGGCACCTGCGCTGTTGGTTACCCCGGCGGTATTCGTGCCGCCAGTCCCTCCGAACACAGAATTGGTTGCCAGGGTGCAAAAGCTCATCTGCGTCAGGGCTGCGGCGCTCCACACTCCGCCGCCCAGGGCGTCGCCGCCAGTGCCCCCGGTGGCGTTGGTCACCGCAGTGTTGCCCCCGTAACCGCCGTAGCAGGCATTAACAAAGAAGATGGTATTTTCGATGTTGGCATCGGCCACCCCGTTGGTCATAAACAGGGCGCCGCCGAGGGCCGAACCGCCGGGACTGCCATCCGCGCCGCCGAAGTCCGAGTCCACTTCAGCCGGCCCCGTGCTGCCACCAACCGCAACATTGCCGAAAAAAAGACAATTGGTCATATAGAACGGGCCTGTCACAAAAGCCGCGCCGCCCGCGCATGACCCGCCAAGTCCCGCCGCGCCGCCAGCCCCCGAAGGCGGCAAAGGACCGCTGTTGGTGGCATAACTTCCCCCCACCCCGCCATATCCGGCGGCGCATTCATTTTCGGCGAACTCGGTCATGTAAAAGACATTATTACTTCCTGTGCTGTAGAGCGCCCCGCCATAAGCATTGCCGCCATATCCGGCGTTGCCGCCGTTGCCGATCGCGCCCCCGGCATTTCCACCGTTGCCCCCGTTGCCTGCTTCAGCAAAGTTGTTGCTCAGAATCGAATACGAAATCATCACCGGGCCGGTGCTGTAAATGGCCCCGCCCGCCGCCAGACCACCATTGCCGCCGTTGGTGCCGTTGCTGTCGAGGCCGAGGGGTCCACTGCCGCCAATGACGCCATTGGTGTTTGTCGCGTAATTGCCCGTGAGGAGACAATTGCTGATGATGAGCGTCCCTTCATTGTAAATGGCCCCGCCATTGGTGCTCCCGCCGCCGATCAATTCAAGATTGTTCAGCGTCAGCGACGCATTGGGATGGACATGAAAAAAGCGCGTCCCGCCGTTGGTCCCGTTGCCCTGAAAGATGACGGAGTTGCTCCCGGCATTGATCGTGACATTGTTCGTAATCTGGATGGTGGGCGCTCCCACCGTCGTCAGGTAGATGGTCGTAGTAGGCGTAATGGTCTGAAAGTTGGTGATGGTGGTGATCCCGGTGTTGAGCGCGTTGACGAGGTCGGTATAATCAGTGATGGCATTACTCTGCGCCGAACCCTGCCGCGCCAGACCAAAGACCAAAGCCGACAACAACGCCAAAACCCTTCGGCGCGAAAGGAATTCTGTCAAAAACTTCTCCATACGATTGATTTTATAGCAGACTCGAGGCGTTGGGGGAAACAACAATTACTTGAAAAATTGCAATGGGGGCAGGACAAAATCGTTACCAACTTGACTGTTGTCAGCAACAAGGCTGGCAGCGCCAAGCAGTTTAACAATTGTAATTTTTTCCTCATTGTTCAATCCGTTTTAATTTGATATTCCTCAATTGGTTTCTTGCCCACGATCCAAGATGAACCCAAAATGTTCACGGTCTTTATTGCGACGATGATGGCGGGGATGTGTTCAACGAGGGTGTAGCCGTCGAGGGTGTGGCGGGCGGTGTGATGCTGGTGGCAGGGGGAATGGATGGCTGTACTAACGGTGTGGCCATTTGAATTGGCGTGGCTGAAATCTGCGGTGGAATAACAACAATAGGCACCAGATCATCGCCAGGAATGATCGGGCCAAGCGACGGGTCCGTCACCCAATTCCAACCGTAAACTGATGCCCAGTTGGTTCCAGACCCGTTAGTTCCAGACCAATTGGTTCCGGGCCAATTAGTTCCCGAAGGTGAGTTTGTGCCTGGCAGATTGGTTTGAGCCATCGCCGCTGCTGCGGCAAGAAAAAGGAACACGACTATCGAGAGAAAGGTCTGTTTTATTGTTGTCATATGTTTACGATTGTTGAGCATTGTAATTGTTTTGAGCCGACGTTGAAGCATTAAAAATGGATGGAGCGCGGGGATCATGGCATAAGGATTCAGAGCCAGATGCAGTCGCGCCTCTAACTCGGTTGGCGGGGAACTGGCGGTGATTAGCGCCGGAGCACCCTTGGTTGACTTGGACAGCACTGGATGTAGGTGGCCCTTGTGTTGAGGCGTTCGGAATGATAAGTGAAAACCCTCCCCATTGAGGCGAGGCAGGCAAGTAATGTGAAGCTGCTCTGGATTTGTTTTCAAAATAGGTAGCATAAGCCATGCTGTTGGTTGCCGTCTGTTTTACGTATCGAGCGGCACTTCATCCCAAGCTTCTTTGCTCAACAGCCATTCCAGAGCTCGTCGGCGTTCAATGACAATGTAGGGCTTCAAGTTTCCAGGTGTCCGCCTGCCAATGAGTTCAGCTTGCCTGATTGCCCAATGAAGGCAATAGGCTAAATCGCAAGCTGCGACGGCTTGCTCGATCGGACGCGGATGGATTCTCTTGCGAAAGTTGGCGCTGGTCTCGCCCTGCTTGAGATTCGGCAGCATCGTTACAAAACTGTTGTCGCATTCCTTCGCGAAGTTTAGTTGGTTCGTAATTCCAATTGCCCAAGCGAGCGCCCACGCGCCTTCGACTTGTACTTTGAAGCGGTCGGGCTGGCCCACCCCTTCAAGAACAAACCGCCTCTCCCGCCCACTGAGGGAGTCGGTTAAGGCTTCTTGATTCAGCCAAGCAATGGCCGTCCCTTTGTCGAAGCCGTAGGCGATCGCAGCAACTGCGTTCATCGCCAAGATTCGGGAGATCGTCTCCTCGCCGTTTCGCATTTCAAGTCCTGCATCCAGTAGCGGCAGCGTGGTTGGCACGTCCGCACCCAGCCCCTTGGCTGCTTGGACTGATTCTTCTCGTATTTGTTTAAGGTCCATAAAAGTTTCCAAAACCACCGACTCCGCCAGGGTGTAAAACCGATTGCAACGACGGTGCTGTGTGTTCGCCCGTTTGGAGCAATTGCATCACAGTGGGATCATCGAATGGGTGATGCCAGACGGTTCCTGGCGGGTTCAAAAGGCTAGTGCCGCTCCCAGACTCCATGTCTTGCAGGACATTTCCTCCAAGTTGCTGGTTAAACATGCTGTTCAACTGCGCGTCGTTTTGGAGTTGGTTTGCCAAAAAATTGTTGGCTGATGCTCGTTGCGCAGTTCGAGACGTACCACTGATGGGAGCCTCAAACAAAACTTCATAGGCGTTTGGGTTCCTCGACACTATTGTCGCTGCGGCCCCTTCAGTAAGTCCCTTTACGCCTGTTTCAGTTAGCTCTGTGAGTCCTTTTTGAACGGCGGTTTTACCAACGCCAAGTTCCCCGAAAGACAGAGCATTGCCCGCCACCATCAGCACATCCGCGCCTAGTTTTACTCCGGCCGTGACTCCTATTGCCATACCCCATCCAGAACTGTAATTTTGATTGAATGCCAGCGATGCGTCCTGTTGTATCGCGCTGTAGTTGAGAATCGTGTCCAGGGCATATTGCTCGGCCATGTCTCCCACCCCTTCCAGCGGATTGAAACCGCTGTGCGCCGGAAGATAACAGAACATGTCGCCTATCCAGATTTCCGTGCCACCTGACTCGTCGAACGCGATATTGCCAAACGGCGTGCTCATGTAATAGTCCCCCGCCTGGGGCGTCGCCGTCGCAGCCGCACATCTTCCGTCTGCATCGAAGTAGCGCGTGTTGATCGGGTCGCCGCCGCAGAAGGTCAGATAATTGGGGTCTTTCGCGTTCCACATCGGGTCATACGACAGCCACATTCCATCCAAGGGGCCATAAGGCCGCTTTCCGATGTTGTAGTAGCTTGTAATGTCCATCCAGCGCCCGCGCCACGCCGACGCCTGCGCCACGTCCGCGCCGTGTCCCAAGGCCATCGGTTGATACCCCGGCACCGCGCCATAGCCGGTCGGCCTGGCCGCCGTCCACACGGCGACACCGTTGGTCACTTCCGCAAGGATGTTCCCGCGAAAATCGCTGATGACCGGGTTGAAGGTGTCGAGATACGGTGATACTGCATCAAGACCGCCCGTTCCATTTAATCCGCCGTATTTCCCGTTCAAGTCCGGCCCGTAAAGTTTCCAGGTAGTCTGATTGTCCACGGAGACGCCAAGTTCGAGGAATTCGACGTTGGGGTCGTAATGTTGGTAAATGGTCTGGGGCGTGATGCTAATGTTCGCATTGGTCATCACGTAGTATTCCGTCACAAACCGGCGGTCTAATCCGTCATATTCCGCGTGCCAGACGAAACCGTTATAAGCGCCATCCCCATCGATTATGTCGGTCAGGTGATTCTTGACATCGAAATAGAGCTGTTGCTGGTGGAGCATGGTTCCATTGGTGTCGCTCCAGGTTCGCTGGATAATGTTACCGTCATAATCCCGCGTGATGGCAGCCGTCTCGTAGCCCATCTTATTGGTGAAGGTGCTGGTGGCCGACGCTGTGTAGAAGCCGCTCCAGTTAAGCGCCTTGACAACCAACTGATGGGTGCCCGGCGTTAATTGCAATTGGGCGGTCCACCGGACCGGATACAAGGGGTCATAAGAACCGGGCAGAAGGCGGGCATGACGCGGCAAATCGGCTAAAGCAAAGCTCGCGCCCAGCAACCAAAACAGAATGACGCGCCACATCATAAGGGGGTCACTTTACCTGTTGCTCCGGCCATTGCAATCCGTCATCATGCCAGCCGACATAGCTGGGACAGTCGCATCCATGACCGAAAGCGAACTGGACGTTGAGAGTGAAAGAGCCTCCCACAACGCCCCTGGTTGACCGGGACAGCGCCACGAGGCGGGCAAGGCGTTTGGATGTTTAGTATGATGTAGGCGATCTTTGCTTCCTTGCGTCGCGTTCGTAGCCGAGAAGCTCTTCCAGCGTTTAATTTTCATGGCATCAGGCGTGCTATGGTTGGCGTGTGAAGTTCATTATGGGTGGCATACGCCATGCTGTTGGTTGCCGTCTGTTCCAGCGATCTCAGCCATTTCGACTAACAGTGTCGGCGGATTCAGCGCGTCATCGGCAACGAGAACTGAGCTTCGCTCCAGCGGCTTTACTTGTGGCTCGAAGAACAAATCAATCACTTCTTCTTCACCTTTGACACATTGCGCCGCAACAAGGCGATAATTACCCATCGTTAGATCGAAACGTTTTCTTTGGGCATTCAATTCTTCCGGGCCACACACAATGACCTTTCCAGATGTAACCAAAAACGGCACTTCGATTACCCGTTCGTATTCTTTGTCTGGCTGGTATGCGCCTCGGTAAATATTCGCATTCGCATACCCGAACTCCAAAGGCGTGCCAAAACTCACGAGTGATTCACGTCGGGCGAAACCTTGGGCAACATGCATGTCCGTCCAGTCGCAACCGGGAAACTGCACACTTTCGTCATAAACAATGAACTGGTTATAGGAAAAATAAAACCTGAGCGCGAATATAGTGTTCATAGCGTTTAAGGAACAATTAGGACCATATATTGTGATCCAGCCGAAAGATTGTTTTGAATAAGAAAGCGTGAAATCAACCCTCCCTGAGCATTTTGTTGGGCTACTGGGATGTGTCCTACCCACGCACCCTCTCCTCCTTCCATTGAAGACGCAAATGGGTATTCATCACGACTCAACCCAGGTATATTCGGGATGCCTTCCAAAGCAGCGGCCCTATTTGCCGCGATGTCTCCGCCGACAGTTAGGACTTGAGGATGGCCTGCTAATTGAGCATTAAGGATATTTTCCGCTAATTCGGGATATTTGCTCGCGACGATTTGCAGTTCCGGTAGCGTCTTTACAGCGACTTGTGTAAGTCCATTTACACCCGTTTCGGTTATCCCTGTAAGTCCTTTTTGAACGGCGGTTCTACCAACGCCAAGTTCCCCGAAGGACAGAGCATTGCCCGCCACCATCAGCACATCCGCGCCTAGTTTTACTCCGGCCGTGACTCCTATTGCCATACCCCATCCAGAACTGTAATTTTGATTGAACGCCAGCGATGCGTCCTGTTGTATCGCGCTGTAGTTGAGAATCGTGTCCAGGGCATATTGTTCGGCCATGTCTCCCACCCCTTCCAGCGGATTGAAACCGCTGTGAGCCGGAAGATAACAGAACATGTCGCCTATCCAGATTTCCGTACCGCCTGACTCGTCGAAGGCGATGTTCCCAAATGGCGTACTCATGTAATAGTCTCCCGCCTGGGGCGTCGCGGACGGAGCCGGGCATCTTCCATCCGCGTCGAACCCCATAATCGGGTCGCCCCCGGCAAAAGTCAGATAGTTGGGGTCTTTCGCGTTCCACACCGGGTCATACGACAGCCACATTCCATCCAAAGGGCCATAAGGCCGCTTTCCGATGTTGTAGTAGCTTGTGATGTCCATCCAGCGACCGCGCCATGCGGATGATTGCGCCACGTCCGCGCCGTGCCCCAATGCCACGGGCTGATACCCCGGCACCGAACCGTAGCCGGTTGGCCTGGCCGCAGTCCACACCGCAACGCCATTAGTGACTTCGGCGAGGATGTTTCCACGTACATCGCTGATGACGGGATTGAACTCATTCAGATACGGTGACACGGCATCCAAACCACCCGTTCCATTCATTCCGCCATACCTGCCGTTCAAGTCCGGCCCATAAAGCTTCCAGGTGGTCTGATTATCATAGGAAACGCCCAGTTCCAAAAATTCCACCTGCGGATCGTAATATTGGCTGATCGTCAGGGGCGTGACTCCACCAATTTGTGCGTCCCCATTGGTCATTACATAGTATTCGGTCAAGAGCCGCCGGTCCAAACCGTCGTATTCGGCGTGCCAGTAAAAGCCATTATAATTGCCATCCACGTCAGTGACATCCGTCAGACGGTCTTTGGCGTCGAAATACAGGTCTTGCAGATGAAGCTGGGCGCCGTTGGTGTCGGTCCAGATGCGTTGTTCAATATTTCCGTCATAATCGCGGTATATCGCATCGGTCTCCTGGGCAATGTTGTTCGTGAAGGAATTGGTCGCCCAAGCAGTGTAAAATCCGCTGGGATGCTGCGCGGCCACTTTCAACTGGTGCGCGCCCGGTGTCAGTTGCATTTGCGCGGCCCATCGGATTCGATACAATGGGTCGTAAGAACTGTTCGTCGTCACAGACAAAGGCTGGCCGTCCAGCCACGCCTCCAGCGTGGAATCTCCATTCACCTCTCCATAGGCCGAATAGCCGGTGCAAGTATTGGTTTCGGTGTTGACCCGCGAAAACGGACTGACTCCGCCGTCCCAATCTGCCGCGCCAGCGTTCGCCTCGCCCATTTGCGTGAGGATGCCCGGCCCGGCGGCAACGCCGCTGTCATAAGTAAACGAGTTCGTCCAAGTGGCGTTGCCGCTGAGATTAAGCTGTTCCTGCGTCAACCTGCGGCTCAAACCCGCGTAGGAATATAGCCGCGAGTCAGTGAAGTCGGGGCGATAGAGCGTGTGGGAAGCCAGCGTCCCATCGCCATTCAACGCGATGGATTCCGTCAGTTGCGTGACGCCGTTGATGGCGGTGGTGATGGAGGAGGGACGGCCTTCGCCATCCCGCGCAGCGATGGTGGTCGTGCGCGGGCCTACGGCGCGGCTGGTCAGCAACCCGGCAGTATCGTAAGCATAATTGCCATTGCCAGTGGGGTTGCCAGCATAGGTCAGCACGCCATCGGCGCGTGATGCGAAGCTGTAGTTGGCTCCATTGAGAGTCAACCCGGTGCGCCGCCCGGAGGCATCCCAGGTCTGGCTACCGGTCGAGAAAGTTGCGCCGTTCCATGTGACCGTTTCGGAACTCAACTGGCCGTAAGGATCATAAGTTCGCGATACGACCTTTGGGTCCGGGCCAGTAAGAGCAAGGGTGTTTTGTTCAAGAATATTGGTGACAAAACCGCGCGGATCGTAACTCCAAAACGTATCAACATTTCCAGGGTTTCGGACGGCATGAGTGACGGAAGCCGGACGCAGTTGGTCGTCATAGCTGTAGGCACCGACATAACCGTTGCCATCGGTCTTGGTGTCGAGCAATCCGGCAAACGGATTTCCGCTGGCATAATACGTGTAGGTGTTGACGCGCGTTGTAATGCCGCCTCCGCCGATGAGCCAATCTTGCAGCACTTGACCGGCATTGTTGTAAAGGGCCTCCCACTGCAACCCGCCCGGAATCGTGCGATTGGTCAGGTCGCCCAACGAGTCAAAGGCATAGGTGGTCAGCGCCCCGTCGCGGTCGGTGGTGGCAACGCGCCGGTTCAGACCGTCAAAGGAATTACTCAGGCTGGTCCATTGCGTGACGACGCTGTTGCTGGCCGAATTGTGCGTCTCGGCAATGAGGTTTTCAGACAAGTCGTAGGTTCGCGCAATGAATTCCTGAACTCCCGTGGAAGGATAGGCAATGGTCAGGACTGGATTTCCGGCAATATCCGTGTACACGGTTTTGGTTATCGCCGTGGCTCCGGTTCCCTGGGTCACAGTCACGCTCTGATGGTCCGCAGACCAGGCTGCGGTGGCCTGCCGCACAATGTTGTTGTTGGCGTCGTGAATTTCCTCGTCAACCGGCCTTCTGAGCGCATCGAAACAGGTGATGTGTTGTTCTCCCAAAGCATTGAGGTTGGTCACGGCCAGCCCGGCCGCGTCATAGAAATTGGTGACGGCTTGTTGCAAGACGTTGGTCACATAGGTCACGGGACCGCCGGGATTCATGCCTGATGACGGGACACTGTTCACCGTGATAATGGCCGGTCCAGCGGTGATTTTTGGGCGGTCAAGTCCGTCAAAGGTGTTGGTAAAGACATTGTTGCCCTCGTCCACTCTCTGGATGACGTTGCCACGGCGATCAAGCTGGGTGGAATTGGTTGCCTCGGCCACGCCCGCCGCCGAATAAAAAGTCCGCGTGGTGATGCGGTTGACATCATCGTAGGTCGTCTGCCAATACGCGCCGTTGCGCTGGATTTCCAGATTGATGCGCCCGTCCAAATAATACTGCCAGACGTTGGTTGAACCGTCGGCGTTGAACCGGGTTTCCGGCTTGCCCGTGGCGGTATAGAATGTGGTGGTAACACCGCCGAGGGCGTTGGTATAGGACTGAACTTGTCCGCCAGGTTCGTAACTGTAGCCTTCCGTGCTCAATACTGTGACGCCGTTCACGTCGAGATGATCGGTTTGCACCAGGCGGCTGAGAACGTCAAAACTATTGGTGGTCATCGCGCCGCGCGGGTCCACTTTCAGCAGGAGGTTTCCGAGGACATCATACTGGTAAAACGTTTGGGCATAGAGATTGTAACCCGATGGGGCTTCAACTCCCGTGCCGGCACTGTTGGCTTGCGAACGCCAGTGAATCTCCGTCGTGACGCGACCGGCTCCGTCATGGTCATAGAAGATGTAGTCTTCGGGATTGTAACGGGGGCCTTCCAGCCAGTTGACTTCGCCGTTGTCGTCGTAGTAGATGAAATTCCAGGAGAGCAGGTTTCCGTTCTGGTCAAAATCCTCCTCGCTCGTTTTGCGCCCCATTGCGTCATAGTCGAACTGCCTGACCGCGCCTGCGGCGTTGGTATCATCAACCAGCATCCCACGTTCATTGAAGAAAAGGTTGTCGATGACATTGGGATCACCGGTTCCAGTGTAACGGATAATCTGCGTGAGGAAGCCTGGCCGTCATAAGACAAATCATTGGTGGCCGCGTCCGACGAACCGTAGGCGCGTATCTCACGGGTCAACAGGCCGTAGGCGGCATTCGTCTGTGTGATGGAGCCAAGCGTCACAACGCTGCTGGCGCTGCCATGAACATAGAGATTGGTCCAAACGGCGGCGCTTCCCGCAAAGCGAATCACCTGCGCGGCCAGAAACGGATAAGTGGGATCATAAACGTAAGCGATGCCGTTTCCGGATGGGTCGGTCATTTGCAAAGGAAGACTGTTGGTGTTGAACACCGCCGTGGTCGTCGCGGTTTGGTTGGTGATGCCATCGCCGGTGATGTCCCCGGTGATCGTGCTGTTGGTCACGTTCCCGTTGATGTCATATTGATAGGCCGTCCAGAGGCCGCGCTTGTCCTTGCGCTGCGCAACGCTGCGGGGGTAGCCCGGCGCGGTGGCGCTGTCGGGATACCAAATTTGCTGAAAAGTTTGACCGAGCGGATCGGTGATGAGAGTGACGAGGCTGTTGGTGTAATCGTAACGGTTGGTGTTGTTGAGGCCGCCCACAATCCAGGTCGTCCCCGTGATTGAGTTGGTGGGCGAATTGGTGATGTTGAAATTGTTGGAGTAAATGAACGTGGCCGTGCGGACGGGATTGAGGCTGACACCGGTGGTGGACAACTGGTTGGTCACCCGCTGCTGGCTGTCATAGGCGTTTTGCAAGACCCGTCCTTCCGGCTTGTCTTCCTCGATCAACAGGTGAGTTGAGTAAAGCTGCTGCGACACGGTTGAGCCGTTGGTCACCGACTGCGCGCCCAACAGATATTGATACTGGCGAAACGTGCCGTCGGGCAGGGTCACGGCAATCAGATCGCCGTATTCGTTGTAATCATAATACAGCCACCGCCCGTCCCCGCAATAGGCATCAAGGATGTGGCCGTAAATGTCATAATCGAACCCAAGAAAATTGCCGTTGCTGCACTGGATGCGAATGACCTGCCCGAAACCGGGCTGAGTCGGGTCTTTCTCGTAGGTGAACGTGTAGTTATTTCCCGCGTTGTCCGTCCACTGCTGGAGATAGGGCCGGACCTGGTTGAGAATGCCATCATTGAAACTAGTCACCAGGAACGTCCGTGTGCTGCCATCAGCCCCGTAGAGGGTGTAATTGGTGACGCCGGCATTGACTGTTTGAACCAGCCGGTCGCGCAGCCGGTTCACCAGCCCTCCGACACCGGCGGTGGTGTTGTTGTTCAACTGCGGATTGGCGGCCAACGTCGGCATCCAGGTGTTGGTCGAAGTCTGGACGTAAGCAAGCACCGCGCCGTCCATGTCCGCCGCGTAAATGTTCGTTGTGCCCACGGCGACGCTCAGGTAGGGCATGATGCTCAATTTCCAGCCCGTGCCGAATTGATTGTCGGCCAGATTCTCGCTCGAATAGTTTCGTCTCAACAACAGGGGAAACGGGCCGGCCAATTGCAAGTCGGTTTCATCAATGTAAAACTCGCCGGTGATCGTATTGACCGGGTCCGCCATGCGCGTTCCGACCTGCGCCCCGGCGTCGCTGATATTGCCAAGCGATCCCACAATTTCGGTCTCGTCAAGAGCCTGGGCCACACTTGCGGTTTGCGTCCCGGAGGGCGTCAAGTCCAGTTGCGTGGTCGTGACATTCGCCGTTAAAATGTTGTCCGGGTCGAGCGTGAATGTGTTGTCAATCATTTGACTGACAACCGTCGTCACGTCGAACGCGGCGACCTGGTCCGGGTCCGGGGCCAGGTCTGCCTCCGGTGTAAGGGGTTGCGTGGCCAGGACCGGAGTGCTGCCATCGCCCATGTCCAGATTGTAATTGGGCAGATTGCCGGGCGAGAAGGTTCCGTCCGGCTCGTTTTCGCCAAAGCCGCCGTTCAAGCTGCTCGGTGAAATCAAGGCCATCCACTCGGACCATTCAAAAATGAAAGCGCCCATGCCCGTATAGGAGGAATTGGAGATTGGCCCCGGCGTGATGAAGCCCGTGATCCACGGCCCGTAATTCCATAACCCATACTCGGCTTGGAAAGCATTAGTGACTTGCTGCCACAGGCTCGTGTCAAAGCTCTGAAGCTGCTGGCCTTGATACATGGCCGTTCCCTGGGAGGCGTAATTGTAATAATTGAGCGGCACAATGCCCTGGCCCCGGCTCTGCGCCAGTTGCAGGAGCCGCACGGTGGAAACGGCGTTGGTCTGGCCGTAGAACGTGTTGATGACCTGGTGTTCCTGGGCGGAACCGTCCACAATGGACATCACCGCGTAGTTCTGAAACACCGTCTCCTCTGACTGCCCTGAGTCCGGGTCCAAGGTGCCGTTGCCCGCCATGGCCATATAATAGAGAAACATATCGACATTGGGCAGAACGGGAACGACGGCTCCATTGTACAGGTTGCCGTTGGTGTCCCGGAGGGGACTCAATTTGGACAAGCCCGCCGCAAAAATCGAAAGGTTGACGACTTTGTTCAGGCCGGCGTTGGTCACGTCGAACTCGCTCAGTTTCTCGTAATACGACATGCCCGCCAGATACATGGTGGCTCCCTCGTAAACGTCGCTGGAAATACTGTTGCTCAGGGAGGGATTGGCCTGCAACGTTTCCTGCATCTGCCATAAATCCTGGGCGTGGACATTGAGCATGTCGCGCGTGACGCGTCCGTAATCCAGGCAGATGGCAGCCAGGTCGCCTTTGCGAAGCGGACGCTGGATGACAACTTGTTGGCCGGCGCTGAATCCCAGAAACGACAGCGTAGGGTCAATGGCATAGGACGGCCCCAGGGCATGGTGCCGGTAATAGCTGAACACCACATTCAATTGGTCGTCAAACGGGTCCAGCGTGGTGGTGAGGACTTCCTTTGAGAGCAACTCCGCATCGTTGGTGTAGGCGTACTGGGTGGTGACGTTGGTGCGGAATGGCGCAAGAATCAAGCTCAGTTGCCATTGGTTTGGCGCGCTGTTGGTTTGGTTCACGTAAAACTGCCGGTTGTGCAAATCCACCAGCCGCATTGGCCCGGTCTGGATGACCTTGTTCGGATCGGTCAGGCTGTATATCTCGACGCTGAGGGTGTCGAAAACATTGGTCAGAAGCGGATCAACATTGGTAATGGACATGTCGCTCATGCTTTCCACCGTGAAGCTCACATTGGTGAGCGAAGTCGGGGTCGGGAAATCGCTCCACCGGGCGTAGTAATGCTGCCGGTTGAGGACTGTCATGCCGATGGCGCTCATGGAAATATCCGGATAGTTTTGGAGCAGACTTTGTTTCAAGAAAGCTGGAAAGACCACGCGGGGCGTGTTGTCCCCGTCCACCGCCAGCGAAAGCAGGTTCGTTTTGGCGTAAATATAATCATCCACCCAGGCGTAGGCGTTGGGATAATTGGTTGGCATATAGTCCCACAAATCGAGTCCTTCCACCAATTCGTAGTCCTTCATCCAGGGGAAAATGTGGACCCAGTTGGTGCCGATGTAGGCCGCCACCCAGGGATAATTCACCGCAATCATGGTGTTGCTGGTGTAGAGCTGGCCCGCCTCGCTGAAACCGCCCTGGACTTGAAACTTCAATATCTGGCTCAATCTGGCATCGAGAATTTGCATCCCGTTGCGGGGCGCAAACTCGTAGGCGGCCGGCACCCCGGCCTGGCGCAGGAGATAGACCAAGAGGGCGCATTGCTCCATAGGCGAGCCTTGTTTTTCCATAAAGGTTCCCAATGCGCCGCGCGTCATGCCGCCCAGATTGATGGAATCCTCGGCAACGTTGCCGTCGTCGCTGTAATCCATCGCATCGATCACATCAATCTGGTTGATGACGTAATTGGCCAGCGCAATGGGGTCGTTGCCCATGCTGGCGACAAACTGATCGAGGATGGGGTGGCGGCGCAGTTCGGGGCTGTCGTCCAAATTGGTGCAGGCCGATGGGGCAAGGCTGACGCTGTTGGTCACCGGCGGCGTGTTGGTCAGCAATTCCGCAAGGGTCATCCCCGCGTAGAAAGGCGGAAGCGGACTGCCGTCAAAATGGGGTTGATCAATAAAGGTCGCCCGCCAGGGTGGATAGACTTCAAACTCCAGAGAATAGAGAATGGACGGGGCGTTGGTCCCGTTGATGTCCTGCGCCATCGGCGCGGGGAAATCCTCCGGCCAGCCGTAGCTTTGCACCACGTAATAGTAGTTGGTGGCCGTGGCGCCGGCCGAGTGGGTCAGGATGTAGGCGGACAGCTCATTTGTAAGATCAACCTCCCCCCAATTGAGATCGGGGGTCGTGGAAAGGGTGGTGGTCAGCCCGTAGCCGGTAAACGTGGTTTGGAACCCATTGCTGATAAATGTCTGCGAAAGGTTGGTGAAGTTGCCCGGCACAGCCAAATCAATCGCACCCACATAAGAGTAATTGCTGCGCGCATAGACGTTGATGACGAAGGGCAATCCCTCCGGGTCGCCCGCATAAATCCCGAAGCTGTAATTTTGGTTCAGGTAAAGGGGTGTGCCGCCAACCCGCTCGCCAAAGGCCACAATCGGATTGTTGAATTGAATCCGGTTGGTCGAATTGGTCTGCGTCAGGGCATTGGTTGCATTGTAGTGATAATAATTGGTTGCGCTCCATGATGTCAGGCCGGGATACAGCGTCGAACAGTTGCCGTTCACATCATCATAGACAACGCCGTCTTCGCCATCCTGCGGAATGACGCTCGACCAAAATGTCGGGTCCTCCCCCGTGCCGCGCCAGTAACGGCCCACAGGCGACGCCACCGAATTGGTGGAGGAACTCTGCGGCAAAATTGTGACCACCGCCCGGGTGTTGCCTCCAAGATAATACTGGCTGTTGGTGGAGAGGCTTAAAACCACCGTTTGCGCATTGGTCAATAACGGGCTGGCCGTTGGGCTGACGGTCAAATTCGACGTGGTTTGATTGGGGGAAAACGTCACTGACGACGGCAGGTTCGTATAATTGACTCCAGGTTGCGCCGTTCCGCCGATGGTAAAGTAGGCCGTGGCGGAATTGGACAGTCCGCCGGCGCGTGAAATGGCAAACGCGCCGGTCCATGCTTTCTGATACGCATAATTCGAGGACGCGATCACGGTGAACACGGGCGCGTCTTCGAGAATGCCCACGGCACAATTGCTGCTTGGGCCGTAATTATACCTGCTCCCCGGCTGCAAGGAAATTGTCAGGGTCTTGGTTCCGCCCAGGCTGGCCTCGGTCAATGGGGTTAAACCATATGTCACGCTGCCGACGCCCGCCGGAATAACGGCCGAGCCGTTTAATATCGGCCAGGTTGCCGTGTAATCGGTGCCGTCAACTGCCGTGCTGCCCGACAAAGTGTAATTTACAGTCAGTGCGGGACTGACGCCGGGATAGTAGGTGTCCCGCAGGAAAATCATGGAATTTGTCGTTTCACCACGGGTCATTGTCAAACTGGTGGAACCCACCTCAACATTCGGAAAATCATCTTCATCCAGGATTGTTGCGCTATTGGTCCCCCCAATATTGTAACCGTTGGAGCTTGTGAGCGTGACTATCAGGGTCTTGGTCGCGTTGCTGTAGGACTGGACGGTGGGCGTCAACACATTTGTGAACGCGAAACCTCCGGCTGGAATAACGCCAGAACCGCTCAGGATCGGCGTAAAATCCGAGCCGTCGTTGGCGCAGGTGCCGCCCAGCGTATAATTGACAGTTCTTGAGATGCCGGAATTTGAATAATATGTTTCCCGATAAAAAACAAGGGATGAAGTCGTGTCTCCACGGATCATGCCTGAACTGCTGGCAACCACGTCAACCGTTGGATAATCCGGCATCAGCCCGATGCTCACCGTCTTGGCCGCCGAATTGATCTTGTAATAGCCGTTGGTCAGTGTGATGGTGATGGTATTGCTTGTGCTCTGCCACAGGTTTGTCGCGGAAATGGAAATGTCCACGTTGGTCTTGCCGTCTGGAATGGTCACCGTGCCACTTAATGTCGTGTTCACGCCGTTCGTTTTGGCGCCGTAGTTGGTGATGGACGCCCCGCCGGTGACGTTATAGTTGATTGTCCTGGCTGAACAGGCGGCGTTTCGCGAGAAGCGCAGGATGCAATTGCTGCTGCCGTTGATGCCGCGCGCCAGAAGATTTGAACTATTGTAGTTATTTCCGTATCCCGGAATCGTCACGCTCACAATCGAATTGGTATTCAACAGGGTGACAGTGGCGGTTTGCGCAAGCGAGCCATCAACAACGCCTCCGCTGTAAATGTAGAACTGGCCGCTCAAATCCCAGCCAGTCGCCCCGCCATTTATGGTTGCAATGTTGGTCTGGGCGTTCTCACTTGAGGAGCCACAGGGTACTTCCAAGTCACCCGCCGTCCCCCAGCTCCAAGGCGATGCCACCTGGCTGGACGTGATTTGGTTGGACGCCCCGGAGGTGGTTTCGAGACCGATCGCAGGAGTATAATACGCTTCATTACCATACCAGGGCCAAACAACATCGTCGGTGCTAATCCCTTGCGCATGGATCACGACCGGGATGGGGCTGCCCAGCGCCACCGCGTAACTGCTCGGAGTGAAAGAATACGCCAAATTGTAGGTGAAATCAGACGGGTCCTTACCTGGACAAATGCCGTCGCCGGAACATGGACGTGCCGGGCCAAGAAAGATTAACGCCAAGATGAAAAGGCCAATGACACATCGTCCGGTTTGGTTTGCTGGGAATAATTTCATAAGAGGATTCTCCTTTTATTGGATGACCGCTCCGTTGGTGGGGCTGGTGATCGTGACGCTCAAGACACCGAGGCTGGGATTATTTGGATCGGCCAGCTCATAATCGGGCACACCGTTGAAAGTTTGCTCAACCGTGGCCTCGAAAAAACCGGCGGAGAGTTCCTCGCCATTGAATTGAAAATTGGTTGCGCCATTGGTGTTCAGGGCGATCAACTGCCAGGGATAATCGGGATTTCCCAAAACTGGCGTCCAGTACAACTCATAATTCGTCAGCACCCCGTTGGTGATGACAATCGAAAACTGGTTGCTGCCCAGGGCGCTGATCGTCACGCCCGGCGCCGGAGCGGATTGCGCCACGGCTCTGATTACAATGCCGATGACCAGCATTAAGATCATTCCACCAACGATTGTCGATTGCCTGTTAAGTCTAGTTTTCATTTGCATATCTTTCTTCCGTGATTGTTTTGAGTTCGAGCTTTTCGCTTCTCGCGTTTAGTGTCAATGTTTGTCGTGTTCCGATGTTCGTAAAAATTGTGCCTGCCGGGGCAGGATGAGGTTTGTTTTGCAAAACGGACCGCTTCATCAGTTTTATCATGCCGCGATACTTGACTATAGCAATGTAAATGTCAAGCGGTATTTTCTGCCAGATTACGGCGTGCCTGGAATCGGACATTATGAATCCATCCGAAAAGAGATAATTCGGCTCCTGCAAAACGAGCGGGAGCGCCGACATCTCTCGAATTATGCCGTGGCCCAGCGTTCGGGCGTGTCGGAATCCATGCTCAGTCTGGTCGAACGGGGCCTGCGGAATCCGACAATGGAACTGATGCTTCGCATCGCTGATGGCGTCGGGGCGAATCTCCCTGCTCTCATTGAGAAAGCGACGCGGACCGTTGTTCGGGGAAAAAACCGCAAGGCTGTTGTTCCAACCGCCCCGGCCAGATTGAGGACATAGTTCAGAAAAGCGGCGAACCTTTCCCAGAGGCGCGATGGTCAGCCCCGGTCGTGGCGCAAGCTGGTACGGGGCTTTCGGGGGAATGCCAGAAATGGCCACGCCGGGGTTGATGGGGTTGGCGGGCTGAAGCCAGTTTATCGTGAGGGTTTTCACAGGGTTTTCCCTTTTCGGGCTGAAGCTCTCAAGATGGAAGTGCCGGATTTGCTTCCGCAGAAGCCCGCGCCGCCCCGCTGACCGTTTCCCGGTCAGTTGTCCTGGTTCTTTTCTGTCAACTGACATTTTCATTTCCCAGCCCATTTCCTTGCCATGCGCGCGATTGTTTCAATGCGGCGCTCGCCGAGTCAAGGATTGTTTCCTCAATTTGTGTGACAATTCGGTTAAAATGCTCCGCCTCATTTGGCACATTTCGCTGTCGTTGCCGCGTTCATTGTGGCGACGCTGCATTGTCCGCCACATTCGCCGCCCCGGCCAAAATGAGGCGATTTGAATGACGACTAATCCCATCCGTTTCATCATTAGACTCCTTTCTACAACATCGTCTTTTGAATGACAAGCACTTTCTGTGTTTGTGTGAACACAACCGTTCCCAGGCGATTCGTTACCGTCGCAGGGCGTGAAGCCCGCAATGAATCTCATCGGCCCGCAAGTGCGGAAGTGGCGTGTAAGCAAAGGCTGGTCCCAAGCCGCCTTCGCAACCAGGCTCCAACTCCGCGGCTGGAGCATCAGCCGGGATTCCGTGGCGAGTTTGGAATCGCAACGACGCCGGGTGCCGGACTGTGAATTGCTTTTCATGGCTCGTGTTTTGGAAGTCTCGCTTGACGATCTGTTTCCAAAAAACCTCCCTCTCGGCAAAGTGGGGCCGCAATTCCAAGCCGGTGAAAAGCTGGCTGTTTTCCCAACACGGGGGGAAAATACTCGGCCTGATTTCCGGCATTGAAGGTTGGCGGCGGCGACAAAAGTGTGAACTGATTCAGGACCGGCCAACATCTTGATTCCTGAATTCAGCGTGTGCTGTGACCGTTTCGCGTTTGGAGTTTTCATAGACGCGGGAGGGATCGTAGGGGTTGTTTCGGCACAATGCAAGAATATATTCTTATCCAATAATTGCGCTTTCTCGGCACAGCGTTTATGGATGCGTCGCCGCCGATTAGAATTTTCTGATGCCTTTGCGGTTGTATTGCAACGACACCGCATTGCAAGAGGGCTTAGTCGGCAATCGCTCGCGCAGAAGGCAGGTCTCCACCAAACCTATATTGGGCTGATTGAGCGTCGCTTAAGCAATCCCAGTTTGGATGCAGCCAATGCGATTGCTGAGGCGCTAGAAATTTCTTTTTCCAAACTTATTGCTGAAGCGGAATCAGAGCAACGGGTCGAGTCAGGACCGAATTGATTTAGCATCCTATCAAGTGGCCAATTGCGCACGCGCTGTTCTCGTCCGTCACGTTGAAATGCGCCGGGTGGCGCGAAGAAAATAAACGTCAGGCTTCGGTCTGTGGCTGGCGGGCGGGGAAAGTGGAGCGGAGGGCGGAGAGCAGCGTTTAGCGGAACGCAGCCGGAGCGCAACGCCGCCGCCGAGCCACAGACCGCCGCTGTTGCGGCAATCCGCCAATGCCCGCTTGTGATTGGGAAGAATTATTCGATGGTTGCGACAAATCGTAGGGTAAGCCGAATTATTTGCGTTAAAAGGATGGTGGAGTGGGTTCCTCATGAGTCGCCTTTCAAGCGGTTGGTTCGCCATGCGTCGAATTTTCAATTTTGGATCGACTGATCCCGCCGCGGCCCTGTGCGGGGCGCCCCTGGCTGAAAAGGCGAAACTCTCCCCCGTGTCCATCAGACGAGTCGAACGCGGAAAAAATATTTCCGTCGATGCCGCGATGCGGATTGCAAACGCTGTTGGCGTTTCCCTCCAGAAACTCTTTCGAGGCACCTGGTCGCCTGACGCTGGGGTGCTGGCGAGCGCGGCTGGAAAATGTCTTCGGCTGTGGAACTCCGCCGGGGAAGTGACATTCGAGTTCGCCGCCCACGAGAGCACCATCACCGTGTTGCAGTTTCGAACGGATGGCAAGGGACTCGCCACAGCCTGCTATGGTACGCTGCTTTTGCTTTCATCTGATGGCACGCGTTGCGACGGCAGCGTTTATACGGCATCATCACAATATTCTTTCCGAGCCGTTGGCTTACGAACTGGCGTCGCAGAACATCGTGATCAAGATCGTCGAACCCGGCGGCGGCGCCACCGGCACCCAGTTCTCACACAGAATGGCCCAAGAGAAAACGGCCGACACCGTGCCCGCCGATTACGCCGATTTCATGGCCTGCACCAGCGCCGTTTTTGCCAGCATGCAGGCGGCCAGGAAAACCACAGCGGACGATGTGGCCCGCGTAATATATGACGCCGCGACAGACGGATCGAGCCGGCTTCGTTGCTTCGTCGGCGAGGACATGGGAGACTTCGTCCAAGCCAAGCGCGAGAAGTCTAACCAGGATTTCATCAATTTCATGCGCGCGCTTTTCCTCATGATTGGAAATTGCGTATTCCGACGCATTTTGCCGAGCGCCGGATAATGCCGAGCTCGGCATTCGGCGCAAATCGGGCAACGCAACGATGGATTTTTGATTGTTGCGGTTGGGCGGAGTATGCCGAATTTCTTAAATCCCGGCTCTCCCTCTGAACGCCAGCGTCAATGTGCTTTGGGGGAAACGCATTCTGGCCATACTCGGTCCCAGTTTTTGTGATGCATTTGTTGCAGCCACGGCTCCTTCACAATCACGGTTTTCGCCCGATATCCATCCCAGTCCAATATTCCCATGGCGCCCGACAGGCTTCCGCTGGCGTCCCTACCGAACGATACATTTTCAAGCACCAGTGATTTTGTCTTGGAGCCAGCCACGAAAAATTCATATTGCCCTTGGATGGGATGAACGTGTCCGAAAAGGTGGATGTCTGGGCAACATTCTCTGATTACCTCTGCGATGAGTGCCGATCCTCCCTGCGGATATGCTTCCGCTGGCGCGTCATGAGTCAGCAATAAGTCAAAGGTGTGCCGTTTCCGTTCCCGGAGCCGTTGGACGGTGCTCGCTTTAATTTGGTACGGGGAGTTCGTGCGGGCGTTTTCGATCCCCCAAATGCCCGCGATGCGCAGACTGGTGTTGTTTTCACCATGAAGGGTGACCACTGCGCCGTCGTGGATGCAATGGAATCGTTTGTAACAATCGACCGGGAAAGTGCTTTGTGGTGCATTTTGGGCAGGCTCCTGTCGGCTGGCGGACGCAATGTAGTCATAATCCTCGTGGTTTCCTGGCACAAAGAGAATGGGACAACGAACGGCCGAGAATTCTCCGAACTCGGGCTCAAACAATCGTTCCACCTCGGGCAAAGGAGTTGTAAAGTATTTTGCAAACCCCGCCTCTTCCGGATCTCGGTCAATCCAGCGTTTTGTCGCCCGATCAAACTTCGACGTATCTGGGAAGCACCCCAGGTCTCCTGCTATTAGCGCAGCATCCACATGAGACGAGTGAGCGATTTGCCAGTTGCGGATCAAGCGCAAGAGTATCCGCAAATGCCCATGAACGTCTGAGAAAAGGGCTATCTTCATCGCACCCTGAATATGCCACTGCTGCGCAAAGGCAGCCAGTATTTTGGATGATGGGGACAATTTTTAAATGGGCATAGATGTGGAGAACCCCTTAAAGATTTGCGGCTTGCAAGGGAACTGACGCTCCGGCAGTGCTGCACGGAACTGGAGGTTCGTTTCAGCGAGCGGAGCAAATGGAGTTGGGGCATAGTGTGCCTGACCGGTCAATAAATCGCTTTCCGTTATTTGGTGTTATTTCTGAACGTTCCGCGCAAATGTTTCCGTGCATTGGCGAGCACTTCCGGCGCATAAATGTGGCACGGCCAGAGAAGCCCGACCACCCTTCCCGCCTGCCAGACATGGATGGCTTTACTGTCGCGATGGCAGGTGTGGTCCACTGAACCCAGGAAGCTAATGCTCCAATCGTACAGAATTGCCGGGAACGCCAGCCCGTTACTGAACCAAATATACTCCAACGGCCCGACGCGGTGGAAGAAGACCGCCCGGACATGCTGGCCGCGGGTCTCGGATATGGGGAATGTAAAAGCTCTCCCTTCGGCGGTCCGGCGCAAGCCATTGGGCGGGCAGCCAAGAATCTCGGCAGCGGCGGACATATTCATACCGCCCCAATTATCATCGCTCCGAAGTTCGAGGCGATAGGCCGGATGATTCTGCCAGCGTTCGATGGTGCATGAGGGAGGAATGCCTTGACGGCGAGGGGGGCGGTAGTTCAAAGGCAGGAAGAGGTCCTGATCCTCGGGGAAAATGCGGGTCCACCAGACGGCGTCCCTCAAAGCCCGGGAAACGGTCGTGGCACCCGGCTTCCAAAAGGGAGTGGGACTGCTTTCATAAAGGACGTAAAAATTCTGTCCGGCAAGGCGAGCCGCCGCAGTGAGGTTCTCTGCATCAAGGGTCAAGTCCAAGTCCACCTGCTTCAGGACACTCTCGCGTTTGGTAAAAATCTGCGCGTTGAACACGAGCAAATGATCGCGATGCCGTCGAGCGTAACTGGTTTTTGACAGAGTGATCATCCGTCCCTCCCAGAAGCCGTGTCTTTGCAGCGCGTCGATGAGAGCTTGTTTGCTGTTGCTGGCTTTCATATTTTTTGAAGTTTGGCTGCCATTTCGGCTGCCAGAACGGGCCTGTCTCTTCATGGATTCCGCTTGTGCCAGAACCCTAATGAGCTTTGCTTTTTCATGCACGAAGCGTAGCGCTTCTGGTTGGACAAGTGCCGTCCATGTGCCTTCGATTTTCAAAAATCGGACCGGTCTATCTGGCCTTTCCCATTGCCGAGCGGAGACCCTGCGTTGCGAATGTGTAATTAAATACGCCCCACGCGTTCGAATTCCCAAAAAAGCTACCAAAAAGTCCCGCCTAAAACTTTTTTCGTGAGGTGAAATACAAGCCAGCCGAACACCAGCCAGCAGGCCACGCAAAAAATGTAGGCCGTTCTGGTGAAGCGAAAGTCACGAAATTGATCGAGAGTCCAGGAGTAGTACCTGAATACGTGATGCTTGCGCATCGGCAGGATCAATAACCACAATGGCAACAAAACGAACACCTTCAAGACGCCAATAATATTTTTGAGAATTCTTTTCATCGTAATTCTTAGTTTGACTATCATCGCGTTGAGGGAAGGTTGGGTTCGATAGTGGTCTGCCATAAAAATCGCCACAGTGAGAAAATATTCGCTAACTGGAAAGTCTGGCAGCACTCTCCGTTCCGTCGTGTAGACGATCCTGCCAGGAAAGCCTGTCGCCTTCCCCGTTTTTGGTTATTTAATCGCGCGGCGCAGTAATCCTGTTGCAGAGCACGTTTAGCCCGAACTCCGAAGTAGAGCGATAATTTTGAGGGATCACGCCCCCCCATTAGATCATAGCACCTCCAATGGCCAGCCGGTCTTCGGGTGGAACCAACTTCGGCGACGCCCTTTTGAGCCAATCCAACGTGGCTGCCACCAGCGGCTTATGCTTGCTCAATCCTCCCCACGCCGCCGAGGGTCTGACCACCACGTCGCGCCCCATCACTCCCAGCACCGCGCCGCACAGGAGTACCGTCGTGCGCAAGGTTCCTGGCTGCCGATACGGAGCGTTGGGGGTCGTTGGACGCTGATACAGACTCAGCAGGTTGAAAGTGAACAAGACGGCCAGGAACGCCGACTCCGTCGCAAAGAACGGGTGCAGGCAGAGCCCGTCGGCCGCCAGATCGTTCTTCAATTCCTCGATTCGTTGCTCCACGCCAGCCCGCCTGTTGTAGTCCCGCCACAACTCCACCGCGCCTTCGCTTCGATTGGTCACCCAGACCCGGAACGTGTAACCCGGCACATCAATGAGCTTGCGCCCCACCGACGCCTTGGTTTCCCGGATGTGCTCGCGCACCACGACAAAACGCCGTTCCTTGAACTAGCCCAATAATTTGAGGGTGAACTCTCCGGCGTCATGATGTTCATCAATGGGCGTCCACTCCTTGATCCCGGCGCACTTTCGTTTGAGAGTCGAAGTCAGGCGGGCCACCACTACATACAGCAAACCCCGCTCCTCCAGGAAATCCAGGAAGGTGCCGTCAAAGAAACCGCTGTCGGCCCGCACCGTGCGAATCCACGCTCCTTCCGGCAGCAAGGCCAACGCCTCCTGCAAGAACGGCACGACCCCGCGCGCCGCCCCGGTGTTCCCGCTGCGCAACCAGCCGTGCAGGATGAACGGCGCCTCTGCCAGCGCCGCCAGGAGCGGATGATGACTGCTGCGCCCCTGGCGCCGGGGATTGAACCCCTTGCGCACTCCTTCCTGTTGGCCCTCGCGGCAAAACACCGTCGAATCCAAATCCAACGCGAAGCCCGTTTTGGGGCAGGCCAGCAGGCGCAGGAGCCAGCGCCAGAGCGGACGCCAGAACGTCTCGACCTGCGCCTGGGTGAAACGCAGGAAAAAGTTGCGGATGGTGTCATCGCTGGGAAAGCGCCCCATCCCCAGCATGGCGTGCAAAACCCGATCCGCCCGCAGCCACTCGCTGTGGGCGAAACGCTGCGCCCCGACCACAACCGACATCAGAAACGCGGTAAGCGAGTGGGCCAGCGGAATGGCGTTGTTGGACGTCGCTTCGGCAAAGGGCAAATGTTGCTGCACCTGCCGGGCGAACCCGATTTGGCCCAGAAAGGAAATGAAACTGGCCAAACCGCCAAAGGGCGAGATGGCCTTGGCGTTTCGTCCAAAATCAGCTTGGTATCGCCGAAGAGTGAGGTAATTTCGGCGCGGGTCGTTTTGTGCAGGGTCGGGTCGGGTTGGGGGAGTCCTCCTAACCAGCGCAGGACGTAATCCCCGACCACTAATTCTGAAAGTCGTCTGCTCATAATCCCTTCCAGATGGCGGAAGCCTGCTCAATCGGCGCGACAGTGGCGACCCAATGTGAAGAATAAGAAACCGTTTCGCATCCGAGTGCTCACTGCCGCGGACAACCGCCATCGTCTCAGGCAGCACTTGCTCGATCTTGCGGGCAGTCGGACGTTTCCACGCATCGCCGGCGCGATTGGAACGCGCATCTGGCGTGGCTGCGCTCCATGACTGATTCCCGATTCGGCACCGAGCGCGATTTCCTCAGCACTCCACATTCAGGCGGATTTGCTTGAATCCCAAAGGCCGACGCGTAAGCCCTTCGTTCCGACGGATTCATGCAGGATGTCGCATTTTTACCATTGAAAGCTCCAAGGACGGCACGCCCTGAAACGCCCTGAAACATGGAGGCACATTATACTACTTTTTATACTACTCCCGCCTTTTCGAAAAACGGAGTTTGCGTAAGTCGTTGATACTGTGGTGCACCCAGATGGAGTTGAACCATCAACCTTCTGATCCGTAGTTGTATGAGAAGTGTTTCACGGAGTTTCCTGGTGTTTCAGGATGTGCCAATAAGCCATTGATTGCCAACGTCTTGCACCGAAAAATGCAACACGTTGCTACACGCTGAAACATCCTGAAACGTGGAGCACCGTTATACTACTTTTTATACTACTCATCTGGGATTTCCCATTTGATTTCTTGCCCGCGACCAGCGTGGGCCTTTTTGTTGATTCTCTTCCCACTCCATAGATTTGCAAGTCATTTTTTCAGTCCGCTCTCGGTTTTTCTCTGGCAGAGGGGGTTTTTCCCTTATGGCGCTACGATGGACGCTAACTCTTGCTTTTGCGAGAGCAAGGACAAAGCCACCGAATGCCGATATAGACGCACTTCGGACAAGCCTCCGTGACAGAATAGATGGACATTAAACACGACCGCCTGGAAAACTGCCCGACGATTGAGTTGTTTTCATCTACCACCAATCAGTTCCCGGTCGGTGGCGCTTTTCCAACTGAATTGTTACGGCTTAGGGTGAGAGGAGGAGACGATAGTATCGCTGCGAGGCGTTGGTGGCGGAATCGGTGGCGGTAACGGGCAGGCTGTTGCCGGGATAGACCGGACCCCAATTGGTCCATTGGTCCTGACTCAAATTTGTGGTGCATTGCAGTTGATAGTTTACGCCTGCGGCCGTGTTCCAGGTGAAACTGACCGTGCCGTTGGTGCAAGCGACGCATTGGAGCTGGCGGACCGAGACGGCAACCGGGAAGACAGCGATGTCGTCCAGGCCGAGGAAACTGGGATCGTCGCGGAAGCCGAAAATCAGTGTCGTATTGGAAGCCGTGGCGGAGACCAAGAATTGGAGGTTGGTCCAGAGGATGCCGGGGACGTTTGTTTGGTCGAAGAGCGCGGCGCCATTCCATGCGACGGAGAACTCGTTGGGGACCTGTCCGGAGCTAAAGAGCCAGCAGGAAATCAGATACACCTGTCCAGCGGTTGTAGGCAGGGTTTGGGAAAGATAGCCCAGCGATCCCGGCGGGCCAAGTTCCGCCCCGTAAGAGCCGGAGTGGACGTACGGCGCGGCAGTTGTCACATAGCAGTCCTCAAAGTTCCCGCTGGACGTCCAATCGGCAAAAGTGCCAAGTTCGAAGCTGCCATTGACCACCAACGACGACTGCAGGACGGTCAGAATGGCATTGGAACTTGGCGCGGTCCCATAGGCGTTGCTGACCAAGCAACTGAACTCCGCTCCCGAATCGGACAATTGGACATCGTTGGTGGTGTAGTTGGTGAGGTTGACTCCGCTGGCCCCGGTGATGATCGCGCCATTGCGCTGCCAGAAGTATGTCAGGGGCGGACTGCCCGTGGCGGCCACGGTGAAGGTCGCCGTGCCGCCCACAGTCACGGCCTGACCGAGAGGCTGCGTGACGATCATGGGTGGATACAATGAACTTTTTAGCGGCACCAGACGGAAGACTGTGCCATTGCCGCTGGAGGGCGCGCTGTCGTAACCAATGCCTCCACTCGCGGTTGTGCCATAAAAATTCCCGTCCGCTCCGGGCACGAGGGAGGCCTGCGGACTGCCGCCATCGTGTCCCGCAAACGAGTAGAGAGCGGTTAGCGCGCCGTCGGTTGTCACTTGGAATACCGCCCCCTGGCCGTTGCTTCCGCCCTGGGAAGTGGTGCCATAGAAACTGCCGTCAGCGCGCACCAACGCCGCAAGGGGTGAACCGCCACTGTCGGAGTTGTCGAAGGAAGCCAGGAGCGTCAGCGTGGCATTTGTCCCATTGCCGGTCAATTGAAAGACCGTGCCCCAGCCGTAAACTCCACCGTACTCCGTCGTGCCGTAATAATTGCCATCCGCGCCCAGCACGAGGGCGGCGGCGGGACTGGCGCCGTTGGTGTAGTCAAACGAAACGATTGTGGCCAGCCCATTGGTGGTGGTGAACTGGAATATCGTTCCATAGCCGTTGGTCCCGCCGGACTGCGCTGTGCCATAGAAACTGCCGTTAGAAGCCTGCACCAGCGCCGCAGTGGGAGAAGCGCCGAAATTGGAGTAATCAAAGGAAGCCAGCGTGGTCAGCGCGCCGTTGGTGGTCATTTGGAACACCGTTCCGCAGCCGTTGCTTCCTCCGGACTGCGTCGTGCCATAGAAATTGCCGTCAGTCCCCAGAACCAACGCAGCCATGGGAGAGGCGCCGTTGCCAAAGTAATTGAAAGAAACGAAGGTGGTCAACGTGCCGTTGGTACTCAGTTGGAAAACTGTGCCGTCGCCGTTCGTCCCGCCGGACTGGGTCGTGCCATAGAAATTGCCGTCGGCACCCTGCACCAGCGCGGCGGAAGGATAAGCGCCGAAATTGGAGTAATCGAAGGAAAACAAGCTGGTCAGTGCGCCGTTGGCGGCCATGCGGAATACCGTTCCATAGCCGTTGGCCCCGCCGTACTCGGTTGTGCCGTAGAAACTGCCGTCAGCAGCCTGGAGCAGCGCGGCTTCCGGCAAGCCGCCGTCAGGACCGTTAAACATGAAGACAGGCCCCGGAGCGTTGGTCGGAAGCACGTTGAGGATGGCGGCGGAACTGAGGGCGGAGCCAAGACTGTTGCTGGCGAGACAGGTAAATAGCGAGGCGGAATCAGCCAGCGGCACGTTGCTGACGGAGCAGGTGGATTGAGTTGCCCCGGCAATCGGAGAACCGTTTTGCCGCCAGAAATAACTGAGCGACTCGGAAGAGGAGGCCGTGCAACTGAAGGCCGCCACGCCGCCGACGGGCACGGTCTGGCTGGCCGGTTGCGCCGTAATCGCAGGCGCGGCCTGCCTGGGGGCGAGAAGGAGGCAGAAAACAGTGCCGTCGCCGCTGTAAGTGGAGCCGTTATAGCCCAAGCCGCCAGAAGCGGTCGTGCCATAAAAACTCCCATCCGCCCCCTGCATGAGGGAAGCCTGCGGATCGCCGCCATTGCCGCCCGCAAATGAAAACAAAGGCATTAGCGCGGCATTAGTTGTCATCTGGAAGACAGTCCCGTCACCTTCCATCCCGCCTTGGGAAGTGGTGCCGTAGAAACTGCCATCGGCGGCCTGGAAGAGCGCTGCATCAGGAGCGGAGCCGGTGAAATCGTAGTCGAATGATGCCAAGGGGATGAACACACCGTTGGTGGTCAATTCGAACACCGTGCCGTCACCGTTGAGTCCGCCTTCTGCCGTCGTTCCGTAAAAATTGCCGTCGGCCCCCAGCACCAGCGGGGCGGCGGGATTGTAGCCGTTGGTGTTGAAGAACGGGGGGGGAACGATCGGGATCAGCACGCCGCTCGGCGCCGGCAGTGGGGGTGGCGAGAACCACGAGACCAACGAGACCAGTGTGGTCAACACGCCGTTGGTGGTCATTTGGAACACCGTGCCGCCGTTGTTGGTCCCGCCGGACCGCGTCGTGCCATAGAAATTGCCGTCAGGCCCAAGCAACAGCGCGGCAGAGGGATTCGCGCCGTTCGAGAAGTTGAAGGAGACCAAATTCGTCAGCGTGCCATTGGTGGTGATTCTGAACACCGTGCCATACCAGTTTGACCCCCCGCCAGAGGTCGTGCCATAGAAAGCGCCATCAGGGCCTTGCACCAGCGCGGCGGCGGGATTTGCGCCGTTGCCGTAATCAAAGGAAGCCAGCGTGGTCAGCGCGCCGTTGGTGGTTATCCGGAAGACCGTGCCGTCACCGTCGGCTCCGCCATATTCCGTCGTGCCATAGAAATTGCCGTCCGTGCCCAACACCAGCGCGGCGGCGGGATTTGCGCCGTTGCCGTAATCAAAGGAAGCCAGCGTGGTCAGCGCGCCGTTGGTGGTTATCCGGAAGACCGTGCCGTCACCGTTGGCTCCGCCATATTCCGTCGTGCCATAGAAATTGCCGTCAGCGCCCAACACCAGCGGAGCATCGGGACTGCCGCCGTCGGGTCCGCCAAACGAGTAGAGTGCGCCCGCAACGACGAGGGATGCGACGGAACTGTCCACCAACCCATAGGCATTGGTAATCTGGCAGTAGAACCGACTTCCAGCGGCGGATTGCGCGCTCACTGTCAAGCTGGGTCCGGTCGCGCCAGCCACGGGGCTGCCGTTTTGGAACCAGCAGTAGCTCAAGGGCAGACTACCCGTGGCGAGAGCGGTAAAAGTTGCGGTGCCGCTGGGAGACACGGTTTGGCTGGAAGGCTGGGTGAGGATGATAGGCGGACTGGCCACATTGGTGTAGCCTGACACGGCAACGTCATCCAGCCCAAGGTAACTCGGGTCATCCTGGAAGCCAAATTCCAGCACACTGCCGGCGCTGGCGGCGGTCACTGTAAACTGGAGGTTGGTCCAGCCCAATGCGCCGAGATCGGCTTCATCGAAGAGAACGGTTCCATCCCACTCCACGATGAATTCGTTCGGTGCCTGGCCATCCGGGCTGTCCAGCCAGGCGGAAATCACATAAGCCGCGCCAGGAACTGTAGGCAGCGTTTGCGAAAGGAAGCCGAGCGAGCCGCTCGGACCGAGTTGGGCGCCATACGACCCGGAATGGACGGCGATGGCATTGGTGGTTACGGCAGTCAAGTTGGTGTTTCCGGAAAGAGTCCAGCCGGAGAAGTTGCCGGTTTCGAATCCGCCGTTTTGAACCAATTGCCCGCCGCCGGGGGAGTCAACGGCGAGAGCAGCGCCCGGACAACTGACCGTTCCGAGGCCGTTGCTCACGATCACGACATAGATGCCGGCATCAGCCACTGTCACATTACTGATGGTCAATGTGCTGGTGGCGGAGCCGGAAATGCGGCCGCTATCCGTCAAATTGCCGCCGTTCTTCTGCCAATAATAGAAGAGAGGCACGCCTGTTGCGCCGACGCTGAGGGTGGCCTCTTGCCCCGCCAGCACTGATTGATTGGTGGGCGGCATGGTGATGGCCACGCGCACGTCCGCCACTTCCAGACTGAACACGCGGCTTTGACCGAAGCCGGTGTTCAAATTTGTGAACCAGACCGTTGTGGTGTAACTGCCGGCGGGCAGGTTGCTCACCGCCGAATTCAGGCTGGCGGTGACGACGAAGGGCGTTCCCTCGGGTTTAAGCTGGCCGCCAGTTGCGTTCACATTGAGCCAGGTGGAGGTGTTGGCCAGAGTCCAGTTCAAGGGTGTGCCTCCGGCATTCTTCAAGGAATAAGCCTGTGTCGTGGGACTGAAAGGCCCCCCAGGAGGGCCGCTCGCGGCGGAGCCCAGGCCCGGCCAAATTTCCAGAGGATCCGACGGCATCACCAGGGCATTGATCAAATTGCTGCCGTTGGGCGTGCCCCAGCCGGTGCAGAGATCGTAGCCGGGAACGGCCATGAACAGGCCCGAAGTGCTGCTTGGGAGCGCGTTGCTGCCCGTGGTGATGTCATGCAGGCCCTGCGTATAGCCCGCCTCCAAACCCAACGCGTAAATCTGGGGATTCATAAAGCCCACTGACGACCAACCATTGGAGGCGGCTTGCTGATTGATCAGGGCCGTAAAGGCCGCCCACAGGGGCGCCGCGCAACTGGTGCCGCCCCCAAACCAATCATTCGTATCCGCCCGCACATAGATGCCATCGGCGATCAGGGCCACGTCCGGCGTATTGCGCATCGTCGTTGATCCGCGGCAGGCTGTCATGTTGACGCCCGCCTGCCAGCTTGGAATCGAATACGCGGTGCTGATTCCTCCGCTGCTGGCAGGCCCAAAGCCCCAGTTCCAAACGGTTTCGGACACCCAGCTTCCGGCGGGACCGGTTGTGGTCAGGGTTGTGCCGCCCGTCTGGGTGATATAAGGCGAGTCGCCCGGGAAATCAATCGGCCCCAAAAGTGCCCCGGAATCGCCCGACGCGTTGAAAAACGACTGGCCTTGAGCTGCCATCTCCTGCCAAATCTGGTCGGCCACCGGATCCGGGCCGCCGCCGGGAATATACCACGAGCAACTGAGTTGCTTGGCCAGGTTGTCGGTGACCATGCGGTTGAGGATATCGTGCCACTCGCCGGGCGACTCGTAAACGATCACTTGCGACAATCCCGGCGCCATGGAGATGGCCATTTCAATGTCCAGGGACACTTCGACCTCGCCGCCATCTCCCGAAGGCTGGCCGCTGATGCCGTCCAGCAGTACGTTGCTCAATGTGACACTGGGCAGGCCGGCCAGATTCTCGTAGTAGGCGATGTCACTGGCAGTGTAGCCGTCAAATTCCAGCAAACCGACAGATTGCCCGGAACCAGTGACCACCGAGCCTGGGATGTAAGCGGCCCGGAAATCAGGCCCCATGAAATATCCCATCGGCCCGGAGCCGGTGTACGCTGTCGCGTTTGTCACCTCGCTCAGAGGCTTTGCTCTTAAACGCGGATGCGGGCGCTGGAAATTATCCAGCCCGGCAATGCCCAGCACCGGCGTCGCCAAGTCCAGCGATGGCTCGGCGTCAGGCGCATAAAAAGTGCGGGCCTCCGTGGGATGCTGATAGACTTGCAGATTCACATGCAAAGCCTTCTCGATGTCCGCCGCCGTCCCGCTCACATCCAGCAGCATCCGGTTCGGATGCCTCGCATCAACCTCCAGGCCGTTCGATTCCGCAAAGACGATGACCGCCTGATAATCCTGTTCCGAGGGGCCAAATTGCGCGGTGAACTGGCCGGGCGTCAGGTATTGGCGAAACCCGGGGCTGGCAGGGTCGTAAAGCCGCTGGAGGAAGTTCGCCAGGCCTTCCTTGTTGCGCCACGGCAGGCTGATGTCCAGATGTAGAACGTTCGTGCCCGGCAGGCGCCCGATCGGCGCCAGGCTCCTGACCGCCGCTGGCATCTGGCCGCTCAACACTTTTCTGTTCGCGGATGGAGCGGCGGAGGAAGTCAGGCCGCTCAAACATAACGCCAGCAAAAACCACACAGAAACAGAAGCCACATGAGAGGACAGAGTTTTCATTTTGAAATTACCATTTCGTCATGGCGCGAATTGCCTGCATCGTTGCGACGGCCATGACCCTTGTGCCATTTCGGCCCATGCTAGCAAAGAGGGGAGCTAAAGTCAATCATTTTGAAATAACTCTCGTCAGCGGCGAGGGCGGAATCTTACACTGGCGGTGTTGTTGGAAATCAAAAATCTGCTGATCAATTTCGGCTCGAGCCAACAGGCGGTCTGCGCCGTTGATACGGTGTCGCTGTCCATTGGCGTGGGGGAAACGGTCTGTCTGGTGGGCGAAAGCGGTTCGGAAAAAACCGTGACGGCGCTGTCCATCGCACGGTTGCTGTCCAGCCCGCCCGCCCATTATCCGGGCGGGGAGATTTTGCTGGAGGGCCGGAGTGTGCTGCGGGCGTCCCGGGGAGTGGGCGTTCTCCCGGGCGTTTTCAACAGAAGTTTACCGGTTTTTTGGCGAATATTTTGGAGTCGGGCCGAGGCAGGCGGCGCGATACGTGTCACAAGCGAGAGAAAGAGGGGGCGGCAAAGGGAACACATTCAGCCTTGCTGACCGACGCCAGCTAATAATGAACGGATTGATTACCAACGATTTACGGTTCATCGGCCCGGTTTACAGACGCCGTTGAGCGCGGAACTTTTATGGAGCAAAAGCCGTGTTTGACCATACATTAGACGGCGGCAAACAAGCCACTTTTGCCGTTTTTGCTGTCATGTAACCGCCGTGGCTGCGGAATAGTCGTAGGCTATCATCGACGGCGCGCAAGCCATTTTCGTGCGCCAATAAGCAGCCCGCCAATCGCGGTCAGGACACCAACGCTTGGTTCAGGCACCTCGATGGCAATCAATTCTGGTGGGATCCCATAATTGATGGCGGTCGAACTGAAATTGTCCACTCCGTCGGATCGCAGATCGAATCCGAAATACGAACCTTGCTCCGATTGCACGAAAGTGGTCACGTCAAAGAACTCTTCCTGACCGGGCAAAAGATTCGCCGGAAACGTCCATGCTCCGAGATATGTTCCGGCGTTAAAATCAGATTGGCTCAAAGTGCCGGACGCGTTGTCATAACCGTAGACCAAAACAGGATTGCCAAAAAGCGGGGGCACTCCGTAAGAATTCAATTCCAACAGAACCGAACTATATAGGGCTGAATTAAATGATGCGAACTGAAGATCACCTTGCTCTTCACTGGGAGGGGGAGCCGTAACCAGATAGTCTCCGGTGTTTACTCCCCCGCCGTCAAAAACCGTCCCATCGGCAACGGGCAGATAAATGTTGGTGCTTTGAGCAAAGGCCACGTTAGCACAGAAAAATGCAACAAGAATGAGCGCTTTCATTTGATATTTCCCATTTGGATTCTTGCCTACGACCAGCGCGGGCCTTTTTCTTGACTTTGACCCTTCTGCACAGATTTGCAAGCCTTTTTTCCAGTCCGCCCTCCGCTTTTCTCCGGCACAGGGGGTGTTCCGATGCCTTTTTTGGCTCCAATGCCCTTTTTCTCCCGGATGAGAAGACACCACCTCCGTATTTTCCGGTGCTTTGACATGTTCGGCCTTCATCCTGACGTCGCGGTTGCCAATCGCAGCCGCTCAATTGCCTTCAGGATGTCGCGGAACAAGTCGCGCGGCACCGCCACCTCCGCCATCTGGAAGACGATCTTCCGGGAATGGCGCACGACCTTGGCCCCGATCTTGATCAGTTTCTCCCGCAGCGTCGTCAACGTCCAGTGACGAACCGCTCTGGGCAGCACCGCCTGCCGCAGGAAGTTGCCCAGGTTGTAGGCCAGCACGAACAGTTGCAGCCGCACTTGGTTGTCCACAAAATCGTGACAGGACAGGCGGGTCCATTTAACTGCGTTCTTGCCTTCCTTGATCCACTGCTCCGCCGTGCCCCGCTGGTAGTAGAACCGCACCACCCGTTTGGCGGGTCGAGTTAGATTGGTCACGATGAACCCCACGCGAGGTGGTTCCCTCAACAGCAACAGCGCGTTTCATCTTTTGCAGAAGCGCCCGGCCCCGGGCGATAGCCGCGGCCATGCGTGGATCAACCTTCTTTTGGGGCGGCAGTTCGGGCGCTGCCGAATGCTTGCGACCGACAAGCCTACGCTGGCCGAACTACTTTCAGTCCTGCAGTTTCGTCCCTAATCTGCTGCCTGGTCATCCTTGGCTTGCTTTTGGTTTTACGCTTCATCCCGGTTCCCCAGATTCCAACTCATAGAGCATTTGCCGCACTTGCTCCTCTGTCATATCTTGCAATGTCCGCCGCATCGCCTCGGCAACGCTTTCGTTTGGCTCACGCGGAATTTTGCCGGCGTCAATCAGAGCGGCCAGCCGGTACATCGCTTGTCCCCGAAAATCTCCTGGGTTGATGTTTGATTCCGGTTCAATAAAGGAACCGGTAACACCATCCGGGCCCCAGCCCAGATCCTCATCGATTTCCGCACCGGTCTTGCGATCAAACTCCCAACCACCCAAGCACACAATGCGATCCGCTCTGACCTGTTTCACTGGCAACCGCATTGGTTGGGGGAGTCCCCCCAACCAACGCAGGACGTAATCCCCGACCACTAATTCTGAAAGTCGTTTGCTCATGTTCCCTTCCAGATGGCGGAAGCCTGCTCAACCGGCGCGACAGTGGCGAACCGTTTCTTCGGCATTCCCCACTCGATAGCCGTGAGTCTGAGAAGGCGTTTGTTTAGCTGATGTCCGGCCGCCGACCGTTTTGACGGTTCGGACCGTGACGAGCCTGATTCTTTCCACCGAAGAAAACCGTCACGTAGCGATAAACCCCATCGCAAAGGTGCTGAAGAGCAAATTGACTGCGGATGAAAAATGTGGCTGCCCATTCTTGGCCTATTGATCGCAATTAGAGTAGAATCACCATCGCCGGATTAAAGCCCCTGCACGGTTCGCCGGGATAACCTCGTTGATTTGTCAGTACGCGGGTCGATCCGACTTGGTGGTCGACGTTGTAGTGGTGTGGCGTTCCGCAGCATTTCGTGGGACAGGAGATTTGACGTTACTTGACTGAGGCCGAAGCGAGCACTCGTACTCGCGGTAATAATCTGGCTTGATCCCTCGGCGCCAATTGGGTTTTGAACAAGACATTCAAGTTCGCGCCGACAGCTTCAAAGGAGATCGACCGAGTTGTCCGCGAGGTTGCTCGGGTCGGATGCACCGTCACGGAAACTATCAGCGTTACCAGAAGCCCAAGGGAGCGGAGAAGTTTCCGATGCAGCGCTATTTGTGTCTGCTATGTGGTCATACCGTTTCGGTCTTGCCCGCCTATCGGCTGCCGTATCGGCCCTTGGAAGTGGAGCGGCTGCAAGGCGGCTTCGATGCCCAGGCGGGGGTCGGCACGGGGCTCGATCCCCCGCCTGAGGCGATCGAGGCGGGCTGTTTGCAGCGCGCCTGGAACCGCTTTCTGGCCAGAGTCAACATCCTGACAGACGCCTTTGGTCAGATACTACCGTCCGAACTTCACACCGCCCGGCAACTGTGGAAAGAGTTGCGGCGCGGCCTGGGTTCGGCGGAGGACATGTTGCGATTTCTGGCCCGGCACTGCAAGCGCTCGCTCTTGGGCGATTACGCCTGTTTGCGCCCAGCCCCGTAGCGGCTGACACGGGGCGATTTGATTCGGGGTGGGTGGCCGGCCGCGCCTGCCGGGGGACGATCCCACACAAGGGTTATCTTCTCCAAAACTTTTGGGCGCGCTAAACCAGCGCCCATGAAAAACGAATCTCAGATTCCGCAGGGGCAGGCGCTGGCACTGGAGCGTTTCGCCTTCATCACCCAAATTCAAGACCTCTTACGCCAGGGTTTTCCCCTTTCGGTGGCCCTGGAACAGGCCAGCTTTCGTCCGATGAGCTTGCCCGACGGCAGTCAGCGCTTGTGCGCCCGGCGCACCATCGAAGACTGGTGGTATGATTATCAACGCGGCGGCTTTTCTGCGCTGGAGCCCAAGCGGCGAGCGGACAAGGGCCAACCCCGCAAGCTCACGGCCACCCAGCAAAAGTGGATCCTCGAACAGTCCCAGACTCATCTGGCGGTGCCGGTCAAAGTGCTTTACCGGCGCTGGCGCGAACAAGACCCGCAGTTGCCCGCGCTCAACTCGATCTACCGCTTTCTCCGCGAGCATGAGCTGCACACCAAAGCTCGGCGTCAACAACTGCGTCAACCGCTGGGCGGGGCGACCAAGTGTTTCGAGGCGCCTTTTGTCAACGACCTCTGGATGACTGACTTCTCCCCCGGCCCCTACCTGGCGCCCGCCGATGGAACCAAGGCCATCCCCACCTTCCTGTGTGTCATCATTGATGATCACTCGCGCCTGATCCCTTATGCAGCTTATTACCTGCGGGCCGACACCCAGGCCTTCCATCAAACCCTTAAGGAAGCGTTGCGCCGCCGCGGCCTGCCCGCCAAACTCTACACCGATCAGGGCGGGCCTTTCACCAATGACCATACCCGGGTCGTGTGCGCCAACCTGGGCATCCGCCTCCTGCACGCCAAACCCTACCATGCGTGGTCGAAGGGAAAAGCGGAGAGAGTACTATTCACTATACAGCAAGATTTTGAAGCCGGTTTGCGCCTGCCCGGCCAGGGCGCCGGCAACCTGGAAGAACTCAACGCCAAGTTCTCCTTCTGGTTGCAGAGTGTCTATCACGCCCGCGTCCACTCCAGCACCGGCATGACGCCCACCGAGCGCTACCAGCGCGGCGCCCACCTGGTCAAATCCCTGGATCCGCATCTGGATTTGGACCAACTCTTTTATCACCAGTTGACCCGCACCGTCCGCCGCGATGGCACCGTCCGGCTGGAGAACCAACTCTACGAAGTGGACTTGAGCCTGCGCACGCTGACGGTGCAACTGCGTTTTGATCCCTTCCGGCTCGACCGTATCGAAGTCACCTATCGGGGCACCGCCTTTGGTCTGGCCAAGCCGGTCAACGCCCAACTCAACAGTCAAATCCAAGGAGGCAGCGCTTATGAAAAACGCGCCTAATCTCGAACTCTCGCTCCTGGCCCGCCAGTGGGGAGCCAGCGCCGTGCCCTTTGGCGAACTCTCTTCTGAAGCCTGGCTGGAGACTCCGCAAAGCCAGCGCGCCCTGGTCTTGCTGGAGCAAACGGCCACGCTGCGCAGCGTCATGCTCCTGGCCGGCCCCAACGGGGTGGGCAAGTCCGCCCTGGTCAGCCGCTGGTTAAGCCGTCTGGACCGGCGGCTGTTCTTGCCGCTTCTCTTGACTCACGCCAGCTTGAGCGGCTCCGGCCTGCTCTCGGCCCTGGCCGCCAAGCTGGGCCAACCGGCGACCTTCCGCCGCGAAGCCAACCTGGCTCTGATCGAGGCCGCCCTGGCCGAACTGGGCCAAGTCGTTCCCCTCATCGTTCTGGATGAAGCCCAAGGCCTGGCCTATGGCAGCCTGGAAGAAGTGCGTCTTTTGCTGGGCCTTAATCTGGCCGACCCGCCCGCTTTTGGCCTGGTGCTCATCGGCGACGAATACCTCCTGGGAGCTTTGCGCTTGCGCCAGCACCGCTCCCTCTTCTCCCGCATCGCCTGCCACTGGAGTCTGAGTCCTTGGACGGCTCCGTTGGTCAGTCAATATGTGCAGCAGAGCCTGGCGGCGGTGGGCGTGACCCGTCAGGCCATCGAACCCGCCGCCCTGAACCTTTTGACCAGCGCCAGCAGCGGGCTGGCCCGCAGCCTCTGTTTGCTCTGCCGCGCGGCCTGGATCGAAGCGGCCAGCGCCGGCGATCAAATCATCCAGCCTCCTCACGTGCAAGCGGCCATCGAACGGGTGCCCGGCGCGGCCGGATTGCTCCCCTCCACCACGGACTGAACTCAGGTCTATGTCCGCGCCGGCTCCGCCAGCTTCCTGCCCCGTTAACGCCGCCGCCATCGGCCAAGCCCACCAACTCTATTGTCAACTGACCGGTCAGAGCTTGCGTTTGGCCTTCGACCGGGAGCGGATGTGGTATGAACTCTTGCGCCTGGGCTACTCGCTGCAAGACCTGCGCGCCGTCATCCTTTATCTCCAGCGGGAAATCCGGGCGCAACGCCGCAACGTCGGCGCCCTCAAACTTTCCAACCTCCTCCAACCTGACCGCTTCGAAGAAGACCTGCAAATCAGTCGCGTGCGCTTGCGCCCGCCACCGCCCTCCCAGCCGGCCCCACCCTCACCACCGCCCTTGTCCTCCCTGGACCAGCAACGAGGCCGCCAGCGCGCCTTGGAATGCCTGCGCCAAATCAAGGCCGGATTGCGATAAAACCCCACGGATTTTAACTCCAAAAATGTCCGCGCTCCAATTCGGAAAAATCTCCACGGCCCAAGTTGACAAAATTACCACTCAACATCTCGCCATGGCTTCCCGTTTCACCACGAAACCGAACGGAAAAAGTTCACGGAAAAAGCGAGGAACGCTACAGCACTTGCTTCCACTGGGTTTGATCCAGCAACGCCGCCTGATGCTTCTTCAACTGACTCCGGGGCGTGCCCACCAGGTACATGGCTCCCCGCTGCCGCAACCACTCCAGATTCTCCTCGCTGACGATGCCCCGGTCCAACACCCACACCCGTTTGGCCTGCCCATACTTGTCCTCCATCAGGCGCACCATTTCTTGCAGCGTCGTGACGTCGTTGCGATTGCCGGCGAAGACCTCGTAGGCGATCGGCAGCCCCTGCGGCGTGACCACCAACCCGATGCACCCCTGCTTGCAATCGGACCGGTGTCGCCGCAAAAACATGCCCCCACTTTGACAGAAGTTACGCCAGCCCGGCAATAGGCTCTTCGGGACTACATGGCCAAACGCGGATTGCGCCCAAATCAACCGCGTCAAATCAACGACTTAGAAAAATACTTTCGAAAAAATTCTGAAATCACCCTCCGTACTGACGAACTTGGGCTACCAATGAAAGGGGTTTTTTTCCGAAAATCCGTCGAATCGGCCATTTAGCTTTAGCCTTCAGCCTTGAGATGTTGCGGGTCTGTTGCGGGTTGTTGCGGGTAATGTTGCGGGTCGGGCATTTGCAAGTCCTTGATAATCAACATAAGTTGCGGTGTTGCGGGTCTATACCCCTACGGCTACGGCAAGGCCGCAGGGCCATTGCCAAAGTGTAGCGCGGCCGTCCCGGCTGCGAGTTTTGGCGGCGTCCCGCCGCCACTGGCTGAGGAATCATCGGGCGGGACGCCCGATGAACTCGCAGGCGAGGAC
>JBKQUS010000085.1:0-15295 GCA_052325505.1 Limisphaerales bacterium
ACTGTGTCTTTTCCGTTTTGCTTTCATAAGTCTGCTCTTTCTTATCTACAGCAGACCGGCAAAAGTCGAACTTAACCAGTGGTCTAAAAATAGGGGTCCAGCTCACTGAGTTCAGCAGAGCGAGAACATAATTCACATCCGAAGGAACGCAGATTGAAGTTTTGTCGTTGGAATAATGAAGCTTGGAATCCGGCGCATATTCAACAGATTGCGCGATAGCAGGAATAACAATCTTCGGCTGCTCAAATTCCTGCCAGTAAATGCACGAACGCAATTCCCAGAAGAATTTGCCTTGGTCATCCCGCTTCTTAAGGCCAGCACGGAATTCCTCGAAATGCGCGTAAATGGCGGGATAAGTCTTTGCAAAGATTTCATCGGCTTCTTTTTGGGGCTTCTCGGACCAGGGATGTTCTTTGTTTTCCGATGACTCAATTCTGATGAGATACTGCTCGCCAAACTCGGTTCGCCAGCGTTTCACGTCGCGCCCACGCAGAAAGGGTTTGAGAATTTCGGCGGATGATTTGTGTTCGCGGATAAGCCGGTCGCGGGTGGAACGATCCACGACGAACGCTTCGTTCAAGCCAGTCTTGATGCCGTAATAGAATCTGCCGTTCACGTATTCGCCCAGCGGCTTGCCCCCTTTGCGCAGCTTTTCCAAGAGCCGCAGCGACACGGAAGATTCCACGCGCCACCCGTCATGCCCGAAGTCCTTTTGCGGCAAAGGCTCGGTCTTGAGGTCGTCGAACCGCGCCAGTTCCTCCATCGTCCTGACGTTGAGCGTGCGGGCCGGCTGCGACTCGCGGCTTTTGCCGTAGGTGGTCACAACAATGCACGGGTAAGCCGTCGCTTCGAATATCGGCAGGTCGCCAAAATCTATGATGTTCCGCAGGTCGGTCTTCTCGCCAAGAAATTTCCGCAACTTCTCGCCGTAACCAGCGCGGAAAAATTTGTTGGAACTGATAAAAGAAAGCACACCGCCCTCGCGCAGCAAATTCACACCGCGCTCGTAAAAATAGACGTAAAGGTCGGCGATGCCCGTGTAGCATTCGTATTTCTCCAGCAGCGGTTTGAGATGCTTGATTTTCTCCTGCCGCACATACGGCGGATTGGCCACCATAAGGTCGAAGCCGCCCATAATCGTAGCAGCCGACGTAAGGAGGCTCTGACTTTTTCCCTCAGGATTATTGAGCCTCCTCACGTCGGCTCCTACGCCGGGCCGATGAAAGACCTCGGCAAAATCCAGTTGCCAGACGAAGGTGGGTTTCTGCTCGTCATCAAACTTTTTGCCGAGGCGCTCCAGTTCGTCGTCCTGGTGCGCGGCGGGTTTCTTGCGCGCCGCCCGGATTTGCTGGCGCAACCAGCCCATTTCGCGCTCGGCGGCGGCCAGTTCGGCCAGCCGCTCGTTGTCGAACATATCGGCCTCCGATTTGCTTGCGCTGAATTCATACATGGCCAGTTCGGCCGTGGCGTCGAGGATGTCGAAACGCAGGCGGCGTTTGTCAGTCATCTTGTGGGCATCGTAAAACTGGCGCTTGGCGGCGATGAGTTTGTTGAGGATGGGCGGCAACATTCCCTTTTCATCCGCGCCGTCGTGTTTCATGTTCACCGGATGCCCGCGCACCATGTCCACCAGCGAGTTGGCGCGGCGGATTTTGAAGTCAAGGTTCGGCAGGGCGGGAATTTTTTTCAGCGCATCGCCAAAGGCCCTGGCCGAGCAGGTCTCAATGTCCACGCCGGGATCAAAATCCACCATCAGGCTCAACCAGAGGCGCAGCTTGCAAATCTCAATGGCCCGCTCCTGAATGTCCACCCCGTAGATGACGCGCTCGACGATGCGCGCCTTGGTGTCGAAAAGCCAGTTGCGGTCGCCCTCCACCGGGTCGCGTCCGCGCGAGCGTGTTTCGCACAGGCGGCGGAGATTGAGGACTTCGTGCAGCAGCCCGACCGGAAACGCGCCCGAACCGACGGCGGGATCGCAGGCGCGGAGATTGTCGAGCCGTTCGAGCAGGGCGCGGGCCTCCTCGCTGGTGAGGCAGGTGTCGAGTATCGCGTGTTGGTCCGCGTCAATGCCGTCGGAAGCGTCGAGTGCCAAAAGTTTTTCGAGACGGGCGGGCCAGTTATTTCCGGCGGGAGGGAATTGTTCCAGCCAGCAGCGCAACCCTTCGCGGCAAAGATAATGCACAATGGGCCGCGGCGTGTAATAACTGCCGGTGTCGTGCCGGGACGTCTTGCCGCCGGTATCGGATTGTTCGATTTGCAGGACAAGCGATTCAAAAATCTTTCCGAGCATTTCCGGGTCAATGGCGACTTCCTGGTTGAGGGGCGTGTCCTCGCGCACAGTGAAGTTGTAGGCCTCCAGCAAATCATCGAAGACATGGCGGAAAATGCCGTTGCCGATTTTCATGCGGGCGCGGTTGGCCAGGACTTCCTGCCGCTGTTGGCCGCCGTATTCGTCATTGAACAAACCGCCGTTCAGAAACGGCAGGTCGCCGAGGGTTTCAAAGTATTCGCTTTCTGTGGAGAGCCGGATGAACAGACGGGAAAGAAACTCGCTGTAGTAGTTCGTGCCGTCGGGCGCGGCGGCGTGGCTCGCCTTGAAATTGGCGTGGAGATAATCGCGCTGGCGGTTCATCCAGCCTTTGCGCTGGATGAAATAGAGAAACAACAGGCGGTTGAGCAGCGTTTGTGTCTCGCGCTCGACGGCTTCGCCGTCCATCCATTTGTTTCGTTCCCGAATTTCCCCGGCCACGGCGGTAAATGTTTCGCAAAAGTCCTGGAAGAATTTTTTCGTGACCGCCTCAACGTCGAACGCCTCGTCGTGATGCTGCTGGATGGTGAGCGGCGCGAGGCCGAACAATTCCGGGCCGATGGCATCAAGACTTAACAGTGAAATCCGCTCGGACGCCGTCCGCAGCCGTTCCTCCGGACCGACTGTGATGCGGCGGAACAAGCGGCGCTTGCCGCTCGTTTCGTCGTATTTGACGTTGAGAAAATGCCAGCGGTCCTGCCCGGCGTTGGAAAAGACAAACAGCGCGTAAGGATGTTCGTTAAGCAATCGCGAAACAACGGGTCGTTCGCCGCCAAGGAACAGTTTGTCAGACGCTAGCCGGGAGTAAATGACGTGAAAGTCGTTGTTTTCACCTCCGCCCGCGAACAACACGGGGTCCTCCGCCAGCGCCTTGTTCGTTGATTCCGTCCAGCCGCGCCGGGAAAGCGGCTGGTTCACGCGCTGGTAATTGAGTTCCGTCCAAAAGAGTTGCTTCAGTGGGTCAAGCCCTTTCAGATGGCTCAAGATGTCGAGAACCGCCTGTTGCCGCTCCGGTCGTGCCATGCCCGCCAGACTAGCGACGAAAGCGGCGGCTGCAAAGCGGAATCTGACATCACGCGCAAAGGTCTGTGGTCATTGGTTGAGCGAGTGGTCACCCATGTGGTTCGTTTTGGATAATCTCTTGATGATGTATCGCCAGCCGGCCGCGACCTCACTGACACCCAAAACATGTTGCGGCCCTGTTGCAGATCGTGCTGCAAGCTAAGTCGTTGACTATCAACGATATATCGGATGTGGCGGCGCTCGCTAGAGCTTGATTAAGAATGATTGTTTTCGGATTTTTCGCATTATTTCACGGTTACTGCAGTAGGGTTGTTTGCGCTGGTCGTTCCGGGGTGGGCGGGATATATTGGCGGGCGTCGTGGATGCCTTGGATCAGTTGGATGAATTACTGAGCTGCCGTCTGGATACCGGTCGAAAAGCGGTCCAGCCCTGCACCATCCTCATTTTCGGCGCCAGCGGCGATCTGACGGCGCGCAAGCTGGTTCCCGCCCTGTATCATCTGTATGTTGACAAGCAGTTGCCCGATCCATTTCGCATTGTCGGCTTTGCGCGGCGTCCCAAGACGGATGCCGCTTGGCGCGATGAACTGTTGCAAACCTGGCAAAAGAATTCGCCCCCCAAGGACCTGAACAGCGCGGATTGGAACGCCTTTGCCGCCAATGTTTTTTATTGCGAAGGCGAATTCAGCGATGCCGGGGCCTACCGGAAACTGCAAAGCCTTTTGGCGGGCTTTGGCCACGAGGCCCTGCAGCGCAACTTGGTGTGTTATCTCGCCACTTCGCCCAGCCAGTTTGCCCCCGTGGCCGCGCAGTTGCATGAGTCCGGATTGTTGCGCGACAGCGATGGCCCGGGGTTTGAACAAAAGCTCGTTGTGGAAAAACCTTTTGGCCGCGATCTTATCTCCGCCCGTCAACTCAATCAGGAGCTGGCCCGTTTTGCCCATGAAAAACAGATTTACCGCATCGATCACTATCTGGGCAAGGAAACCGTCCAGAACATTTTAATGTTCCGCTTTTCCAACTCGGTTTTTGAACAGCTTTGGACGCGGCAATCCGTCGATCACGTCCAAATCACCGTCGGCGAAAAGCTGGGAGTGGGCGGGCGCGGCGGTTATTACGAGGAGGCGGGGGCGTTGCGCGACATGGTTCAGAATCATCTGCTGCAAGTGCTGGCCCTGATTGCGATGGAACCGCCCGTCACGTTGGAAGCGGAATGCATCCGCGATGAAAAAGTCAAATTGCTCAGGTCAATTCGCTCTTTCGGCCCGGCGCAAGTCTCCAGCTTCGCCGTGCGTGGCCAATATGCCGCGGGCGAAATCGACGGGCAGAAGGTCGCGGGATACCGGCAGGAGGCCAGGGTCAGCCCGGAATCGAACACGGAGACATTTGTCGCGGCGCGCCTGCTGGTGGACAACTGGCGATGGTCGGGCGTGCCGTTTTATTTGCGCACGGGCAAACGCCTGCCGCAGAACAGCAGCCAGGTGCGCGTGCAATTCCGGCCCACGCCAAACGTCCTCTTCGCCGCGCAATGCGGTCCAAGGCTCGAGGCCAACTCCATCACCTTGCGCTTGCAGCCCAACGAGGGAATTACCCTGCATTTCAACGGCAAGACGCCCGGTGTGAACATTGAAATCAGGCCGGTGCGGATGCAATTCGATTACGAGGCGGAGTTTGGCGCCTACACGCCGGAAGCCTATCAACGCCTGCTGCTGGAGGTGATGGCGGGCGATCCGACCCTGTTCATCCGGAGCGATGAAGTGGAAACGGCCTGGAGCATTATCGATCCCATCCGCCAGGCTTGGGCCGGCCAGCCGCTGGGAGCGGCGGAGTTTTATCCCGCCGGAACTTGGGGACCTGCCGCGGCGGACGAGCTTCTCGCCCGGCTTGGCCACAAATGGCGCATGACGCAAAACGCGCCGCCGCCGGCCAGCGAGTGAAAAACTTCGCACTGAAATCCTTTCCCAGCGATGTGGAACTGGCCCGCGCCGCGGCCAAAGACTGGCTGGATCTGTTGAGCCAATCCACCGCGGCGCATCGGGTCGCTGTTTCGGGTGGACGCATCGCCCGGACCTTTTTTCGCGCGGTGGCGCAAGGTGCGGAAGCTTCTCGCGTTTCTCTCCAAAACGTGGATTTTTTCTGGGCCGACGAACGTTGCGTTCCGCCGGACGATCCGGACAGCAATTATCTTCTGGCGAAGGAGAACCTGCTTCAACCTCTGGCCATTGCCCCGGACAAAATACACCGGCTCAAAGGCGAACTGCCGCCGAATGAGGCCGTGGCGGAAGCCAATGCCGCGATCCAGCGCATCGTCCCAAAGAATAGCGCGGGCCTGCCGGTTCTCGACTTGATCTTTCTCGGCTTGGGCGAGAACGGGCATGTCGCATCACTCATGCCCGATGCTCCGGCGTCCGTGGTCAATTCCCAAGCGCCTTATCTGCGCGTGGCCAACTCACCCAAACCCCCGCCGAATCGAATCAGCCTTAGTTATGCCGCCATCGCCGCGGCGAAAAATGTATGGATGCTGGCCTCCGGCGCGGGCAAGGAAGAAGCCTTGCGCACGTCCCTGCGGCCCGGCGCGGCAACCCCTTTTGGCCGCGTCCTGCAATCGCGCGCGCGGACCGCAATTTACTCCGATATCGCGCTCTGACTGCTGCTCCTCTCTTTGTTTGCGCGAAGAATCATCGCTATAAGACCGACAGCCATGCCCGCATACAATCCGATATGTGTCCACCAAACTTGCCGAAACCGGTTGATCTCCGCGGCGTTCAACAGCGTGTCCAACTGCCGGGAGAACCGCGCCGGATCGAATTTGGCGAACGCCAGCGGCAAGACAATGCCGCAAAGAATAGCGCCTGCGACAGGCATCCAGAGCAACCGAAAAAGGCGGGAGAATTTCGCCGGTGGATACGCGGATTTTCGTCGGCTGGCATACAGGCAAACGGCGCCTCCAATTACTCCGGCTGAAAACCCAACTTGCATTCCGAACAGGCCTGCCTGAATGCGCAAATCCGGGCCTTCCTGCAACCCCTTGCCCAAAATGAAATAATCCGGCGAAACCGATGACGTAATCAGTTCATTCAAAAATCCGACCGCGCCCCCAACCGCGCCAGTCATAATGATAAAACCATATTCGCGAAACTTCCCCGCCCGCGCGCCATTTCGATAGAAATCCACCAGGGAAACAACCAGCATCAGGCCAAGCAGCAAGGCGATTCTATGCGAAAATAAAAAATGATCGGGCATACCCAGAACCAGGTGGAATCTTTGCCGCCACACATTGGAAAGTCCAGCTTTTGAACGATTAGGAAATGCAGGAAGGCCACAAGAGAGTTTGCGTGACGGGAAGAATTCCGGTATCCTTGGGCAATGCTGATATGGTAAACGACACAATTTCCAAAATTGAGGGCCGCATCCGGAAATCCGGGGCCGTTGACGAAACCCATCGTGCCGAGTTGCTGAAGCTGCTGGGCGAGTTGCGGGGCGAAATCGCCACTCTTGCCAAAACGCACCAGGAACAGGCCCAGAGCATCGCGTCCTTTGCCGACGTGTCCGCGCAGGAAGCCACGCGCGCGACAAAAAATCCCGAAACGCTCCGGCATTCCATCGGCGGATTGAAATCCTCGGTGGGGGAATTCGAAAAGACCCACCCGCAATTGGTCGGCGTTGTCAGCCGCATTGCCGGCATGCTGGCCAATATGGGGATTTGATCCGCCGGGGCAACCTGGGGGATGGAGGAAAGCCGCGCTTGGTAAAGATTTGGAAAATTATTTGGATGGCAATCTGGGGCGTGGGCGCCGGGATACGGAAACTGTTCGCTGGCGCGGCCCAAGGGCAGAGGGGTGGTCCGCAGGCGGCGCTCAACGCCCGGCAGGCGCAAATGCTGGCCGCCGCCCGACGCGGCAATGTCGAGGCCCAAATCCGGCTGGCCACGGCTTACGCGGATGGCGCCGGCATGTCGCAGGATTACGGGGAGGCGGCCCATTGGTTTGGCGAGGCGGCGCGGCGCGGCCATGCCGGCGCGCAATTCAGCTTCGGCATTTGTTACGCCAACGGCCAGGGGACGGCGCAGGATTACCAGGAGGCCGTGCATTGGTTCCGGCTCTCAGCCGAGCAGGGCAACAGCGGCGCGCAAGTCAGCCTCGGCCTTTGTCTGCAAAAAGGGCTGGCCGCGCCTTCCAATCAGAAAGAGGCCGCTCAATGGTTCCGTCGCGCTGCTGAAAGCGGCGATGCCGCCGGGCAGGTCAGTCTGGCGGCGGCGCTCCAGAGCGGCCGGGGCGTCGCCAAAAATGAAGTCGAAGCCGTCGATTGGTTTCGCAAAGCCGCCGCCGAGGGTCTGGCCGAAGCCGAGTTCAACCTGGGAAAATGTTACCAGGACGGATTGGGCGTCGCGGTGGATGAGAACGAGGCCTTTCAATGTTTTCGCCGCGCCGCGGACAAGGGCCTGCCTCAAGCTGAATTTGAAGTGGGCCTCTGTTTTTATCGCGGGCGCGGCACGCCGCTCGATTTGGTCCAGGCTTATACATGGGTTTCCCTGGCGGCGCAACGGGCCGTGCCGGCCGCCATCGGCGTGCGGGACGAGTTGAAGGAGCAATTGACCGCGGCACAGCTTGCGGAAAGCGAACGCCGCGTGGCAGAATTGGCGCTGAACAGACCGAAGATCGCCGTGGCGGCGCCTGACATGAATGACGAATTGCGAGGCCCAAATGAAGAATAGCCGCTCCAGTTTCGCTGTTCGCGCTGTGTTGCGGCGCTGGTGCCTGCTGTTTTTATGCGGCGGCCTGTTGCTGCCGGGCGCGTTGCATGCGACAAAATCCGCGGAGGACAAAGCCCTTTCCACCGCCCGCGCGTTGTTCGACGACCATCAATACATTCTGGCGGAAACGAGTCTGGCCAATTTTGTGGCCGCCTACACCAATTCACCGCACCGCCCGTACGCCATTCTTTACCTGGCCCGCTCCCGGTTGGAGCAATCCAATTACGACGGAGCAATTAAGTTGTTGACAAGCGCGGTGTCGCGGTCGGGCGATCTGGCGGGGGAATACACCTTCTGGATGGCCAGGGCGCGCCTCGATAAAGGCGAATACGCGCAGGCGGCGGAGGGATTTGGCGGCTTCATCAAAAATTTTACCAATGCTCCCCGGCGGTTGGAGGCGGCTTGCGACGAGGCCGAGGCCCTTTCCAAACTGGAGAATTGGCCTCGTGTCATCGACTTCCTGCAAAAGCCGGACGGCGTTTTTCGCGAGCTGTCCGCGGCGGACCCTAAAAATAGTTTTGTCACGCGCGGCCTGCTTCTTTTGGGCGAGGCGCTCTCGGCCCGGGGCCGGTACCTCGAGGGTGAGAAAGTGGTGGGTGGGATTGATCCGGCCGCTTTGGCCCCCGAATGGCAGTGGCAGCGGCAGGATTTGCTATGCCGGCTGGAACTGGCCGGCGGCCAGGCGGACCTGGCCTTGCAAAACAGCGCCACCCTGCTCGATACAACCTCAGGCCCGCGGCATCAGGCGGCCAGCCGCTTTTTGCGCGGAGAGATTTTGCAAACCCTCGGCCACATGGCCGAGGCCCTGCGATGCTACACCAACAATCTGGCCGCCGACGTGCCCCCTGAGAACCAGCGCCAGGCGCTCACTAATGCCGTGGCGCTGATTCTGGCGCAGGGGCAAATCCAGGACGCCGTGCAACTGTTGGAGAATTATGTCGCGCAGCCCACCAACGGGGCCGCGCTGGATTTGGCCCGCGTGAGCCTGGGCGAATTATATATCAAGATATATTACAATCCCGCTCCGGCGCAGAAAACGAACGACCTCGCCGCCCCCGTCACCAATTATCTGCAAGCGGCGCTGACCAATTTCGACAGTGTCATCCATAATTCCCCGGCCAGCCCCCTGGTCGCGCAGGCGCACCTGGACCGCGGCTGGTGTTATTGGGCGGAAACCAACATGGCCTCGGCGAAGGCGGATTTTCAGGAGGCGGTCAATCTTTTGCCTTTTTCGCTGGAGCAGGCGGTGGCGCGATTCAAACTGGCCGACGCGGAATTCTCCACCAGCAACACCAGCAACTACAGCGCGGCCCTGGCCGATTACAATTTGCTGCTGCAACAGTACGCCAGCGTGGAGAGCGTGACCAATGCGTTGTTTGATCAGGCCCTTTATAAAATCGTCCAAGCCAGCCTGGCGGTGGGGGATTCGGCCGGCGCGGAGGTCGCCTCAAGAAAAATCCTGAACTGGTTTCCCAACAGTTTGTTTGGCGATCGCGGCCGGTTGTTGATCGGCGAGAGCAAAAAATATGATTACGACATGGCCCGGCAGGTATTCAACGAGCTGCTGGAAAAATCGCCCAAAACGCCGCTGCGGCCCGAGGTGGAATACGCCATCGCCCGAACCTACGAGCAGCAGGGGAATTGGCCGGAGGCGCTGCGCGAGTATGACCGTTGGGTGAGCCAGTACGCCAGCAATGCACCGTTGCTTCGCCCGCGCGTCGAATATGCGCGCGCCCTGGTTTATGGAAAAGCCGGCATGGAAACCAACGCGCTGGCCCTATTCACCAACTTCGTGGCACGTTTCACCAACAGCCCCCTGGCGGCGTGGGCACAGAATTGGGTGGCTGATTATTATTTCAACCAGGGCGACTATCAATTGGCGGAGGGGAATTACCAATTGCTTTACCAAAAATTCCCCGACGCTGGAGAGCTTCCCTACGAGGCGCGCCTGATGGCCGGACGCGCCGCGCTTGCCGGCCAGCGCGCGGTTGAGGCGGCCCAGTATTTCTCCGACTTGGTGAACATCACCAACGCGCCCACCAATTTGGTGGCCCAGGGCTACTTCGCTTTGGGGGACACCTTTCTGCAACAATTTCTGGACAACCCGACCAACGGCACGTTTTTGGACGAAGCCATTACGGCAATCAGCCATCTGACCAACGGCGCTCCGACCAACGCCCTGGCCGCCCAGGCCTATGGACGGCTGGGCGACTGTTACATGCAATGGGCGGACAAACAATGGGAACTGAAACACGACCCGAAAGTCTATGCCGAGGCGGTGCAGATGTATGAGACCCTCCTGAGTTTGCCGGCCACGAACGTGGATGTGACGGCGTGGAGCCAAGCCGAAGTGGCGCTGGGCCGGGTGGCCGAGCAGCAAGACCAGCCCCGCCAGGCTCTGGCCCGTTATGCCAATGTGCTCGACGATTTGGATCCGGACCATTTCGATCCGTTTTGGGTGGAACAAGCCGGCAAAGCCGCCGCCCGCATCTACGAACAGCAACAGCAATGGGACACGGCCATCAAGGTTTATCAGCGCGTGTTAAAGGCCGTGCCATCACTGCGCCCGGCCCTGGAAAAGGCCATTGCCGCCGCCCAGCGCGACGCCGACAAGGCCAGGAATTAAACCTCACATCATCCTCAAAAGCGTCGCGGCCATCTCGGACGGGGTCGCGGCGATGCCGATGCCGGCCTTTTTGAACGCCTCGATTTTGGCCGCGGCTGTGCCCTTGCCACCACTGACAATCGCGCCGGCGTGACCCATGCGCCGGCCCGGCGGCGCCGTCGCGCCCGCGATGAAGCCGGCCACGGGTTTGCGGCAGTTTTGTTTGATCCATTCGGCCGCTTCCTCTTCCGCCGACCCGCCAATCTCGCCGATCATGATGATGCCGCGCGTCTCCGGGTCGTCGTTGAACATTTTTATGATGTCCAGGTGCGAGGTTCCGTTGACCGGGTCGCCGCCAATGCCGACGCAGGTGGATTGCCCCACGCCGCGGCAGGTCAATTGCCAGACGGCTTCGTAGGTCAGCGTGCCACTGCGGGAGACGACGCCGACGTTGCCTTTTTTATGGATGTAGCCGGGGGCGATGCCGATGCGGCAGCCGCCTTTGGAATCCGGGCCGCTGCCGGGGGTGACGATGCCCGGGCAATTGGGGCCGATCAACCGCGTTCTCCCCCCTTGCAGGGCTTGCTTCACCTTCACCATATCGTTGACAGGAATGCCTTCCGTGATGCAAACGACCAACGCCAGCCCGGCATCGGCCGCTTCGAGAATAGCGTCGGCGGCAAAGGGCGGCGGAACGAAAATGGCGGAAACCGTTGCGCCGGTTTCGCGAGCCGCGTTGGCGACTGTGTCAAAGACCGGCACTTTCCTGCCGGCATGTTCAAAGGCCTGCCCGCCTTTGCCAGGAGTGACGCCGGCGACCACCAGCGTGCCATAGTCGAGGGAGAGCTGTGTGTGCCGCGCGCCAAAACTGCCGGTGATGCCTTGCACGAGGACCTTGGTGTCTGGTTTAACGAGGATGGACATGAGATTTGCGATCGAGGATGGACAGTTTATGATTGACAATTTATTTTTGATGCCGCCATTTTTTTATTTCCTTCAATTCTCCGGCCGTGATCCGGTCGTGGTCGCGGTTCATGGCTTCCTTGGCAAGGATGAGCGTGTCAATGTCAAGGACACGGCATTTGCCGGCCGGAAGCTCTAATTCGACTGAATGTTTCACAACTTCATCAAAATCTCCAACGCCAGCGACTTCGCCCAGACAATCCAATCTGCCGAGATCCGTCTTCAAATACAGATTCTTCAGCCCCGCGCAGAGCTCCGGCGTCACTTGCAGCGGCAAATCTGTTCGCGGAAAATGCACTGGATGCAAATCGGCCAGCGCTCCCTGGATTCGCTTCAGATTAGCCCCGGTAAACCGGCAGCAAACATCCACGTCGCGAGTGGAGCGCATGACACCGTGAGACAGGGCGGCAAAGCCGCCGATCAGGACAAAGTCCACCTGCGCTTCAATCAACCTCCGGGTCAATTCAGCGAGATTTTGCATTTCGTTGCTCCATTGCGGCGCGCAGTGTATCGCCGAAATTGACGATGTCGTCATTCGCCAGAATTCTCTCCCACGGAGTCATGGCCAAACTGTCTTCCAACATTAAGAAATCGACATCCGTCGCCTCGATTGGGCCATCCGGCGTTGATTCTTCCTGGAAGTTTTTATCGCCTGTTGCAGTGTGGACGGTCTTCATGGTTATTTCCCCACCGCCTGCACCACCTTTTGCGCGGCGTCGGCCATGGAATCGCCATTGATGATGGGCAGGCCGGAGTCCTGGAGGATTTTTTTGCCAAGCTGGACGTTGTTGCCCTCCAGGCGAACGACCAGCGGCAGGCTCAGTTGCGTCTCCTTCACCGCCGCCACGATCCCTGTGGCGATGATGTCGCACTGCATGATCCCGCCAAAAATGTTGACCAGAATTGCCTTCACGTTGGGGTCGCTTAGGATGATGCGGAAAGCGGCTGTGACCTGCTCCTTGCTGGCGCCGCCGCCCACGTCCAGAAAGTTGGACGCATGCCCGCCATAATGCTGGATGATGTCCATGGTGGCCATGGCCAGCCCGGCGCCGTTGACCAGGCACGCGATGCTGCCGTCCAGCTTGATGTAATTGAGATTATATTTGCCGGCTTCGATCTCCAGCGGCGCCTCCTCGGCCAGATCGCGCATGGCCTGGATGTTTGGATGGCGATAGAGCGCGTTGTCATCCAGGCTGATTTTGGCATCGACGGCTAGGAGCGCGTCCTTGCCGTCGCGCCCGGCAATGATGCAGAGGGGATTGATCTCAACCAGGCTGGCGTCGCACTCCCACCAGGTCTTGAAAACTCCCATAAAGAATTTCGCGCCGGCGGCGATCAAATCCCCCCTCAAGCCAAGCGCTGACGCCAGTTTGCGGCCTTGAAAGGGCAACAACCCAAACGCCGGATCAACCGTCTCCTTGATGATCTTCTCCGGATGTTCGACCGCGACTTGCTCGATGTCCATCCCGCCTTCGGTGCTGACCATGAGGATGGGGCGCGACAGGGCGCGGTCCAGCAGACAGGCGCAGTACAATTCCTTTTTGATCTTCGGCGCGGCGCAGACGAGGATTTTGCCCACCAACCGCCCTTCCGGTCCGGTTTGTTTGGTGACAAGAACGTTGCCCAGCATGGCCCTGGCATCGTCGAAAACTTCGGCGGCGGTTTTGCAAAGCCTGACGCCGCCTTTGAAGCCGTTCTTAAAGGTACCCTTCCCGCGTCCGCCGGCATGGATTTGGGCTTTGACGACGACCACGGTTTCACCCTTGGCGAAAAGCTGTTCGGCAAATTGCCGCGCGGCCCCGGCATCGCTGAAAACTTCCGCCGCGGGCAGGGCGACGCCGTATTGGGCGAGAAGTTGCCTGGCTTGGTATTCGTGGATGTTCACTGGCTGGCTTTTCTACATTTCCTTGTCGAAAACCATGACGTATCCGTCCTTGGGCAAAAGCAAAGTGTCTCCCTCGTCAATTTCGATTTCCGTGTTTTCCGGTTTCGAGCCGGGAATGGAGACTTGGTAGGTCCCGTCCTTTTTCCACGTGCCAACCGCGACCGTGGTGGATTTGTCGCGGCTCGGCATCAGCTTCTTCAAAATCACCTGGCCGTCGGTTGTGGCCGTCAGGCTCAGATCGGTGATGACGGGGTACATGTCCTCCCGCAGCTTGGCCAACTGCCGGGAATTCAGGCCCGGATGGCGTTTGCGTTCCTGAGCCAGAGTGGATTGGGGATCAATGGCCCAAACCCCCAGAATGGGTTCATCGTCGAATTTGGGGGATTTGCCGGTGGTGAGGTACTCCTGCAAATCATTCAAATCCTTGCCGAGTATGCCGTAAATCTCGCCGGTCAGGGCCGGGTCGGTGATAATAGTTTTGACGGCGGGATATTGGAGGATTTCGCTGATGTTGGCCTGCCGGTCGATCATCTCCAGGAGCGGCTCGTCGTTGGCCAAGGCTTGGAATTGCGGACGCTGGCCCAGGGTAAGAAAGGGCGGATAGTGCGAGATGCGGCTTTTCAGCAATGGATTGTGCAACACGAGGTCGGCAATGTCGCTGGCTTGGTAAACCTGGGCTGGCGTGGGATCATAAGCCGCCAGCACCCGGTCCAATTTCAGTTCATGCAGTTCCTCCCGGGTTTTGGTGAGGAACCGCGCGGCGGGCGGATTATTCCCTTCGGTGGCGGCTTCGGCTGAGAAATAGCCGCCGATATAAACCGGAATCATGATGAGGAAGAAATAAACGGCGCCGTTGAGCAGGCCGACGCAAAGGCCAAGGCGGCAATATAGCCGTTCCCATCGAATCAATTCCTTTTCGCTGGCCTTGTACTTGAAATGAAGACTGAGTTTGCGATGCGCCACGCCGCCCGCGATCGCGAAAATGATGAGAACGATCAGAAAGGCCAGCGCCTGGGGGACAAAGAATTGCCAGAGCGGATGCCGCAGGCCCAGGAACGGCAGCACGTGTTTGGTCAGGGGCGAGAGAGGCTGGGCCAGCACCACCCCGAAGAAAAGCCCGAACAACGAAAAAGCGGCGCGGATGGGACCAAGATAATAGCCCATCAATCCGACCAGGCCAAGACAAGCGAATGCAAGCAACCACACCATGCCCGCATGGTGGGAGATTTGGTGAAAAAAAGCACGTTCTAAATTTGGCGAATCCGTTTGGCTTTTCGGGCCGCAAAATCGGCTTTTGGAGGCAACTTTGGCCGTCGCCCCATAGTTGATAATGGACAATGGATAATTGATAGTGGGCCAAGACGGTGGGGGCCTTCTGTCGAGATTCTTTACAACCCCAGCAGTCAGCCAGATGGAAATGAAATCACTTTGAGTCGCTTTGAGTAGTATGACCGGCTCAAGCGTTGGTTGTTTTGCAAGGCATTCCTGTATAGATGCTTGCATACAATTTAGCCGCCCGAGCACTGGTTTGATTCGGTTTTAACTAAGCTAAACATGGTTTGACCAGCGCAGCCTCATTGGGATTAAGATTACGATTAGGATTAGCATTAGGATTGCCGACAAAGGCCGGCACGGTGAGCTGGACCCCTATTTTTAGACCACTGGTTAAGTTCGACTTTTGCCGGTCTGCTGTAGATAAGAAAGAGCAGACTTATGAAAGCAAAACGGAAAAGACACAGTGCGGCCTTCAAGGCCAAAG
>JBKQUS010000086.1:0-9295 GCA_052325505.1 Limisphaerales bacterium
CTTTGGCCTTGAAGGCCGCACTGTGTCTTTTCCGTTTTGCTTTCATAAGTCTGCTCTTTCTTATCTACAGCAGACCGGCAAAAGTCGAACTTAACCAGTGGTCTAAAAATAGGGGTCCAGCTCACACGTTTCTTAAATGCCTCAACTGCGCTTTGGATGGTGACGCAATCAATCATGTTCACGAATGCCTTGCATTGCTGGATAAACAAAGGGCCACCCATTAAGTCGGAAGCACGTTCAAATTGGAAATCAGTCAGATTCCACACCATCAAGGCTGCACCATGGAAAGCCCGAGTTTGAATCCACGAAGTTTGATTGTCCAACGGCCCTTGCGGAGTTAGACTGCGCGCCATGCTCGTGCAGCCTGCACAACGCCATTATCAAGGCGAAGCCGGACGCCGCTACCAACAATACAAGCGCGGCATCCCGGATTCAGCCATCCCCTGGATGGCCCGGCTGCGCGCTGAAAAGCTCTCACCGTCCGTCCGCCCGAGCGACGCCGTTCTCGAGTACGGGGTCGGCTTGGGCTGGAACCTTGCTGCGCTGAAATGCCGGCGCAAAATCGGTTTTGACGTGGCTGACTTTTTGGAGCCATCCCTCCGCGCCCTCGACATTGAATACCTCGCCGAAACAAACGGGATCGCCGATGGAACGATGGACGTGGTGCTGTGCCATCACACTCTCGAACATGTGCCCGACCCGGCGGCTGTTCTGGGGGAAATCCGCCGGCTCCTCGCGCCCGGAGGCAAACTGCTTCTTTTCGCGCCGTTGGAGCGCGAAGCGAAATACAACCGGTTCCGGCCCGGCGAACCGAACCATCATCTTTTTTCGTGGAACACGCAGACGCTGGGCAATCTTGTGCAGGAGCTTGGCTTTGAAGTCGCGGAAGCGGGGACGGGGGAGTTCGGCTACTCGAGGTTTGCGGCGGTCTGGGCATCGAAACTCCGGCTGGGTGAAACCGGCTTTCGCTGCCTGCGTCGGCTGCTCCATACCATCAAGCCCGCCCGCGAAGTCCGCATCATCGCTGTCAAACCATCCGCCACCTCTTCATCACCATGAACAACATGCTTTTCATGCAACCTTCCAGTGTCATTTCCTAAGAAAGGGGTGGAACCGACGACTGTGAAAGCAACTGAACCAATAGAATTTTCAAAGGATTTTCTTGTTTTGCCCGTCTCATCGGTTAAAAGAAGGCCGCATGTATTGTTCCCGATAAAGAAGCCTGAAACTTCCGGATCGGGACGGTGTATGCAACACAAGGAACGCGATGGCAAAGTCTAAAGGCAAAAAAAAGATCATTTTCTTTTCCTTACTCGCCCTGGTCATCATCGGGGTGGTGGTCTATGGCAAGTACGCCAAACGCGTGCCGCCTGTTTCCATCACCAAGGAAAAGGCCGCCCGCCGCAATCTGATCGAGGAGGTTGTGGCCAATGGAAAAATTGAGCCGGTTCTGGAGGTCAAAATCAGCCCGGAGGTTTCCGGCGAAATCATCCAGTTGGACGTCAAGGAGGGGCAGCGCGTCAGGAAAGGCGACCTATTGCTCAAGATCCGGCCTGATAATTACGTGGCGGCCCGCGATTCCGCCAAGGCCAACTTCAAGTATGCCATCGCCAACAAAAATACCTCCGATGCCAACTTGGAGAAGGCTTATCTCGAATTCAAAAGGAACGAGGCGCTTTTCCAGGCCAAGTTGATCTCCGAATCGGATTTTCTGACGGCAAAGACTTCTTATGACGTGGCCAAGACCACCCTGGCCGGTGCCGTGGAGCAAGTCAGCATCGCCCAGGCCCAGTTGAATTCAGCCGAGGCGGACCTGTCCAAGACGGTCATCTACTCGCCCCTGGATGGCACAATCAGCAAATTGATTTCCCAATTGGGCGAACGCGTCGTGGGCACGGCGACCATGGCTGGAACCGAGATTATGACAGTGGCCAATTTGACCAACATGGAGGCCCGCGTCGACGTGGGTGAAATGGACGTGCCGTTGATCGCCGCGGGCCAGAAGGCCCATCTGGAAGTGGATTCTTTCAAGGACCAGAAGTTCAACGGCCTTGTGAGTGCAATTGCCGACTCGGCCAATAATAACGACACTTCCACCGCCACAACCAGCACCGATGCGACCAAGTTCCAGGTGAAGATCCACATCACGGATCGGGAGGCGTTCCTGCCCGGAATGTCTGTCACGGCCAACATTGAAACCCGTTATCGCACCAACGTATTGACTATCCCCATCCAGTGCGTCACCACCCGCCTGCCCAAAGCCCAATCGGGCGGGACCAATGCGGCGGCCACGAACCACGTCGTCCTCGTGGCCGCCAACGATCCGCCGGCCACCAACGCCGCCAAAGGCCCTGACACCAACGCCGCCAAAAGCGCCCTCACCACCAACAGCCCCGGCACCAACGCCGCCGCCCAGAAGAAGCCCGACGAACCGCCCAAACCCATCGAGGTCGTTTTTGTCGTCGAAGGCGACCATGTAAAAATGGCTCCAGTCAAACGCGGCATCAGCGATGACAACTACGTCGAAATCATCGAGGGATTGCATGAGGGCCAGGAAGTGGTGTCCGGCGGTTACAAGGCGATCAACCGCGATCTGGCTGACGACGCAAAAGTAACAGTCTCCACCAACGCGCCCGCCCAGGACAAAGAGATCAAGCCGAATTGAAAATGGAAGACGCGCCCTGTGAGCCTGATTCGCCTCCAAAATATTTCCCGCCTCTACCAGATGGGATCGGAAACCATCCACGCTTTGCGCGATGTTTCCCTGTCCGTTGAGCGGGGGGAGTATGTGGCGATCATGGGGCCGTCCGGCTCGGGCAAATCGACCCTGATGAATTTGCTCGGATGCCTGGACACTTCCACCTCCGGCACCTACGAACTCAACGGCACCAACGTCAGCGAATTGGACGACAATCAACTGGCCGAGATCCGCAATCGTGAGATTGGATTTGTCTTTCAAACCTTCAACCTTCTGCCCCGGGCCAATGCGTTGCACAATGTCGAACTGCCTTTGATCTATGCCGGGCTGGACGGCGCCGACCGCAAACGCGTCGCGCTGGAAACCCTGGCCAGTGTTGGGCTGGCCGATCGCGTCCACCATAAACCCAACGAAATGTCCGGCGGCCAGCGCCAGCGCGTCGCCATCGCCCGCGCCCTGGTCAACCACCCTTCCATCATCCTGGCCGATGAACCGACGGGCAACCTCGATTCCAAAACTGGCGAGGAAATCATGGCCCTGTTGCACGCATTGTCCGACAAAGGCAACACGATATTTGTCGTGACCCACGAGGAGGATGTTGCGCGGCACGCCCGCCGCATCATTCGCATCCGGGACGGGCTGATTGCCAGCGATGATGCCGCAAAGGCAGCTCACCGGCCCCCGTGAACTTCCTCATCGAAATCAAGGAGGGGCTGAGCATCGCCTGGGACGCGATCCGCGCCAACAAGATGCGTTCGGTACTGACGACCCTCGGCATCATCATCGGCATCGTGACCGTGACGGCGATGGGCACCGCCATCGACGCCCTGAACCGCGCTTTTTACGACAGCATTTCGATTCTCGGCGCGGATGTGCTCTATGTCAGCCGCTTTACTTGGGCGGATCGAACCTACGAGATGTGGCTCAACGAAGCTAAACGACGCGATATCACCCGCCTACAAGCCCGCAAGATCGAGCAACAGATGGCCCTGGCCTCGGCGGTGGCGCCGGTCGTCAGCATGAATCAAATGGTTTGGTATAAAAACCGCAGTTCCAGCCGTGTCGAGATTTTCGGCACAACCGATCAATACCAGTCGACCAGCGGCTTCGCCGTCGCACAGGGACGATTCTTCACCGAAGACGAAGCGGAGGGCGGACGCCCTGTCTGCGTCATTGGCAACGACGTCGCGACGAATTTGTTCCAGCGCGAATCGCCCCTGGGCAGGAAGATCAAGATCGGCGCCCGCCGCGTGGAAGTCGTCGGAGTGCTGGAAAAACGCGGGAGCTTCCTGGGCATGGGTAGTTTTGACAATCGAGTCGTTATTCCCATTCAACAGCTTCTAATCGGCTATTGGCGCGACCCCGATTTCACGGTCGAAGTCAAGGTCAAGGATTTGCTTCATTTGGAGGACGCGAAGGAGGAATTACGCGGATTGATGCGTAAGATCCGCCATATCGCGCCGGGGGATCCGGACGATTTTACCATCAATCAGCAGGAACAATTCATCACGACATTTCACAAAGTAACGGGCACCATCGCCATGGTCGGTTTGCTGATCACCAGCCTGTCGTTGTTTGTCGGCGGCATCGGCATCATGAACATCATGTTCGTCTCCGTGGCGGAGCGGACGCGGGAGATCGGAGTGCGCAAGGCCATCGGCGCCAGACGGCGCAGCATCCTGTTGCAATTCTTGATCGAGGCGGCGTCAATCTGCCTGCTGGGCGGCTTGGTGGGGTTGGGCATCACGTATTTGTTGACCGTATTGGCCTCGCATTTTTTCCCCTACTTTCCTCTCGACATGTCCCTGCCCGTGATGGGGCTGGCCATTCTTGTCTCTGTGGTGACCGGCCTGACCTCGGGATTTTTGCCCGCGTGGCGCGCGGCCCGCATGAACCCTGTTGATGCCTTGAGGAACGAATGAGAATTTTGCGAGCCCTTGGGGCTGAACTGCAGGAAAGTTTCTTCATGGCGATAGGCGCCGTGGCGGCGCACAAATTGCGCTCCGCCCTCACTTTGCTCGGCGTGCTGGTCGGTGTCTTCTCCATCATTCTGGTCATGACGGCGATGCGGGCCATGCAAAAACAAATCGAATCAGACCTCAATCAACTGGGCGGCCAGACATTCATCGTGCAAACATGGCCGGCGCTCTATTTCGAAGGGCCTGAAGGCTGGCAAAAATATCGGCGGCGCAAACGCATCGACCTCGCTCAGGGGCTGGAAGTGGAGCGGCGCGCCACTTTGGCGTTGAATGTTGGGTTGGAGGATGAGGGTCTGGCCGCCGGAACCATGATCTCGCGCTTCGCCAAATCCCCCCCCACCATCTGGCTGACCGGCGATACGCCCGGCAGCTTTCCCGCCCAGAATTGGATCGTCCATGAAGGACGGGGGTTGTTGGATTCCGATCTGGATGGCTTGCGCGATGTCTGCGTCCTCGGCAGCACTCTGGCAGCCAGTTTGTTCCCGTTCGGTTCAGCGGTTGGACAGCGCGTCACTTTCAACAATGTCAATTACAACGTCATCGGCGTGCTGGAACCCAGGGGCGCGGCCGAAGGTAGCCACCAGGACGACTTCGCCATCATACCCGTTACCACCGGCATCAATCGTTATGAAGACAGGAGATGGATCAACCTGGCCATTCTGGTGCAGGCCCGTAGCGCCGCGGACTACGACGCCACCGTCGATCAGGTGCGCGGCATCATGCGGCTGATTCGCAAAGTGCCGCCGGGCGACGAGGACGGTTTTGAAATCATCTCGGCCGATTCTCTTATGGCGCAAATGCAGGACTTCACCCGCAAGCTGCGCATTGGCATCACCGTGGTCAGTTCCATCGCCCTCCTTGCCGCCGGCGTCGGCATCATGAACATCATGCTCGTCTCGGTCACGGAGAGGACGCGGGAAATCGGCGTCCGGCGGGCCATCGGCGCCAAGAAGCGCAATGTCATGACCCAGTTCATCATGGAAGCTGTTGTGCTCTGCGAAATGGGCGGCGTGATTGGCGTGGCTTTGGGGGTGGCGGGCGGGGACATTGCGGCGCATTACATGAAACTGCCCAAGGTGCTGCCGGTGGATTGGATATTGATTGGTTTGGGAATATGCTCGCTGGTTGGCGTTATTTTCGGCACCTATCCCGCCTGGAAAGCGGCCAATTTGGACCCGATTGAATCGTTGCGTTATGAATAAATCCATCATGAATTATGTGTTCCACCGGCAACTCAACTTCCCCGCGGCGCTGGCCGCCTTGCTCTGTCTCGGCGGCGCGTGGGAGGCAAAGTCGCAGCCGCTTCCCTCTCAAAAAGACCGCATCCTGACCATTGATGAAATCGTGCAAATGGCGCTGACCAACAATCTGGACATCATGATCAGCCGCCTCAATCCCGAGATCGATCAATTTGCCATAAACGGACTTTATGGCGCCTATGAACCTTCGTTGTCGATGAGCGCCGTGCATAATTATAACGATCTTCCGGCCGGAGTCTTTCCCGCGGCCGGACTGATCTTCTCCTCGTCAGTGCAAGAGATTAATTCCTACACGCCGGGCTTGACCGGCACGCTGCCGACGGGGCTGACGTATAACTTCACCGGGCCGATTTCGCGGCAGAACATCTCGGAATTCGGCACGTCCTTTACCGATTATACGAGCGATCCCGGAGTCACCCTGAGCCAGCCGTTGTTGAAGAACATGTGGATCGACAACGCCCGCTACCAGATTCAAGTGAGCAAAAAAACCCTCAAGATCGACCAACTGGCCCTGCGCCTTCAGATCATGACGGTGATTAACAACATCAAGGCGGCCTACTACAACCTCATCTATGCCCGTGAAAACGTGCAGGTGGAGAAAGAGGCCGTGGAATTGGCGCGGGAAACCATGCGCGAAGATGAGCAGAAGGTGCAGGTTGGCGCGCTGGCGCCCCTCGACGAAAAACAGGCGGAATCCCAGGCGGCGTCGGCGGAGTCGGACTTGCTGACCGCTCAGACCGCCTTGGTGGTGCAGGAAAACACCCTCAAGAACCTCTTGGCCTTCCGGCTCGGGGAATGGACCGGCGTTACGCCCGTTCCTTCGGAGGAATTGCTCGCCGTGCCCGAGAACCCGGACGTTCAGGAATGCTGGCGCGCCGGCCTTGCCAAACGGCCCGATTTGCTTCAGGCCAAAGCCAGCGTCGAAAAGCAGCACATTACCATCAAGTACACCTTCAACCAGCTCTTCCCCGAACTGGATGTGCTGGGAAGTTACGGGCACAACGCGACCGAGCTGACGTTCAGCGAGAACCTGAACACCATCCGCAACGGCAACTATCCCTACTATTCTTATGGCCTCAGCCTGACCGTTCCACTGGGGAACAGCAGCGCGCGTTACAATTATAAATCAGCCAAGGCCAGCCTGGAGCAACTGTTGCTGCAACTGAAAAAAGTCGAGGCAACCATTGTGTTGGCGATTGACAACGACGTCAAAACCGTCAGGTCGGATTTGTTGAAGGTGGATTCCACGCGGAAGGCGCGCCTTTATGCGGAAGAGGCCTTGCAGGCGGAGCAAACCAAGCTGGATCACGGCAAAAGCACCAGCTTTATCGTGCTGCAACTGCAAAACAACCTGACGGCGGCGCGTTCGGCGGAAATCCGGGCCCTGGCCGATTATAACATCGCCTTGGAACAACTGGCCTTCGACGACGGCGCCACACTGGAGAGAAACCACATCGATTTACGGGTGCGATAGCGTCGATCACACTTCCACGCTCAGGCCCGGGGCGGGCTGAATGATCTTGATCTTGGGATGACGGGCGCGGATCTGCTCTTCAAACCATTGACGGGCGGGCAGTTCACCATGGCCCAGCAGCACCGTGCGCGGGGAGACGTGGCCCACAAAATCCAGCAGAGCCTCCCGGCTGGCATGCGCTGTCAGATCAAAATCTTGCATTTCGCAATGCCGGGTCACTTCGCCAGCGGCGGCGCTGAAGACAAAAGGCTCGCCGGGTTTGGACGCCTTGAGCCGCCCTCCCGGAGTCGCCGGATCGGCGTAACCTACAAAAAAGATCGCCTGGCGTTCATCGCCCATCATGCGCAGGGCCAGGTCGTGGGCCGGGGTGCCTTCCGTCAACATGCCGGCGGTCAGGACAAAGAGCCGCCCCCCAGTCAGCTTCATGCTTTGCAATTGCTCCTTCTCCAAGACCATCAATTGCAGGTCACGGGTCAGTTTCAAATCCGGATGCTGGCGGTCGGTCAGATGGGACTTTTGATCGTGGATTTCGGTGAAGACTCTGCCAAGACCGCCGATGTAGATCGGTTGGCGGGGGATTCGGCCGGCGTCCATCAACAGTGCCAGCAGCGCGAGGATTTCCTGGGTGCGTCCAAGGGCAAATGCCGGCAACAAAACGCATCCGCGCCGGACAAGGACTCGTTGAATGGCTTCAGTCAAGCGGTCAATTTCACCCTGGCGCGTAAAGCCCGGCTGCGGCAGGCGGTCGCCCCGGGTGGTTTCCATGATCAGGATATCTGCTTGCGCGCCGCCAAATTGGGCAGCCCGCAGCAGGGTCTGGTCGTGGAAACAAACGTCCCCGGTATAAAAAAGGGTTTGGGATTTTCCGCGCAGGAGGATGCCCGCTGAACCGGGCGCGTGCCCGGCATCAAAAAACTCCAAGTCGGGCGAGCGCAATCCGGCACGGGCCTTCTGCAAGGCACCCCATTCGATGGGACGGTTGCATTTGAAACCTTGGAATTGCACTTCGTTTTCCTCGACTTGATCGTGTGTGTAGAGTGGATACTCCCTGATGCCCTGTTCCTCGCGCTGGCGGAGCATGACATTGACGGAATTGTGCAGGACGCGCCCGAGCAAACAATAGCTCAGATTGGTCATCAAAACGTTGGCTTTCGGGAAATGGCTCATGGCCACGGGCAGTGACCCGACATGGTCGTGGTGGCAGTGGGAAATGGCAATGGCATCCAGGTCTTCGTGCGCCACCTCCGAATAGAGGGGCAAAGCGGCGCGACCATCATGCTTAGGATGCATTCCCGCGTCCATGAGCAGGCGGAAACCATCCAAATCAACAAACCAGGCGCTGGCGCCGATGTCTGAGCCTGGGTTGAGGTTGACGATGCGCATGTGAAATTAAGCGAAAAAAAGGTGAAAAAAACGAAAAAAGGGCAAAATTTGACGAAAAAGAGGCGAATTCTGGCACAGAATAGTCAAAAAATGGCCGCCAAAAGGGGGCTTTTTGGGGGGCCGGAAACCACGCCAAAACCGTTGTAAAATCGAAAGAAAATGAGGGGGAAAAGGAGGTGTCCCGGGGCGATTACAAAAATAATCAAAATAATTGTTGAACATTAGGCCAAAATATGAGTCATTAATTACAGGCTTCGGAAATGAGGCCGAGTGGGTTTTTGGTTTTCCCACTCGGTTGTGATTCCGGAGTCAAGGGTTGGTTAGTTTGGTTGTTGGGGGCCGGACGCTGCAATGGCGTCCGGCCTTTTTTTCTAAGGTGGGCTTGCCACGAAAAAGCGGACACAAAAGTTGTGTAAGTCATTAGTTAATTGTTTTGGGTTTCGAAGTCAATGGGGGAACGGTAGCCGAGCGAGCTGTGCAGGCGTCGGCGGTTGTAAAACAC
>JBKQUS010000087.1:0-13853 GCA_052325505.1 Limisphaerales bacterium
TTAATTTGGGGGGTGGCGCCGCTCCGCCCGCCGGGGGGGGGCGCCCCCCGCGAGCCCCTGAAAATCTGAGAGATAATTTGACGACATTTTCACGCTTAGAATCTAATCAGTGCTGGGACATTCCCTCGACCCTGAATTGTCCGGCCGAATTCAGGGTGTTTCAGGCCGTTTCCAAGCGATTCAAACCAAAAAAAAGAAAAAAAGAGCCATGATAAACACATTCCTCAAACCCCGTCGCAGCCGATCACAGCGAGTCGCAGTCAAATCCGCACCCCGGTCCTCCTTTGCGCCTTTCGCCCATTGCGGCTTAGCGTTTCTCTTGATTCTGCGCCGGTCAAACCAGGATTATCTTAGTTAAAACCGAATCAAACCAGTGCTCCGGCGGCCAAATTGTATGCAAAGATCCATACAGGAACGCGTTACAAAACAATCAACGGTTGAACCGGTCATACTACTCAAAGCGACTCAAAGTGATTTTATTCCCGACCAACAAAGATCAACATTGCCAACAGTGGGTGTCTCGTAAATCGTAAATGAGAATGTCTCGTTCACGGTGGATTTGCCTGGCCCTGGCGGCTTTCACGGTGGCGCTTTACGCGCCGGCGCTGCGCTGCCAGTTCCTGGCCATGGACGATCCGGCCTACGTGACGGAAAACCCGCATGTGCGGGCCGGCTTGACGCTCGACGGCCTGGCCTGGGCCTTCCACTCCACCACCGTGGGCAACTGGCAGCCGCTGGCCATGCTGTCGCACATGCTGGATTGCCAGGTTTACGGGCTGCGGCCCTGGGGCCATCATTTGACCAACGTCCTGCTCCATGCGGCCAATTGCGTACTTCTTTTCTTAGTTTTGACTCGAATGACGGGAGCGGTCGGGCGTAGCGCCTGTGTGGCGGCGCTGTTTGCGGCGCACCCGGCGCATGTCGAATCGGTGGCCTGGGTGGCGGAGCGCAAGGACGTGCTCAGCGCCTTTTTCTGGCTGCTGGCCGTGTGGGCCTACGTCCGTTACACGGAGAATCTCAAATCTCAAATCTCCAATTCCAAAATCCATTACATCGGGGCGCTGCTGTTTTTTGCGCTCGCGCTGATGGCGAAACCGATGGCGGTTACGCTGCCATTCGTTCTGCTGCTGCTGGATTTCTGGCCGCTCGGGCGGGTGCGGGGCCTGGATGGGCCGTCATGGCGGCGGCTGGCGGTGGAGAAATGGCCGTGGCTGGCGTTGAGCGCGGTGTGGTGCGGCATCACGCTCTGGGCGCAACGCGTGGGCGAGGCCGTATCCTCGACGGCGGTATTGTCCGTTGGCGAGCGGGCCAATCATGCGATGATTGCTTATTGGGATTACCTGCGCGTGCTGGTCTTTCCGTGGCATCTCTCGGCTTATTACCCCTACCCGCACCACGAGCCGGTGGTTTGGGGCGTGGCGGCGTGTTCGGCCCTGGCGCTGATGACCTGGCTGGCCGTGGCCGGGGGTCGCAAGCGGCCGTGGCTGCCCGTGGGCTGGCTGTGGTTTCTGGGGATGCTGGTGCCCGTGATCGGCTTGGTGCAGGTGGGCGGGCAGGGATGGGCGGACCGCTACACTTACCTGCCTTCCATCGGTTTTTTTGTGATCGTGGTTTGGGGCGGGGCGGAATGGGCCGCGCGCCATGCCATCGTCAAACTATTGATTCCCCTGGCCGGGGCGGCGCTCGTGGCCGTGACCACGCACGAACTTCAGTATTGGAAGGACACCGGCGCTCTTTATAGACGGGCCATGGAGGTCACGGCCGGCAATTATCTGGCCATGACGCTGGTCGGGACCGCCGAGGAAGGAAGGGGAAAACTGGATGACACCATCCGGCTTGAGCGCCAGGCGCTGGCTTGCAAACCTGCTTATCCAGAGGCGCATTTCTTTCTTGGCCGCGCCCTGGAAGGGAAGGGGCGCGCGGCGGAAGCGGCGTCCGAATATCGCGAGGCGCTGCGGCTGCGGCCGGATTTCGATGCGGCGCGTGTGATGCTGGGTTTGCTCATGGCCGGAGAGAACAGGTACGACGAAGCCGTGGCCCAATATCAAGCCGCCCTCAAGGCCAATCCGGAGTCGGCGGCGGCGCAAAGCGATTGGGGAGCGGCTCTGCTCAAGCAGGGACGCTGGCGGGAAAGCATTGCGCATTACCAAGAAGCCGTGCGGCTGGATCCGACTCTGGCGGCGGCGCGTCGTGGTTTGGGAACGGCTTGGTTGCAGACGGGGCGGCTGAGTGAAGGCACGACCGAGCTGCGGGCGGCGATCAAGCTTGATCCCGGCGACACCGAAACCCGGCTCAACCTGGGCGAAGCGCTCAATCAACAAGAGCAGTGGGCGGAAGCGGCGGAAGTGTTGCAACCCCTGGCGTTGAAGCTGCCTGGCAACGCGCAGTTCCAGTATGGACTGGCCTTGGAACACTTGGGCCGCATCAGCGAAGCCATGAACTGGTATGAGGCGGCGCTGCGGGACAAACCGGATTTCCCGGAAGCTCTGCAACATCGCGCCTGGATCGCCGCAACCGATGCCCGGGCGGAATTGCGCGACGGAGCGCTGGCCGTGAGATTGGCCGCCCGCGCCTGCGAACTGACCAGCCAGAAACGTCCGTCCATGTTATTGACGCTGGCGGCGGCTTATGCGGAAACGGGCCGGTTTGGCGACGCGCTGGTCGCGGTCGGCAAGGCCGAGGAATTGGCGAGGGCGCAAGGGCAAAGAGCAATCGAAACAGAAGCCGGGAAATTGCGCGCCGCATTCGCCGCCGGCCGGCCGTTTCATGGTCAATGAATGAGACAATCTCCCAAGGGTGTTGTCCTGATTTGTGGCAGCGGACGGGCAAAAACTGCACATCGGAGAACATCAGAGAAGGAAGTATTTTCCTCAGTGGCGCACAGGGAATGGGCGCAAGAGAGTAATGTGCCGCCCTGCGTGTGGCTGGGGGACGACTCCACCTCCGGTATTCCCCTACAAATCTTGATATTTACAATATGATTGCCTTTGGCATGGCCGGTGCTAATGTTCCTTGTGCGGTTCGTAAAAGGCAATCAGTGAACCCTAGTGTTTTTATATAACCCGCCTTTTACATGGTTCACGCCGCGTTGAAAGAAAGAAAGTTTATGAAGAACAAAATCAGCCGCAAGTCAGGTTTCACCCTTGTCGAAATTATGATCGTCGTGGCGATTATCGGTCTGTTGGCCGCCATCGCCATTCCCAACTTCGTGCGCGCCCGCACTACATCACAAATGAATGCGTGCATCAACAATCTGCGCTTGATTGACTCCGCCAAGCAGCAATGGGCGCTGGAGCAACGCCAGTCGAGTACCGGCACACCAGTCGGCTCGGATCTGCAGCCTTACCTCGGCCACGGTTCGGCGGGTGAATTGCCGTCCTGCCCTGCGGACAGCACCCAAACCTGGGCCGCGAGCTATGCCACCGCCCTGGGCAACGTCAGCGTCAAGCCGCAGTGCAGCATCGTGAGTTCAAGTCATATTCTGCCCTAATCTGAACTTAGCCATGATCCTGTGAGATCATGGAGGAGAAAAAGGCTTGGAAGAAATTCCAAGCCTTTTTTGTTGTGCTCTTCGGGCCGGGCATGGCGAATCCAGGCTTGCCTGATGGAGAAGTCCTCTGATAATCTTCCCGGGCTTTGGCAAGCCGACGTGGCGGAATTGGCAGACGCACTAGACTCAAAATCTAGTACTCGTGAGAGTGTGTGGGTTCGACCCCCTCCGTCGGCACCATCTCAAATTCCTCATTTTCCCTCTATTTTACGAGGGAAGATGAGCTTCTCGGTTTTCGCGGTGTGCGCTTTTGTGCGCTTCCTGACTTTTGCCGACTTTTCCAAAACGATGCTCAGAAAGCATACAAAAAGCATACAGGATGAATCCTCTGGAAGTCTGCCCGGCATCTCGCGGGGGTGTCTGATGCGTTTCGGGCGCGAGTGCGGGCGCATTGCCGTGCCCTTGCCGTGTTTCTGGAAGGGCGTGTCCTGCACTGAGACAGAGCCAGGCAAAATTATTCTGATCTTGATTGCCACCATCTTTGCAGAATCGAGAACGACGGCTTCACGCCAGCACTTGCGCCGTCGGCCAGATGGCGCGGGCAAACGAAAGGCTAAACGATGAAGAAGAAGCTGGAACCACCGCCCGCAGTGCGAGAATGGTACTCGCAGATTGGCAAGTTGGGCGGCACTTCCAAAAGCCCGGCCAAGCTCGCGGCTATCGCCAAGAACGCGAAGAAGGGCGGATGGCCGAAGGGCAGGCCGCGCAAGGTTTCGTAAGGAATCTCTTTTCCCGGCCCGACCGTCCCCACCATGTCCACCGGGGAGGGGGACTTTGGCCGGGGGCCTATTTATACCGACCTGTCTTTTGCGCGCGGCGTATTTTTGGAAAACTGGCTCGGCCTTTTCCCGGCTCTTTTCCCCCGTTCCCAAACTCGGCCAGCGCCGACAGAGCGACTTCCCCAATAACGACCCACCGGCGCGAAGACGACGGCTGAATAGAAAGGGACCGTCCTTTGGGGCGGGCAATCGCAGTGCGCCAGTCCGGCGCGAGAGGACAGAAGCAATCTAACTTAGCCAGTGGCGACCGGCGGCACGACCAAGCAGCAAAGGTTCGTTCACACTTCCGACGAATCCTGCAACGCACTCCTAAAAGCCCAAAGAATCGAGGGAAAAATGAGGACTCCCTCTTTTGCGTGCCGACCGTCCCCACACCACCGGCCCGGCAGGGGGGAACGAACGGGGGCATCAATCGTATAAACCCTGTTCTGACAGAAGGCAGTTTTGGGAACTTGTCGGAGACTTGTTTTCCATTTGTCAGCGGCTTGCGAAGTGGCTGTTTTCCGCTGGTAATCGCCTTGCCAGGGCTTGCGGCAAGCCTGTCGCAGAACCTGCCGCAGCTTGTTGGCAAGTTGTCGGCAACTTGTTTTCGCCTTGGATTGCATCCCTCAAGCTGCGCTTAGGGAAGATGTCTGACAGAATTATCGGGTCAAGGGACTTGTTTGGAGGCTTGGATATGCCTCTTTGCTAAAGAATTATTTCGCTCTGCAACCATTCGTCACACGTTGCCAACGCTCGTCTTATTTTCTGATCCTCCTCCGGCGGTCGATGGGGACTCTTTACAGCGTCAGCAGAAATTGGCGTTTCTTCCTCTCCCACCAAAGTGGTTTTTGTGGTTGGTTTCGAGAATCGCCATTCCTCGACGGGGCCAAGTTCGGAATCCAAGAACGCCTGCTCCACGACTATGCCGTCCATCAACTCACGATTTTCTCCGCCGCCACCGCCAGCAATGTATGAGAAATCCAAAAAATACTGGCCTCTGCTTCTGTCTGGATTCTCCCGGCCATCAAAAAACTCTCCGCGTATTGAATGGTCGGTGTGATGATAGCCCGCGTAGGTTGTCCAATCCTTCCCCTTGATCTTTTCCGGGAGCGCCTGTGGGTTGCGGAAAGGACAGGCCATTGGCTTGCGGGATGCACCGTTATTCAATTCGAGAAGGGATGTTGCCGAACCGTGGACTGAATGGGGAAAGGCGCTTGCGATGGTGTGCATTGCGAGCTTCGCGGCCCACTCGGTTGGAGTCGCATTTTTCTCGTACCATTCCTTCGTGCGGGCCATGTGGCCCAGGCTATTGAACGTAAATGCGATGCCACCGGGAAACCTGTGGTCGTGCCACCATCTTTGGTCGCCAGCAGAGGCGAAAAAGTCCAAGATGACTCGAAATTTGTGGAATCGACCAGTCTGCGGATTCTTTAGATAAAGCCATTCATAAACCATGTCGTTCCCAACAGGATCGGGCTTCGCGTCTTCGGCGAATAGGTCTCTAACCTGTTGCGCCAAATCCTTGAGTGCGCGATTGGGCGCAGCGTGATGGATTTTCGGAGAAAGAACTACAAGAAGAAAACCATGTCGCCCTTTTTCGCCCAAGGACCACTGCTTCCATGTCTGGCGGTCCAGTTTCAGTTTTTCCCTCACTGCGTCGTCTCCCTGAGCAATCAACTGCTCATCAACAATGGAGATGAACAGCAGATCGGATTTGGCGGCGACTTGGCCAAAAACGCAAGGCTGATTCTTCGTGAGCCAACCTCGAACGGCTCTTTTCCGTTCATCATCGCGGGCGAACGGATTGAGGAGGACTTCGCAGGCGGTCTTAATGTCCTCAGAAAACGGGTGCGCCAGACGCCACTGGTCGCCTTCCAATCGGCTCAAATGTTCCTTTATTGATGCCATGCGTTGAAGTGTATCAGCCTGAACCGTGATCTGCGAGCGTCAAAAAAGCGTGACGGGTACTGGTATGATGATGTGTGATTTCCTATGTGTACCTATAGTTTTCTACGGATAAGCATAGACAATGGCTAAAAAGGGTGAAAAAAGGTGAAAATCCGTTGACAACCATGCGATATTTGATACTTTTAACATGTTCTCGGTGAATTGAGGCTGCCCTGGAAAAATGAGCGATGAAAATAGTTCCGACGAAATGGTACGACGCAAGTGCCGCAGCGGGTCTTTTGAAGACGACGGTGGATACCGTGAAAAAACACTGTCGAACCGGAAAATTGGAGGGAAAGCAAGTTGGTTTTAAGAAGCAGTGGCATGTGCGAGGAACGTCCATTTTGGAATTGCGGAAGAAGCTGAACATGGATTTGAATGGGGATTGACTCCGACTGGCGGGCGATTAGCATTTCGCCCCTTGACGTGGCCGTGTTGGCTGCGGCAATACAGTTAATACAAATATGAAAAACGGGACCAGCGCATGAATCCAGAAAACGAATCTGCGACGACTTCTGTGACAGTCGTTGAATCAAGTTACGGAACGGCGACTGAGGAACAGGATGAAGTGCTCCGCCGCCTCGATGAAAAGTTCGCGGCGCGAATCAAAGCGTGTCGGGAATCAGAGCGACTGAGCGAGGAGGACTTCGCCATTCGCATTAACGTCCGGGAATAGCCCTCGTGGGCCAATCACGTCTTCGTAATGGCTGACAATCGTCAGGCAATCAAGTTTTACGCATTCGGGTCAAAGACGCTTGTCGAGCTTCTGAACCGCGAAGTCCCGCCTTTTGCCAGGACGAAAATGCCCTTTCGGCAGCTTCAATATGTCGAGGCTTACGTGGCGGCGCTGAAATGTGCCACTGTGGTTGTGGAAAGTCATTATATTGACCGCGACCACATCGAGGATCATGGGGCCTTTTATTCTCGGAATTTCATTTCATACCCAAATTACTGCACAAGGTTGCACTTCTTCTCCTTGGAAGCGGCGGACCTAAAACAGCGGATGAGAGCAGCCGTCGAAGTCGGCCAGAAAGGCGTCGCGGCGTACAGGGACCCATCGGCAACTTTTCCGCCAATTCAAGCCGTCTCCATTCCGCTACAGCATCTCAAGTCGTCTGAGACAGGCTTTTTCCTTTTTCCCGCGTTCTGAGAGCGGCGGCTTTCGCTCCGGCTTGGCTCGTTCATTTTGCAGGGTTGACACGGTGGCGGCGGTGGGAGTTGAAACACCCGCTGCTAGCGCTCGTTGAAAGCCGATTGTTCGGCTCCGCTGTGAACGCTCGCCGTTCTCTTCGCCACCCCTACGCACAATCGTAGAGATTACGGCCATAGGCTGTCTCAATCCGAATCTTTGTGTTGCAAGGCGTTGAAGCGCGTTGACGATTTCAACGCCGTTCAACACAAAACGCTCAAACGCGTGTTTATGACCGCTTCGTAAAACTCACTCATTTTTCATGGCACGCTGTACGTCTAAGCGAGCTTAGGTGTTTCGCCAGACGCGCTTGAGCCAGGACTTGGACAGAATCAAGACTGATTCCGGCCAGAGTCCAGACACGGATGAGACAAGGGCTGGATACGGTGAAAACAAAGGGGGAAAGGCGTCTTTTAGGGGTGGGCTGTTGGTGCCGTCGGAAGCGCGTTGCGAGGCTTTCCACCCGCGTGTTGCTGCCGGGGCGTTACTGGCCATGTCACTTTGCTACTGCGCTCTGGCGCCGCGCGGCGCACCGCGATTGATTGCCCCGTTACGGCCCCCAATCAATCGCTTTCCATTCAGCCGCCGCTGCCGCGCCGGTTTGCTGCCGTCACTTTCCCTCTGGTCTTTCGCCAGGGGCCAGTCTCACGTTGCCGCCTCGATCAACCAACGCGATGAAAGGTGGGGCCGTTCTCTCGCAAAGCCGTTTGATTGCGGACAGCGCCTTGACGAAAATCTGGCTGACTTCCGCGCCGTTCAAATCCCCTCTGGAAGTAAGCACGAAGGCGCGTACGTTGGCGGCACGCAATGCCTGAATCTCGGAAGCCCGGTAGCGAATGTGTTTGTCCTTGGTGAGCACAACCCATCCGCTCTTGCCCACTTCTGCAAGCCATACCTCGTCTTTGGCGTTCTGTGGAAAATGTTCATCATGGATGCGGACTTCTTCGCCAGCGACGCGCAATGCGGCGGGAATAATCTTGCGGCCCAAAGAACGGTCAACAAAGAAAATCAGGCGCTCAGGCGGCGAGGGCAAGCTCGCATCGGACCGCTTCTTCAATTTGTCTCCGTTCACATCCATAATCGTCGGCCAGTTCATCAACGGACTCGCCGGCCTTGTAACGCTCCGCCACTATCGCCGTTGCTACCCCGGTTCCAAAGATGATCGGACGGCCAAAAGAAACGGACGGGTCAATCACAATAATTTTTGGCTCGTCGGGCTGGCGTTTGCGTGTGAACGGATAAAGCTGGATGGCCATGCCCGACGGATCATGTTCAATGCGGCGCAAATGGGCGGCGAGCATCTCTTTCATCGCCAATTGGCCCGCCTCTGAAACGGCAATCAACTGGCCAAATCGCAAGACGATTAGGGAGACACCATCAGACTCAAACTTTTGTTCCGCAAGCGGGTGCGGCACGCCGAGGCGCTCTTTCACGTAATTGAGCGCGGTGCGCACCTTGGGCAAGGGGATGTTGTGCTCCCGCCGAATCGCGTCCAGGACGTGAGCCTCGACCAAATTGAGAAACGACAGGGACGGCAATTTCGGGTCGGGCAATTCGATCACTGGCTTGAAAAACTTCTTCCCGCTCCCTGTAGGGTAGTGACGGCCACGAACCCAAGAACGCAGCGTGGCCAGCGGAATCCGCAAATAGTGCGCCGCTTCCGCGAAGCTGTAGGCGGGCAGTTCGCGCGGGTCACTAGGCGATGTTTTGGCAACGTCGGTTCTCACTGGTATTTCAACTTTTACGGTTCCGCATTCAGAGTGCTTGCAGCATCCAAGAAACGCAAGGCAGTTCATTCCGTCAATCTGTCAGGGCCAGCAATTCGGCCTTTTTCTCCCGCCAGTTCTTCGCCGTCATGCTCTCGGCGATGGCTCGCGCTTTCGTTAGGGCTGCTTCTGGCCTTGTTTCCAGGGTGGCGGGGGTTGCGGTTCCCATCACGGACGGAAGCGCGGCCACGGCGCGGCCAGCAGCCAATTCGCCAACGTGCGTGTAATGCCGGGTCATGGCCGGGTTGCTGTGGCCGACGATGCTTTCGACCACGGCCAGCGGGGCGTTGCTCTCACGGCAGAGGGAAACGAACGTGTGGCGCAAGCTGTGAAAGCCGACTTCCACCACCGCGCGTTTGCCATTCTCGCCAGTGCCGGGTTTGTGCGGTTCGATACCGCAAGCCTTGAAATGTTTTTGGACTGGACCTGTGGCAAGGCATGGATGCCGTTGGTAGAGTGCCGCGAAATCGGGCATCACATACCCGGCGCGTTGTTCCGGGGCGGGTTCGGCCAGCATCTCGCGCAAGATTGGATGGATGGGGACGATTACCGGCTTGGGATTGCGGCGGGCGGTCTTGTTGGGGATGCGGCGGATTATGTTGCGTTGCAAATCCACTTCCGGCCATCGCAGCGTGGCGCAATCGCCCAGACGAAGCCCGCTATAGACCCCCACCGCCAGCAACACGCGCAATTCGCCCGTGGCCGACTGGCAGACTTTCCGCAGTTCATCAATGGTCAACTCCCGGCGTCCTTGTGCGACGGCGCGCTTGCGCTGCATGTCGGCCCAAGGGTTGTCCACGAGCCGGGCCTTGTCTTTGAGAACGCGGAAAGCCAGCGTCAACACGTTCAGGTGCTTGTTGTAGGTGTTGGCGGTTAATTTGCCGTGGTTCAATTGGCCGGCATACTCCTCGGCAATTGGTTTTGTCACGTCTCGCAGGGTTGTGGCGTTCGGGTGGGTTGCCTGCATCCAACGGACGAACTTGCCGAATTGTAACCCGTAAATCTCAAGGGTGGCCGCGCCGGTGTCGGGGCGATTCGGCGAAGCCAGGTATTCACTCCATGCGTCGGCAATGGACAGCGGCGGGTTTTGTTCATCCTGCAAGCGGGCGAGTTCGGCTTTGCGTCCGTCCAGCTTGGCGGCGATGGACTCCAAGGCTTCCGCTTCATCGGCCACGGCGAACGTCGCCATGAACTTCGTTTGCGCTTCTTCCGCCTCGCGCCGGGTGGAAATAGCATTGCCCTGATCGTCTCGAAGGGCTTTGGTGAATCGCTTGCCATTGACGTTCCACTGAACGTAGAATGTGCCGTTGCGTTTGAAAAGGTATCCAGTTCTATGTTTCATGTTGCGCTCGCTTTCTTGTTGTTTCTCTTACTGGCGCTAATTTGCGGCAATTGTGCGTAGAAAGCAAGCACAAAACATACTGAATATCATAAGTTGTTGATTTACAGCATGATTTATTAGACTCAAAATCTAGTACCCGAAAGGGTGTGTGGGTTCGACCCCCTCCGTCGGTACCAAAACTGGGGTTCTCCGAGGTTTGGCGGATTGCCGGACGGGCGCCGTTCTGATCCGAGCAAGGGTGATTGAAGTTTTTACTGGCCATCCGCCTGCCTCGCTTCCAATAATCGGGGCATGAAGACACAGCCAATTCTTGCCCTGGCCGGCATTGCCGGGATGCTGGGAATGTTCTTGCTGGCGGGTTGCGCCCATACTCAGGGACGCCCTTCCAACGGCGTGCGGATCTCGCGGGATGGCGACAAGCTCCGTGTCGAAATCAATGGAAAGCTCTTTACCGAATACTGCTATCAGGACGTGCCGCGGCCCTATTTCTATCCGCTGCTTGGCCCGGATGAACTTCCCATGACCCGGCGCTGGCCGATGGAAAATACCACCGATGAACAACACGACCATCATCATCACCGCTCGCTTTGGTACGCCCATTCCAGTGTGGATGGCATCGATTTTTGGACCGATGGCATCACCAACGGCGGCAGGATTGTCCATGAGAAATTCCTGGCCATCCAATCCGGGAGGAAATCGGGTGTGATCCGGTCCAAGGACAATTGGCTGGCGCCCGACGGGAGCATCGTCTGCACGGACGTGCGCACCCTGCGCGTTTACAATCGGCCTGATGACCAACGGTTGTTTGATTTCGAAGTCACGCTCCAAGCGCCGCCGGACAAGCCGGTTGTTTTCGGCGATGACAAGGATGGCACGATGGCGGCGAGGCTGGCCGAGTCGATGCGTTTGAAGCATCTGGACGGGCCGGGCGAGGGACATATTGTCCTGTCCTCGGGCGTTCGGGACGGAGAGACCTGGGGCAAGCGGGCGGATTGGTGCGATTATTACGGGCCGGTCAATGGAGAAATTGTCGGCATGGCCATCTTCGATCACCCGGATAATCCACGGCATCCGACTTGGTGGCATGTGCGGGATTACGGACTTTTCGCGGCCAATCCATTCGGCGTTCATCATTTTGAAAACAAGCCGAAAGGAACGGGTGAATTCACACTCCCGGCCGGCCAAAGCGTCACTTTCCGTTATCGCTTTTACCTCCACAAGGGCAATGAACAGCAGGCAGGCGTCGCCGAACAATATCAAGAATACAGCCGAACGAAGACGCCCTAAACCTGTCGAAGAACAAACACGCATGCCGCGTCATTTTATGAGAACTACAATCACCCGTCGCAATTTCCTCAAACAAGCCGCCTTCGCCGCCGGCGCCATCAGCCTGTCCGCGCGTTCCTGGTCGCAGGTGCCCGGTGCCAATCAGGACGTGCGCGTGGCGGTGATCGGATTCAACGGGCGCGGGAAGGAGCATATCAAGGAATGGCGCAAGCTCGCCGGCGTGCGCCTGACGGCCTTGTGCGACGTGGACCGCGCCGTGCTCGACGCCGGAGTCAAGCAGTGCGCGGACAACGGACTGGCGGTGGCCGGTTACACCGATATCCGCAAACTGCTGGAGAACAAAAATATCGATGCGATTTCCATTGCCACGCCCAATCATTGGCACGCCCTAGCTGCCGTCTGGGGAATGCAAAGCGGCAGGGATGTTTATGTCGAGAAACCTGTTTCTTACGATTTTTGGGAAGGGGAACAGTTTATTGCGGCGGCTCTCCGCTACGGGAAAATCGTCCAGGCGGGAACACAGTCGCGTTCCAGCTACGGAATCCAGCAAGCGGTGGAATGGGTCAATAACGGAGCGCTGGGAAACATCTTGGCGGCCCGGGGTATTTGTTACAAACGGCGGTCCAGCATCGGCAAAACAGAGGGACCGCAACCCGTGCCGGCCACCGTTGATTACGATCTGTGGTGCGGCCCCGCGCCGTTGACGCCACCGCGCCGCGCGAAATTTCATTATGACTGGCACTGGTTTTGGGACTACGGGGCGGGCGACCTGGGAAACCAGGGTGTTCATGAAGTCGATGTGGCGCGCTGGTTCCTGGGCGAGAAAACGGTGTCCTACAGGGCGTTCTCCGTTGGCGGCCGGCTCGGTTACACCGACGACGGCCAAACCCCAAATACGTTGATCACCATCCACGATTTCAAGCGCGCGCCGCTGATCATGGAAGTGCGCGGGTTGCCCGAGAAAACTGGCTCCACGAAGATGGACAATTACAAGGACGCGGAAATCGGCGTGGTCATCGAATGCGAGGGCGGGCATGTGTTGGTGCCCAATTACACCAGCGCGAAGGCCTTTGACAAAAGCGGCAAGGAAATCAAGAGCTTCGAGGGCGCGACCAATCATTTTGAGAATTTCATCCAGGCGGTGCGCAGCCGTCGTGACAGCGGCCTGCATGCACCCATTGAGGAAGGCCACCTTTCCGCCGCCCTGTGTCACATCTCCAATATCTCCTACCGCCTGGGACGCTTGCAACCGACCGGCGAGATGCGTGAACAGATCAAGGGCGACAAGGACGCGCTGCCCGCATTCGAGCGCATGGCGGAACACCTGGCCGCCAACGGCGTTGACTTGGAAAAGACCCGGGCGACACTCGGGGCGGTTCTAAGAATCAACCCCGCCACGGCGAAGTTCATCCAGAACAAAAACGCCAACCGTCTGTTGCGGCGCACCCCCCGGCCGGGCTATGTGATCAAGGTCGCGTAACGAGCCGCGCCTCAAAGTCTTTTCTCGTCGGCGTCGATGTAATCGACAAAGGTCTGAATATCGTTGCGTTGGGCGAAACCAGACTCCTCCTTGCGCATTTTCAAACGAGCCTTGCCGGTTTCGTCGTCACGCCCGCGATTGAAAACAAAATCGCGAAAGGCGGCTTTCTCGGCCTCCGATTTGTGGACATTTTTGGCGACCCAATCGGCCACCTCGCCGTCGGTCAGGGAATTTTCGACCACCGGGAGGAACTTCTCGGCGGAAAGACCGGCGGCCTTGAGCCAGGCGCCGTCGAAGCCCTTGGTGAAATTCTCCTGGTAATCGGCATGGAGTTTGCCGGCCTTATGCAGCCGGATTTTATCGACGAACCGGGGCAGATAGACCCAGCCGGACATCATTTCGCGCGGACTGCGCGGATAAATATTCTTTTCCATGCCCGCATTTTCCCGCATCCGCCCGCCCCTGTCAACCTGTGCTCGGGAACGCGGCAACGTCCTTGTTTGAGCTGCGGCTGGCTTACAGCACAGCCGC
>JBKQUS010000088.1:0-19422 GCA_052325505.1 Limisphaerales bacterium
AACTGGAAGAAAGAGCATCCGTCGCAAGTCAAAATGGCCGCTTGATTTTGACTCGGCACCAAGCCAATCGCTCATCCTATCACAATCCGCCCATTTCAACAGAAGGATGCTCCTTTACCGCTTACGGACATAATTCAAAGGACATAATCGTTGTCATTATCGCTCGGTGGCGATCTGCTGTTGATGTCCCTTTAGCGAGGTCCGTCCATATAGTAAAATCGAATATCTCGGTTCACTTGGTTCACAAGCCTGCCAAAAGAGGCTCTTTCGACCGCCAGATTTGCGAACAACCTAGATGCGCAGGAATCGATCATGGCCGCCAGCGGGCGGACTCCACAGTTTGACGCCTTGATCTACTGTTGGGCAGGGAACCTCACACGGAAGAATTGTCCTGCATTTGTAGCCGCCACCACAAACGGGGACACAGCGTTAGTAAGATCCGCCCACGCAGGGTTAGCTAAACTTGGGGCGGACTGCAGAACTCCTGGAGAGGACCATGTAAGCATCACATTACCGCTTCCAGATTGGAAGGCAAGACTGGTTGAAACATCATCGTAAATCCCGGCAAACGCTTGGACCGTCCCACCGTTAATGCTCAATTCACATTCGGCCAAGTAAAGCCCCGGCAGAATTGTGCTTGGCAAAGTAACAGTCAAGGAATTCGTAGATGACCCACCAATGGAGAATCCGTTGGTCTCGCTGAAGATCGTCGTGCCGTTGCTGTTCACAATCGAAAAGATGGCTGATCCTTCTTCCGCGGCGTTCGCATAGTTTGTAAGAGTTATTATTACTGGGGTTCCTATGCCTTGCAATCCCAGCGGAATGGTTCCAGAGGCTTCGACGGGAGACACGGCGCTGAATTGAAGAACATTGCCCGTCGCGCCGAACGTAGCGCCGCTCACCGGATCTGTGAATGCAACAGACGCCGCTGGAAGCGTAACGGCGGTGCCCGGAGCGGCAGTGCTGCCAAAGACCACTGCATAGCTGTTCCACGTAAATGGCATCAAGATATTCGTCCAAATGAGGTTTGTGCCTTCTACGGTCGCTCCACCGTTGTCTATAACCGTGATATTGGCAGGGATGCCCTGCGTGACCACAGCGGCAACAGGCAGATTCCACGGATTCGCCACCACGTTTGAAACCGTGTAATCTTGCTTCGTTAAAGAAGACGTGCCATAAGAGCTCATCGGATTCGAGATGGTCGGCGTCGTGTCGGGATCATCTCCTTGCTGCGTAATCTGCGTCGGCTGCCACGTCGTCGACTGGCCTGTCGCTATGGCATAGGTGCCGGAGGGCGTGCTGCCGATTACATCAAAAAAGACCTGGCTATTCGCGTCTGGGGAAGCGCCGTTTTGAGCCTGCTTGTAATACACCTTCAGGGTTGCGGTTTGACCTGGCGGAAGTGTCGTGCTGACAGGATATGCCACCAAGGGAAGAGAACTCAAGGATCCTAAGCCGGCTACAAATTCGCTGTGGTAATAGCGCACGTAAATCGTTACTGCGACGGTATAGGAACACGTATTTTCGACTGTAATCCCGGTGTATGAAGAAGTCTCATCCCACACGCTTAACGGTCCAATGCCCAGGCTGGAGCCGACGGAATAGTTGGCAACGCTGACAATTTGCCCCGTGGCGGTCTGCGGCACAGATCCACTCGACATTTCTGGGCCAACTCCGGCTTGGTTCAAAGCAATTCGTCCGGAAAAGTCGGCGGTCTGGGCTTGAGCGGTGAAAGCCGTCTCAACCAGATTTTCAAAGAAGTCCAGCCGGGAATTATCCACGTAGCTATTGACACCATCGTCAACGGTTCCCGCGAACTCGCTTGCCACCGGACCCAAGACGATTCCCAATCCGCTGGCAAAGGTCTGGAGGCACTCCGCAATGAACGCGGACGTCGCGTAGTTTTGGTTGGCGCTATTGACTTCCTGAAGGAGCAGGCTAGTCCACGTCTCCAAATTGGCGTATACTTGTGGCACATCTTGCTTTCCGATCAAATCCGCAACCCAGAGCGCTTGGACATCGGGCGAGAGGGCTGGCGGGGTATTAATAAGCGATGTTGTTTGCGCCGCTAACTGCGATTCAAGGGCATTGATATTGCACGCTAGCGCGCTTGCCGTATCTGCCAAGCCCGAGGAGCCGAAAATTCCCGACATAGCAGTGGAGACGGTCGTGGTGTTAAGCGAACCAATCGTTGGCGTTTGCCCCTGAGACTCGAGATACAGCACAACCATGACATTCTGATAATGATTCACCGACTGCTGGGCCATCAACTGGGCTGAAGTTCCGTTCAGCAGTTGGTTGATATAATTGACGTCGATGATGTTCACGGGGTTGCATCCGGCTTGTTCATTTTGGCTTAAAGAAGAGATCAAGCCGACCGTGTCATCGGCAACGTTTGGAGCAACGGTTTCGACGATTGTTTGGCCCAACGTCGCAGACAAGGGAACGTTTACGAAGATGCCCGCCACCGCCGACGCCTGGTCAGCAAAAAACGTAATTAAATCAAGAGGAGCGTGTGCGTTAAGTTGGCTTTCAACCAGATTAAAATTTGTGCCTAGAGTGCCAATCGCATCCGCTGCAGCGGACAGTTGTTCAAGCGCCCATTGAGAATCGACATTTAAAGACGTAAGATGGGCGGTCAACGTTGGGCTCAAGATTGGTGCAGTTGAGGCGCTGTAGTTGGTGCCTTGGTCAAAACCGGCGGAATTGGACGCGACCAATGCGTAATACACTTCGGTACTAGCGGGCAGATTGTTGAGGGCGGCAGTAATTCCGACCGGATATGGATACGCACCTACGACTTGCGTCGGTGTACTATCTCCAAGGCTCGGCGTTAACCCCCAGTTAAACCAGACGATGTTTGTAAGGACCCCTGGCCCAATAGTCCCTGTGAGTGTCATTGTATTGGTTCCAATGGAAATTGGCGCACCTGTAAACGCTTGGGGAGCCGAAGTGTTATATGGTACGTTCAACACTCCCTTGCGGATCGTCGCATTGTTGGCGTCGGCGATGAAGACGACCCCTGCGCTATTTACGGCCAGCCCAGCCGGGCCGTTAAACAGGGCGTTCGTGCCCGGTCCGTCAGTGGTCCCGGTTTTTCCCGCGACACCTGCGATCGTCGCGACGTATCCGTTGGCCGAAATGAGGCGAATTGTATTGTTACCGTAGTCCCCAATATAAAGATTTCCATTCGGGTCCAGGCCGACTGTGCCGTCGGGATAATAGAACCTCGCCAGGTTTCCGGGTCCGTCGGTGTTTCCTGTTTGCCCGGCCATTCCAGCCAATGTCGTGACTTGCCCGCTGGAAGTGATTTTCCGAAATGTGCTATTGAACGTATCTGCGACGTAGCAGTTCTCTGCTTGATCGACCGCGATGCCGTACGGCTTGTAAAATCGGGCGGCTGACCCGATCCCGTCGGCACTACCAATAATGCCTGCCTTCCCAGCAATGGTGGTAACTACGCGAGACGGCGTTACCTTGCGAATGGTCGAATTGCCGCTGTCAGCAACGAAAATGTTACCAGAGAGATCAACCGCAAGGCCATTAGGTTCAAAGAACTGGGCACCTTGCCCTGTACCGTCCTGGTGGCCATCAACACCAGGTTGACCGGCGAAGGTGCTCACGACACCTTGCGGCGTAATTTTTCGAATGGTGCTATTCCCGGCATCGGCTACATAGACGTTTCCGGCTGAATCAACCGCCACCGCCGACGGGTAGCAGAAACTGGCAACGTTGCCTGGGCCGTCATTCGTGCCGATAACGCCGATGACTCCGGCAAATGTCGTAACGTTCCCCCCCGGAGTAATCATTCGAATCACCTGGTTCACAGCATCGGCCACGTAAGCGTTGCCGCCGGAATCCAACGCCACACCATCGGGGTTGTTGAATTCGGCGGCTGTTCCTGCTCCATTGCTGGTTCCGGTGACGCCTGGCTTACCTGCGAAGGTGGTGACAGTGAGCACCTTTGCGTTGACCTGTTGCGCGTGGCAGAAATCCGCCGAGATTTCGGCGCACAACAGCATGCACGCTAGGGACAGGACCTTGGTGGAACGGTCGAGTCTTTGACTGAACATCGTGGTTTTCATGAATCCTCGTTTTCGGTTTGAAACGTTGATTGAGACGTTTTGAACCAAAACACGAAAAACCATGAGAATGGCAGTTGATACGCTGATTTGTTTCGCATTTTTCGCATTCATAAATTGTGTCGCGCCGTGTATGGCTTGATGATTCTCAATACGTTGGCCGAGACGGCATCTTGCATAATTTAAACTTTTCCACCAAATGACCGATTAACAGCGAGCCAAAAGGGAGGCTGCCCATTTATTGTCGAAAGATAGCCATATTTTGCTACTTGATTTCACGAGAATCTTCCAACTCCCGGCTTCACCGCTTGCGTCGGCGTACGCTTGAAACGGGAATTTTCCCGCTAAACTCACATCCGGCTGTCTCTATCAGGCAGTTTTCAGCGTTGTCGTTCATCGTCGCATTCTGGTTGCCGTCAGCCTCAGAATACCGCAAACTTCGTCACGTCGGCAATCTGAAGCAACGCTCTTTCCGTTGTGCATACTACCACGGGGACGACGGTTTTGAATTGCAATGATTCGACACTATTCGACACTTTTCTCGTATGGCCAAGAGCACGAGACCTTTGTCGGATGATGGCGTGAAGCGATTCCGCGAGCTTCGGAACGAACTTGCGCAGCAATCCTCGAAAACACTTGCGGGGCGGTTAGCTGATGAACTGCGAGGCACGGAGGGGAGCGCATATAAACTTCTCGAACGTGTTGAGACGGAAAGGAAAATCCCTCTCCGCTTAGCCTCCGCGTTGGCCAAGTTTTTGGGCGTAAGCACGGGAGTTTTTTTGGACGAGATTTTGGCCTATCATCCGTCGTCTGATTTCCTACAGGCGCTTAAACTTGTTTTTGAGGGAAATCGCATTGATGCTTTGGCGTATCTTGCACGAAGCGTATCCACAAACCGAATAAATAATCCTGCGGTATGTTTTTTGGCGAATCTCTTGGCTTACCGTTCGTGGATGCTTCCGTGTTTGAATTTGAAGTGTAATGGTTCGGTTGGTTCGGCGGCTTTCAGCCCTGACGGCATGCAGATTGTCACTGCATCGGGCGGCAAGGAATGTATCGTTTGGAACGCCGAAACCGGCGTTAAAATCAGGAACTTATTCGATGGCGTAGAAGTGTTGTCAGCACGGTTCAATCACCACGATGGCGCGTCCATCGCTACCGTTGGTGATGGACGCGCGTGGGTTTGGGACACAAAAAGTGGGCGGCGACTCTTTGAATTGCCATGCCACGATGGCCCTGTGGATTTCGTGCAGTTCAGCCCGGATGGCAGTCGGCTTGTGACAGCGTCTTGGGACAAAACAGCGCGGGTTTGTGATGCACGACGCCACAGGCTTTTGAGAACGTTCAAACACCAAGATCGTGTCAGGGCGGCGGAGTTCAGCCGTGACGGGCGATTTGTGGTGACGGCTTCAAACGATGGGACTGCGCGAGTATGGGATTCCGAAAGCGGGAAGGAACTCAAGAGACTTGAGCATTCAGGCGCGTGGGTGACGTCGGCTTGCTTCAGTCCTGGCGGAAAGCACATTCTGACAGCGGCATGGGACTGCATATTGCGCCTTTGGGATGTGGAAAGCGGCGATGAAATTCCAGCCGCCCGGTTCAAGCACACGGACGTTCTTTTGGCAATTGGTTTCGACCGTGATGGGAAATGTATCGTCGGCGCGGGACACGACAGGAAGGCGCATATATGGCAGGCGCAGACTTGGAAACCGCTGGCGGAACCAGCGATTCATGGCGGCGTGGTAACGACAGTGGAGTTCAGCCCTGATGGGAAACGAATTCTTACGGCTTCGCGGGACTCGATGGCGCGTGTTTATGATGTACAAAGTTGGTCTGCTCAAAGCGCGCGACTTCCCCATAAGGGCGCTGTTCAATCAGCGCAATTTTCACAAAATGGGGCGCGGATTGTCACCGCTTCCGCGGACAGGACCGCACTGATTTGGGATGCCACGACATGCAAATCTCTGACCACGCCGTTAATGCATCAAGCTGGGGTGGTGGCGGCGGAATTCGACCATGACGCGATGAAAGTCGTCACGGCGTCTTTGGATCATAGCGCAACCGTTTGGGATGCGCGGACTGGCAAGCGATTGGGAAAGCCCTTGAAGCATAAGGCGGAAGTGGCCTCGGCGAGGTTCAACCTTGATGGCTGCCGCGTGGTGACTGCTTCCTGGGACAAGAGAGTCTGTTTGTGGGATGCTGTGTCTGGCGATCTGCTCCGGGAGTTCGCTCACGACGACGTGGTTTTGCACGCCCAATTCAGCATGGTCGGAAAATTCGTTGCGACTGCTTCGTGGGATGGATTTGCGTGCATCTTAAACGCGGAAACTTTGGAACTTGTGGCCAAGACTCCAAATCACCGAAATCGCGTGCTTTCTGTCCAATTCAGTCCAGACGGAACGCGCTTCGCGACCGTTTCCTCGGTTCATTGGGCGCGCGTCTGGAATACGGCGAACGGCAAACCAGTGACCGAAAGCCCTTTGGCGCACAACAAGCCCGTGTTGGCCGCAGCATTCAGCCTTGACGGAAGCAAGATCGTTACCGCATCTGCTGATTGTCTTGCGGCCGTATGGAGTGTTGATACCGGTCAGCGGCTCACGAACCCGCTACAACACGGAGGGGATGTGAGATCGGCAATGTTTAATCAAAACGGGCAACAGATTCTCACCGCATCTGATGATGGCACTGTGCGCCTCTGGGATGCGCAAACTGGCCAACCCTTGGCAGAGCCATTCCGACATGAAGGACGCTGTCAGATGGCCCGTTTCTCGCCTGATGGCAGACGCATTCTCTCAGCCTCCGATGATAATACGGCACGCTTGTGGGACATTGCGCCATCTCATTACAAGGCACATTTATCTTGCCCTGATTGGCTTGCAGACTTGGCAAATGCGATTTGCGGCTTGGAACTGAACGATCTCGATGTGTTGCAGCCGACTATGAAAGACTGCGCCAGGATTATTAACGAGATTCGGAAGAAACTCCGGCAAGATTCCGCCGCTCCCGATTGGCGCATTTGGGGCGATTGGTTGCTGGCGGATTGTGCGACCCGTTCCATCTCACCCTTCTCAGAACTCAACGTTGAAGATTTGTAAGGAATCGCAACAGGTTGAGGTAGCGGCGTCGCGAGGCGGTGAGAACATTCATCGCCGCCGCACCCCGCCTGCTCTGGCTGCGCGAGCGTAAATCTATGCCTTTTTCCGCAACGAGGATCAGGTTATCACGATGCGGATGACCAAGTTTGCATCCGGTCGTTCCGGCACAACCGTTGGAAGCTGAACCATGTTCGGCGGGGTGGCTGCGACTGCCTCTGAGAAAAGGACTTTCTCCGCCATGCTCATGGAATGTTGATCGCGGAGATGGCCATAAACCTTCATCGGCAAAGCCCCGCCGTCTTGGTGCCCTCGCCAGCGTGAAACTGTCGGGATGACCGCCGTACAGCCTCGACGCAGCGGGTGTCACCCTGCTCAATTGTAATGATTTCGTTACAATCTTCCACCCTTGAACGAGTAATACTCCCGTCAATGTGTGGAGAATTATCGAACAACTTGGCTGGAACGGAAAGGCCCATCGCAAACAAGCCTGTCGGCAAAGGGGGTGCTTCCGTGATTCCTGCATTTTCGCGAGGAAGGAGCTTAAATATGAATGATTCTGACGGAGCGACCTGTGGCCCTGAACGACAAGATGACGGCCCTTCCATCCCGGACGCGGCGGTGCAGTTGGGCGTTGATGCGTTCAGCCTTTACGCCCTGATTCAAGAGGGCGAAGTCAATCCCGGACGGTCCTCCGCCGGGAAACTCTTCCTGCCGAAATCGGAACTGGAGAGGCTGTCGAAGGGTTCAACCGAGAAATCGTAATCGAAGGAGGCGCTATGTTGAAACGATCTGGTGAACTGTGCCAATACTGCGTTCCGGGCTTTGCAGGGAGGCTGACGGAGAGCGAGCACAATCTTTATTTGGAGGGCCTCAGCGTTGTCAAAAAACAACTGCTGGAACTAAGCGACTTCAGTCAGCAATTGGATGAGGTTGCCAAACGCCACGATGTTTGTAGTGCGATGGCGGCTTCTCGCAACGGCGCGGAATCCATTTTGACAACCTCAAAACCTTCTGCTTCGTGGAAAGTCGTGAATCGAATCCTGAAATTGGAGTTGGGTTCAATTTTGCTGTGCCGGCGCAACGAAGGCGAAGGGCAGGATTACGCGATTATCCAGCGGTTTCTGCCGCAATCGCTGTATGCAAAGGCCAACGGCGCCGTCGTGGTTCAAGCGCAAGGAAATGATCCGGCCCTGCTGGTGCAGGAATTCATCGAACGCGCCCGCCATACGCTTCGATTCATGGCGAGCGACGCGGTTGCCCGCGCTCAGGAAATCATCTGGAAGAATTCAAATGGCCGCGACGTGAGCCGGGTTGTCAGAGCCATCTCAGACCAATTCAACGACGTAGTGGCCGAAAAAATCGAAATTGGTCAAGATCGTTCCATTTCCATTTTGACAGAAAATCACCAGAATGGGGTCAGGTTTACGCGCCGCATGTAGGAGGTTTCCCATGAACACGGACAAAGAGCAGTTCTTGAATCTGAAGACGCCTCCGGCGCGGCTGAATGCCGAACAGGCAGCATGGTATCTTGGCTTTTCCCCGCACGAAATTCCCGTCCTGGTGACAGAGGGGCTGTTGAAACCACTCGGCCATCCTGCACAAAATGCACCGAAATTCTTCGCATCCGTAAATCTCGAAGAATTCCGCCGGGATGTAAAATGGCTCGCAAAAGCCTGTGACACTATCAGTGAGCATTGGAGGTACAGAAACCACAGAAAAGAGCCAAGCGGGCGTCAGGATGTCGAAATGCGCGCCTAAAAACGCCGAAATGATTCCCGGTCAATGCGACTGTTCAAATTGGTAGGTCAGCACAACATCTCGCCTGACTACGAAAATGCGGGACGGTTTGTTTGTGTGTCCAACACGCCGCCATGTCGTAGGGTTGTTGGTAGCATTTGGAATTGCCAAGAAAAAGGCAGCACTGTTTTGCTGAATTATGAAAACTGGCTTCGACTGGCATCCAACATCCAAAAGTTCAGTAGGTAATGAATTCGTGATTCGCGGATCAAACTGAATTATCGCGGGTGATTCCGTACTGAAATCGCCGCCGCCTTTATAGACAGGTATATAACAATATACCCTGCCGGCAAAAAAGATTACTGATAGGTAACTCAGCGCCATCACGAGCGTTACGACCATCAGATAACCTGGCGTAATTGCTTGAGGTACTACTTTTTCTCTGCGCTGCCTGAATACGTCAAACCGCCAAAGCAAAAAGCCACTAAGGCCCAACAAGCCAAAGTGCAGATATCCTCCCTCTCCGAGCATCTCCCAGATATCGTGCCTAAGTCCACTGAATACATACACAGTCAAACAAAATGCGAGCCCTGCCATTGCCCATAGTGTCCCGACCTGAAAATGTGAAGCGATGAGCGCGCGCGCAATCGTCGCTTTTACAGCTATTCTCACTGCCTCATCCTTGTCCTCCGCTGCGCTCGGTGTCGGGCTTTCGATTAAATCGGCAATTCTCATATGGAAGAGATGCACGAGAATAGGACCCAATAGCGCGAGTCCAAAGAGCACGGCAAATGCCTTTTCATGCTCGGAAAACGTATTCGGGCGGGCGATCCCAATGAGACCGTAAAATGCAAACAGGAAGATTATATACAGTGCAGCATTGGGCGCGTACATCCTATAGCGCAGCTTATCTGCGACGGAGGTTGCATCACGTACGCTCTGCCGCATTCGGGCGGCTGCAAGAATGATTGTGATGACGCTGGCCGGAAATAATAAGCAGAGAATGCCAATGTAGATGTGCTTTGCTTTAAAGGGTTCTGTCAGCGAATCTTTTGCGCCGATGGAATTCATGAAGGTGAATTCAACCAGGAATCCCACCGCGTAGGCTAGTCCGGCAACAGCAGCGAAGTTGTAGGGTATTGTTCCTACATGCGGGAGACGGTCGGCGCTCTTTCCGTCTTTGTCGTCGCGCTTTTCATCGCTTGGCGGCACTGCGGCCGCAGTTGCTTGGGCATCGGCCATAAAATTTGTCGTTTGGCAAGACTTGGGAGAATGCTAATCCCAGGTGCTTCATAAGGGAAATGATAAAGATGGGGAGATTCTTTCGGTTTGCAGGAGACGCCGCAGCCTCGAAATGCGGCGTTCCTGTTGTGATTGTGGCATCAAACCGCCGCTGAGGCGGGCGCTGTAGTTTCCGCACCATGCTTGTGGGCATCGAGAGGGACGATGTTTTGGGCCTGTTGAGCCGCCCATTGGTTGAGGGATGGCAAGGTCACTTGAGCTTTCTTCGCGTAGGCACGGTGAATTGCCTTGCTCTGGTGTCCGAGGGCTTCCTGGGCGAACCGTTCTGGATAGCCACAGCTTCGCGCCCGCTCAGCCCAGGCATAACGATATGAATGAAGCGTGACACCAGTGATCCCAGCCCGGCGGCAGCAACGTTTAAATTCGGTTGCCCGATGTGCCTCCCGGAGCATGCCGAATTTAGGGAAAAGCAGTCCTGATTGGGGCAGGGCCTGCAAGAGAGCCGCCAGTTCATCGTCAAACCGAACCAACGACACGGTTTTCGTCTTTTTGCGGAAGAAGCCCACTATCCGATTCGCCCAGTCAACATCTTCGGCGGTAAGAGCGGCCACGTCGGATTGCGCCGCCCCAACGTGCCAGCAAACCTCGTAAAATGCGCGGCGTTCAGGGTTGGTTTCCGTGGCGATGATTCTCCGGTGCTCCTCCTCTCTAATGCCCCGCTTTTCGCCGTATTCGATCTTGGGCCAGCGTCTTTTGGCGAGGACAGACCAAGGCAGCCAGTTCATGTCCAAAGCGAAATTATGCAGTTTGCGGAGATGAACATTCGTGGAGACTGTCCCTTGCCGCAATGCGTCCAGGAAATGCTCGGCGCGGGTTTCGAGAAGCGGCCGGTCGCGGAGCAGGTCGAACGCCTTGTCCTTGATGGCCCGGTCCCATCGGACACGGGTGGCGTTCTTTTTCGTCAGCACGATTTCGTTCATCACGGTCTGCCAGGTGCGCTTGCCGATTTCCGGGTCGCTGGCGGTCAGGTACGTCCGGGCGATCTGGAGGTTCAGGATCGGCTGCTGATAGGCTTCGTTCTTGGAGTGGAGCAGGCGCAGCGCGATGGCCTTGTCCTTCGTGCGAAGGGTTTCCTGCTTGCCGGTTTCACCGTCGTGGGACCAAAAGTAATTCCCACGGCGAAACATTCGGAATCTCGTTTTCATACGCTTCAACTTTCATTTGTAGCGTAAGCCCGGAGATTTCCTTCGCGTTAATGCACAGTGAAAACAGACGCGGCGCAAAGTGGGCGCACTTTGGCGTCACGCTTCGGCCTGCTGACATTTTTGCTGACATTCGCATGTTTTCGACTCCGAAGTGCCTTGTCCATCAACACTTTAGAGTTGGAGGCGGGGGTCGGAATTGAACCGACGCATACAGCTTTTGCAGAGCCGTGCCTTACCACTTGGCTACCCCGCCCTTCTGAAAAAAGTATCCTTAATTTCACCCCGCGCAAGTTTCGTTTTTGGCACCGGACGGGTCCATCCCAAGCGATTCCGGCGTGTCCACAGTTGATCGGGCCGGAAGATCCCTTCAGGGGTGATGATGCCGGTGATTAATTCCGGAGGCGTCACGTCGAAGCCGGGATTCAGAGCGCCGCTGCCGGGATTGGCGATGCGCACATAAACGGCCCGCGATTTGCCTCTTGCGCCCCAAGCGCCCAGCACTTCGTCCTCGCTGCGTTCTTCGATCGGGATGTCCCGGCCCAAGCGCAGGTTCCAGTCAATGGTCGAAAGTGGAATGGCCACGTAGAAGGGAATTTCGTGGCGCCGCGCCAATACAGCCTTGGTGTAGGTGCCGATTTTGTTGGCGACTTCTCCTGTCCGTCCAAGGACGCGGTCGCTACCCACAATGACCAAATCAATCTGGCCCCGTTGCATCAAATGGCCGGCGGCGTTGTCGGCAATGATTTGATGGGAAATTTTTTGTTGGGACAATTCCCAGGCGGTCAGGGTTGCGCCCTGGCAGCGGGGACGGGTTTCATCGCAAAAAACGTGGAAATTCCTGCCGGCTTTTTGCGCGGCGTAAAGGGGCGCGGTGGCCGTTCCGACGTCAACAAACGCCAGCCAGCCGGCGTTGCAATGTGTCAGGATGCGGCTATTGGGGCGGATCAATTTTGCCCCGTGCCGGCCAATGGCTTCGCAGTGCCTGACGTCGTCGTTGGCAAATTCCTCGGCGGCGGCCAGGGCCAGCGCCTGCTGTTCCTCGACGGTTTCGCCGGAGCGCATGGCGGCTCGCACGGCGTTCATGGCGTTCACAGGGTCCACCGCGGTGGGCCGGGCGGCTTTGAGGGTTTGTTGGACGATGTCGAGATGCGCGGAGAATTTATGGGGATCGTTGCCGCGAAAGGCGCGTGCGCCTTGGGCCAGCCCGTAGGCGGCAGCCGCGCCGATGGCCCCTGCCCCCCGCACGGCCATGTCCCGGATGGCCCGGGCCGTCGCCCGGAAATCGGACATGGCCACGATCTTGAATTGATGCGGCAGGAGCCGTTGCTCGGTGAGCAGGACGGCATTGGCCCGGGTATCGAAGGCCACCGTGCGATAGTGCCGGGTGCGCCCTTTCACGGTCACATTCATAAAATTGGCGGCCGTCCTAGCGCGCCTTGACTTGAATTTGCTGCACTTTGGCCTGGATTCTTTTGTAATCGGGATGTTCGCGCAAGTTCTCCAGATCAGGGTCCTGGGCCATCCATTTGAAATCCCGATAGCCAAGGTTGATGGCAATTTCCAGGGTTGCGATGGACATTTCGAGCTGGCGCGTCAGGGAATAGCTGCAAGCCAGGTTGTAGTGGACCAGCGAATCGTCCGGGCGCAATTTGGAAAGGCGTTCGTCTATCTTCAAGCCTTCCAAATAGCGGCCGCGGCGGGTGTAATCATCGCCAAGGACCTGCAACGCCTGAACGTAATCCCTGTCACGGCGTATCACGCCTTCCAGGAACAGAATCTCGTGGTCCAAGTCCCGCAACTCCTGCCGTGTGGCTTTTTTGCGCGAAGCCTGCAATTTTTTCGCCATAGCAAATTATCGTTATTTATCCATCAACCGTTGGAGGAAGTCGATTCTTTTCTCCAAAAATCCGTTTGGCCGGGCGCAAATACGGAAAAGCTGAAGTTTCCCGAAAAACCACGAAACGAAGGCGTACCACAGCCTTCCGACGGCAGATTGATACATAGCTCTAAAAAAGGGGAAACACGGTTACAAGTGTTGATGGTCAACGACTTAGCCGGTAACACAAAAGGAAACGGAGCGGTTACATGTTACTGCTTTTCGGCAGAAATATGGGGTAACCAGAAATGTTAGGGTTTTACCCCATATAAATGAACCGGCCCATTGGTTAGATTTCTCCATTGCTGTGGTTGATTTGCACTTATCTGACTGTGTTGCCCAATGAGCAGAGCGACTCCACAAATTAGGAATTTCGCCGAGCGCCTTATTGTCCATGAGGCGCTGGGATATAAATCCGGCCAGACGAAGGCCGCAGCGGCCTTGCAGGTCTGTGAGAAGTTGCGTCCGCCTCTGGCGGCCCTGATGGGAAACGGAGGTTTTCGGGCGCTCCTTTCGCGCTCGCTCGTGCTGGCCACCGTGGAAGTTCCCTGGCTGCGCGCGGTGCGTGTGAAGGGGGATGGGACTTTGAAAGGGGTGGAGGAGCTTCCCTCGCAATTTGGTCCGGACAAAGGTCTCGAGGGCGGAGTGGTTCTTTTGGCCCAGTTGCTCGGATTGTTGATGGCCTTCATCGGCGAGAATTTAACCATGCATTTGGTGCGCGAGGTCTGGCCGAAGGCGGCCTTCAATGATTTGGAGTCAGTCAGCCGAATTGAATATGAAAAAGCAAAATAGCGCCAGCCGGTCCGCCCCCCCCCCGAAAAAGGTGGCGGGCAAACCGGCCAAAGTCACGATCCATAAACTTCCGACCGGTGTGCCCGGCCTCGACGAGATCATGGGTGGCGGCATCCCGGAGTTTTCCTTCAACGTCATCGCAGGCACGCCGGGCTGCGGGAAGACCACGCTGGCGCACCAGATCATTTTCGCCAATGCCACGCCAAAAAAGCCCGCTCTTTATTTCACGGTTCTCGGCGAACCCGCTTTGAAAATGCTGCGCCATCAGCAACAGTTCTCTTTCTTCGACGAGTCCAAGGTAGGCCAGGCCATCCGCTTCATCAACCTGGGCGACCTCTTGCAGCAGAAGGATGCGAACGCCGTTCTTGAGGAACTCACTAAACAAGTCGCGGCGGCCAGTCCGGGCCTGGTGGTGGTGGATTCCTTTCGCACGGTGGAGCGCAAGGCGATTGGCGGCGCGAACAATTTGGAGATGCAATCATTTCTCCAGCGCCTCGCGCAGTTCCTCACCAGTTGGGAAGCGACCACATTTCTGGTCGGCGAATATTTCGAGTCGGAGATGCGGGACAATCCGCTCTTCACCGTCGCCGACGGGCTCCTCTGGCTCTGGCAGGTTACGGAGAGGAATTCCGTGGTGCGGAAACTGCAAATCATGAAGCTGCGCGGACAGGCCTCTGTGCCGGGATTGCACACCGTCCGGATCAGCCAGGGCGGGCTGCAAGCCTTCTCGCGCACGCTGGGATTGGTTGGCTCAAAAACGAAGAAGCCGCGGCGCCGCTACCTGTCCATCGGCGTTCCCGAATTGGACACGATGATGGGCGGAGGCATTCTCGAAGGCGACAGTCTCCTGGTGGCCGGTCCTTCGGGGACGGGCAAATCAGCTTTGGCAACGCAATTCATCGCCGAAGGACTCCGCCAGGGGGAACCGGGGATCATGGCCATCTTCGAGGAACGTCCCGAAGGATACCTTTCGCGGGCGGGGAGTTTTGGTCTCCAATTAAACAGGGCGGAACAAAAGGGCACACTGGAAACTCTTTACCTTCGTCCATTGGACCTTTCGGTGGATGAAACGATGTGGGCGATTCTCGATGCCATCAATAGGATCGGCGCAAAACGGCTGGTGATCGATTCGCTGGTAGGTTTTGAGATGGCGCTGGCGCCCGGCTTCCGCGCGGACTTTCGCGAATCGCTCTACCGCATGATCAGCGCGTTGACCGGGGCCGGGATCACGATTCTCAGCACCGTTGAGGTGGAAGACACTTTTAACTCGTTTTCCTTTAGTCACTACGCGATTTCGTTCCTGACCGACGACATTATCCGGATGCGTTATGTGGAGATCGACGGCCAGCTTCGGAAGGTGATGGTTGTCATCAAGATGCGCGGGGGCAATCACAGCAAAGACATCCGCGAATATGTCATTACAGATCAGGGGGTGGTGATCATCCTGCCGCGCAAGACCGATTATGCCGGTCTGACCACCGGATTACCGCAGCGAGTCGGCCAGCGGGAAGAGGCCGCACCCGAGCCGAAGGCGAAGACATGAAGAAGTTTGCGCGCGCGAGACCAACAGCGGGCAGAGAGACCGGCACCGCGCAACCACAGGCACAGATGTTGGCGTTGAACGAAGCGTTGGTGCTCGGATCGGTTCGCCAGCATGAACTGACCGAAGCGGCCGGAATCTCCAACGCCCTGCTGCAAACGGAAATCGCCGAGCGCAAAAAGGTGGAGTCAGCGTTGCGCCTAGCGCAAGCGGAGTTGTCGGACCGCGCCGTGCAACTCGAAGCACTGGTGACTGAGCGCACAGCGGAGTTGAATGCAACGAACAAGCAATTGGAAGCATTTGTTTATACCATCGCGCACGACTTGCGCGCGCCTCTGCGCGCCATGCAGGGTTTTTCAGCCATGCTGGCAAAAAGGGCTGGCGCAGCCCTGGATGAAACTGGCAGGGGCTACGCCGATCGTATTGACAAATCGGCGCAATACATGGATGCCATGTTGATGGATCTGCTCGCCTTCAGCCAAATCAGCCAGCAGCGCGTCGAACTGATCCCAGTGAACCTGGGCATCGTCGTGGAATCCGTGCTTTCCCGTTTACAAGAAGACATTCAGAAACAGAATGCAAATGTGGAAAGTTCCGGTCCATGGCCGGTCGTGCTGGCCCACGAGCCAACTCTTACCCAGGTGTTGTTCAATCTCGTGAGCAACGCGCTGAAGTTTGTGACGACGGATGTGTCGTCCTTGGTGCGATTGCGGGCGGAAGAACAAGCAGAGTTCATTCGTTTTTGGGTGGAAGATAACGGCCCCGGAATCGCCCCCGGCCATCACGCCCAAATCTTCCAACTATTCACCCGCCTGGACCCGGAGAAATATGCGGGCACAGGCATCGGCCTGGCGATTGTCCAGAAGGGGGTCGAACGCATGGGCGGACGGGTGGGGGTGGAATCAATTCCCGGCCAAGGTAGCCGCTTTTGGTTCGAGGTGCGGAAGGCATGAAAGAGTCAATGATGACCCCTAAATTTTATCCATCTGGTAATTCATGAACGAAGACCAAACCATCCTTTTGGTGGACGACAGCAAGGACGATCTGATGCTGATGCGCGAGGCTTTCAAGATGGCCAAGTGCCGCCACCCGCTGCAAGAGGTCCACAATGGAGAAGAGGCGATTGCCTATCTGAAAGGCGAAAGCCCATACAGTGACCGGGACAAATTCCCGTTGCCGATAATCATGCTGTTGGACCTGAACATGCCAAGGAAAAATGGCTTCGATGTCCTGACCTGGGTGCGCGTCCAGCCGGGCCTTAAACGCCTGGCGATCACCATCCTGACCGCCTCGGCGCGCAGCGAAGACGTGGAGAACGCGTTTTATTTGGGAGCGAATTCTTTCCTTGTTAAACCCAGCAATTTGGAAACCCTGGCAACGATGATGCGATGCCTGTGCGATTGGGTTGAAATCAATCATTTTCCGTCACTCAAAGAAGCGATAAAGCAATGATATTCAATTCATGCTTTCTTATCTGATGCAAAAGATTTCAGGGGGACGCCGCACGCGGCGCCGGAATTTGTGGAGAAAACGGTTGGTTAGAGTGATTAACGCCGGACAAGCAAGATGATCAGTTCATCGGACATTCTGAGAGCCAGCATCCTGATCGTTGACGACCAGGAAGACAATATCGCCCTGCTGGAGGACATGCTGCGCGGCGCCGGCCACGTATCGATCGCGTCCACCAGGGATCCACACGAGGTCTGCGAGCTGTACCGCAAGAATCGATATTCCCTGATCCTGCTCGACCTTGAGATGCCTGGCCTGAATGGATTCCAAGTGCTGGAAGGCCTGCAGGCGGTCGAAACCAACGGTTATCTTCCTGTTCTCGTGATCACCGGCCACCCGGATCACAATCTGCGCGCGCTGAAAACCGGGGCGAAGGATTTCATCAGCAGACCATTCAGTCTCCCGGAGGCATTGGTGCGAGTTCAGAACATGCTTGAAGTCCGTCTTCTGCACCTGGAAGTGAAAAAGCGGACGGAACAGGCTCAGGCTCTGGGTGAGCAGGCCATGCGCTCTAGCGCACTCACTTATCGGCGATTATTCGAGGCGGCGAAGGATGGCATACTGATTCTGGATATTGACACAGGACGAATAAACGACGTGAACCCTTTCCTGACTGAACTGCTGGGTTATTCCAAGAGTGAAATGACCGGCAAAACCGTTGGTGAGCTCAGCCCGTTCAAGGACACTGAGTTGAACAAGGGCATGCTCGACCGATTACAAAAGGACGGGTATGTCCGCTATGAAGATGTGCTGCTCGAAACCAGGGGCGGTCGCAAAATTGCCGTGGAGATTGTCAGCAATGTATATCAAGCTGGCGAGAGCAACGTGATCCAATGCAACCTCCGCGATATCACCCAGCGCAAGCGAGTGGAGGAAGAACTGCGAGCCTCGCACGAACAGCTTCGCGCTCTGGCTGCCCGAATCCAGGCGGCGCGTGAAGAAGAGCGGACCCATGCTGCGCGTGAAATTCATGATGTGCTGGCTCAGGAACTGACAGGCCTCAAAATGGAGGCCGCATGGCTGAGTCGAAGGTTAGCCGAGCCCAGCGATAGCTGGCAGCAAAACATCCTCCGGGAGAAAGTTGCCGCGATGATGGATTTGACCGACCAGGCAAGCCAATCCGTGCAAAGAATCGCCGCGGAACTGCGGCCCGCCGTGCTGGACAGCCTGGGATTGTGCGCTGCCACTGAGTGGGTGGCCGCGGATTTCCAAAAGCGCACGGAGATTCCCTGCAAGGCGAGCGTGCCGGCCGGGGACTTGGTGATCGACGGGGACCACTCGACTGCATTGTTTCGCATCTTGCAGGAGAGTTTGGCGAACATAACGCGACACGCCTGTGCTTCGAAGGTGGAAATCCGCTTGTGGCTGGAGGCTGGCGGGGTCATTTTGACCATCGCCGACGACGGTCGTGGCATTCGACCGAACGAACTGAATGATGCCCGCTCGATGGGCCTGCTGGGGATGCGCGAAAGGGCGTCCCTGCTGGACGGAAAATGCACGATTGCCGCTCGCGCTGGCGGGGGCACGGTGGTCGAAGTGCGACTACCGATGAGCCGAGCTGATTGAACAGGACAATGACGTGTGACAAGAATATTAATCGCCGATGATCACGCGGTGGTGCGGGAGGGACTGAAACAACTCCTGGCCGAGGGTTTTACTCAAATGGAGATTTGTTTCGCGGCTACAATCCCGGAAACACTGAAATCGCTGCGGAAAGGGAACTGGAGCTTGCTGCTGCTTGACCTGTTCATGCCGGGAGGCACCGGCTTCGATGCCTTGCAGGAGGTTCGCCAGCACCACCCACGCCTCCCGGTGCTGGTGCTCAGCAGCGCTCCAGAAGAACAATTGGGGATACGCGTCTTGCGCGCCGGCGCCAGCGGCTATCTCAATAAGCAGACCGCTCCGGAGCACCTTGTCAATGCAGTGCGCAAAGTCCTGGGGGGCGGCAAATATGTGAGTGCGACGCTGGCAGAACGATTGGCCTTTGAGGCTGGCCGCGGCGGCCTGCCGCTGCATGAACAACTATCGGGTCGGGAGTTCCAAATCCTGCACCTGGTGGTCCTGGGGCGGTCACTCAAAGAAATCGCGGGGGACCTCGGGCTGAGCGTGAAGACTATCCGCACCTTCCACGCGCGTCTTTTGCAAAAGCTCCATCTTCAATGCGATGTGGATTTGGTCCATTACGCTCTGGACAACCGCTTGATCGAAAAAGGTGTCATGTGTACTTCCCCCGAAAAAGTGGACACTCGATAAAACTGTTCATTTATAGGTTAATAGTTCTTCAAATTCCACAGGAGATTTGTAACCGAGAGCGCTGTGGAGCCGTTGTCGGTTATAAAAGACT
>JBKQUS010000089.1:0-12754 GCA_052325505.1 Limisphaerales bacterium
CGTGTTGTTTAAAGGTCTTGTCAAACTTCTTCCGGTTGTTCTTGGATTGGATCACAGGTGCATTCATAGTTGCTTTGGCTTTCAATGTCTCTCTTTACCTGTGTCCGCTTTTTCGCGCAGGCCCAATGAGCAGTATTTAAACAGCCACAAAAGATCACATGGAACACGAAGATGAACTCGCTTGATCTTTTCCGATCGCTTATGTGCTTCTGATGACAACCAACCTCGCCCCGCCGATCTGTTGGCAGCCTATCGTCACCAACCTTGCCGACACCAACACGGCCAATCCCTCCCAGTTCTACCGCGCCATGCTCGTGCTGCCGTAGAAAACCCGCTTGAGCCTGCGAGGCGCTGCCAAACGCCTATGAACTATATGCTTGGCGCGTCGGGAAACTTTACGCTTTTTGGAACCTGGCATGTGATTTGCGTAATCATTTTGGAGTCAGGTGTTTATACATCTTATCATTTAGACAACACCTATTTTATTTAGGTTCTTAATGGGTTTTCTTTACACTTTTGGCTCCGGAAATCGAATAATGAGAACACCCGTCACTTAAATCAGGCACATTATTACAATCGCAAGTCACTTAAAGCCAAGCACATCGGACGAATATTGAAAAGAAGCTTGCCAAAGTCGATGCTTGGTGGCATAAGCATTGCTTAAAATTCGGCATAAGACACGCGAAGGTTCGAGTGAGAGCATACGAGAGTTGCTATGGATGGGCGAAGCGTGCTTTTAAGGAATGAAAGCGGTCTGGCGTTTAAAGGCGCCAACTTCAAGGACAGGACGTCCAACTCTGGTTTCAACTCGGCAATATTTCAAGTGGTGAATTGTCTCCCGGTTGAGGGGATCCCACCGCGGCGCTAACAAGATGGCTGTTGGTTCCGTTGAAAAAGCTGTTAGACCAGCCACCCTAAAATAGCCAAAGTTGGGCGCCCGCGAAAGCGGGCGTTCTCTTTTTCCCCAAGCAATGGCGTTGGCTTTTGCATCAGCGGCAGCCCTTGGGTTGCTAGATATTCGCCAACTCGCCAAAATACTCGTGGTCCTCGCTGTAACCGCCTTCGCCCTTCTGAATCCGGCTTGTGCTTGCCACAAATTCAATCGCCTGAATCCATTTGACCATTTTGAATCCGAGTTGGTTTTCAACCCGCAACCGCAAGGGGGTGCCGTGGAGTTCGCTCAACGCCTCGAAATTCATCTCGTAGGCGAGCAATGTAAGCGGGTTCGAGGCATTCTCCATCGAAAGGCTGTCATAAAACTGGCCTCCTTGTGCGCCCTCGCCGAAGGAATAGAAAACGACAGCGTGGGCATCTGGTTTCGGGCGGACCAGCTTGATCAATTCCGCCAAGGGCGCCCCGCCCCACTCCGCAATACCCGACCATCCCTGAATGCAATGGTGCAGCGTGATTTGTGTTTTCTTGCCCAGCGCGCGAAGGTCATCCAAAGACAACTCCCTCGGGTTTTCCACCAGCCCGCGCACCTTGAGCCGGTAATTCTGGAAGCCGTTGGCGGCCTGAGTTTTCCATTCCTCACAAGTGGGCATTTTACCGTTGGCCCAGAAATAGGGAGAGATGTCCTGGCGATGAAACTCCGCCAGTGGGAACGCCCGGTTTAACAGCAGATTCATCACCGGTGTGACCACGGCCTTGGCGGCGTGCTGGACCGCGCGCGGGCGTTTCCAGGCGGCCCAGTAAGCCATCGCATTGACCGCCACAACCACGCCAACGCCCAGCAGTCCAAGATACAACCCCCGCATTCGTGTGTCGTCCGTACCGAGCACAATGTGGTTCATATTCCGGGCGAATCCTGTGATCACGACCAACGCGACATGCATGATGATAAAGATCACAAAAGCGCACATAACGAGGAAGTGCAGGGAGCGCCCGATTTGGCGGTTTCCGGGAAGCTTGGGATACCATTTGAACCGATTGGTCAACGCCGGCGACATGGAAGGGCCGCTTAAGATGGCCAGCGGCGCCAGCACGAACACGACGATGAAATATGACAATTGCTGCAACGCGTTGTAGCGATAAAACCCGTTCGGTTCCTCCGGCATGTGGAACGTGGCGTAGTGGACAAAAATGTCCCAGGCGTCGGGAATAATTGTCCAGGAAGAGGGAACGAGCCGTTTCCATTGCTCGCCGCTCAGGAGCAACACCGCAAAAACCAGCCCGTTCGCCACCCAAAACAACGCGGTGAGAAAGTGCCAATGCCGTGCCATGCCCACCGTGTGCCGCCGTCCCGGCAGGCCGATCCACGGTGAAAGGTACCGGGCATCATCTTTGGCCGTCCACAGGCGGTCCGGCGGCGCTTTGACGGGCGTCAATCGCAACCATTCCGAGCCGGGCGTGCAATGGACATTCCAATACAACCGGGGATGATCCATAAGAACTTGCAGTCCACTGCGGATCAGGAGGGTCAGGAACAGGAAGTTTATGTAGTGCGCCAGGCGCAGCCACGCTGGAAAACCCTGGGGCGTTCCGAAAGGAGGCGGTTGGGCGCCGGGAGGAATCCCCGGCAAACCAAACGCCGCCCACTGGCAGTAAGCGGCCATCACCGCCAGGACCAGCGGCGAAAGAAAAATCAAGAGTGTCTTTGGCTGAAAGCGCATGTCAGCGAATATTCTCCTCTTCGTGGATTTTCATCCGCGCCGAAAGAATGGCCCCCCGCCCAAGGTATCCAATGACGCGGCCCGGTCTGCTGCGCTCGACTACCGGCAACCGGCCGATGCCGCGATCCAGCATTTTTGTAAGCGCCACATGCAACGGTTCGTCAGGAAAGGCGGTCACCAGATCAGTGCTGCCGGCTTCGGCCACGGTCATCTCCACCTTCTGCTTTTGCCGGAGAGCGCGCACAATGTCGCCCCGCGTGATGATGCCGACCAGACGGTTTTGATCGTCCACAATCAAAGTTCCCTGCCGCCGGCTCAGGCCGGAATCGTTGCGAGCGATTCGGTCAGCCAGTTCCGAAAGTTTCATGGTGGAAGATATGCTTGGCACATTCTCGTCCATCACATCGCGCACACGCGCCAACTCAAACGGGTCAATGCTGTATTCCCGCGTGATGTGATAGCCGCGGCGGGCGAGCTTTTCGGTGAGGATGGAACGGCGCATCAGCAGCACGGTCACGCCCAAGGCCGCGACTGAGCCGATAAGCAAGGCGGGAAAAAGATTGAAGTCCCGCGTCAATTCGACGGCAAAAACCATCGCGGTGAGCGGGGACCTCATCGTGCCGCCCATCATCGCCGCCATGCCAATCAGCGCCCAAAGACCGACGTCACCAACGGGGATCCACGAACTGGCGAAAGCTCCCAGCGCGCCGCCCATGATGAGCAATGGCGCCAGTACTCCACCGGAAGTCCCCGAGCCCAAGGCGATGGACCAGACCAGCGCTTTGGCCACGAGCAAACCAATAACAACCGACCCGACCAGTTCTCCGCGGAGCAAACTGTGGATTGTATTGTAGCCAACGCCCAGCACGCGCGGGTCAATGACGCCGCCCACGCCAATAAAGACCGCTCCGATAGCCGGCCACCACATCCAGTGGAGCGGCAGCTTTTGAAAAACATCCTCGCAGGCGTAAACCAGTATCGTCAAGAGACCGGAAGCGAAGCCAACCACAACTCCAAGACCGGCAGCAACCGCCAGTTCCGTGGCGGAAAGCGGTGCATGCACCACCACGGGAAAGATCGGACCCGCACCGAGCAAAGGCACGCGCAGCACGGAAGCAACAATCGAAGCCACCGCCACGGGGATGAAGCTGCGCGGCTTCCATTCGAACAGCAATAGCTCAACCGCCAGCAATACCGCCGCCACCGGCGTGGCAAATACAGCCGACATGCCCGCTGCGGCTCCTGCCACCAGCAGCGTTTTGCGCTCCGCCGAGCTGAGATGAAATTGTTGCGCGAAGATCGAGCCAAACGCGCCCCCCGTCATGATAATCGGACCTTCCGCGCCAAACGGTCCGCCAGTACCGATGGAAATAGCGGCGGAGAGCGGCTTGAGCAGGGCGACCTTGAGGTCAATGCGGCTGCGCCCGAGAAGAATTGCTTCCAGGGCTTCAGGAATGCCGTGCCCGCGGATCTTCTCCGAACCAAATCGGGCCATCAGTCCGATGAGGATCGCTCCCGCCACCGACACGAGCACCACCCACCATCCCAATTGATTTCCTTGCGGCACCGCCGGACTGGCGGACAAGCGCTGGTAAAAGGCAAGGTTGGTAATCGCGGCAATCAGCCAAAGCAAAGCGCAGGCGACAAGTGAACCGATCCCCCCAATCAACACGGCCATGGCGGACAGGAGGAGAACACGGCGGTTGGTGCTGAAATCCGCCAGTTGATCTTTAACCGCCGCGGCGGGCGCGGCGGCTTTGCCAGTCAAAACCGAGGGTATCACTGATTCAGTTTGCATCAATAAACCGCATAGTATATCGTTCTACGATATATGTCAAATTGCTGGTGACTATGGAGGCAGGATTGCTAAACTCAGGGGTAATGGCGGGACCCAGGCAACTTATCAAGTCGCAGTATCAAACACTGGCGGCGTTTCGCTATGCGCTGCGGCGGTTTATACGCTTTAGCGAGGAAGCGGCGGTGGCCGCCGGCATCACCGCGCAGCAGTATCAGGCCTTGCTGGCCATCAAGGGTTTTCCAGCACGCGACTGCGTCACCGTGGGGGAACTGGCGGAACGATTGCAGCTTCGTCATCACAGCGCGGTGGGGTTGATTGACCGCCTGGCGACGGAAAAGCTGGTCGTTCGCGTGCCGTCCACCAAAGACCACCGCCAGGTGCTCATTCAAGTCACCAGCCGCGGCGAAAATGTCGTGGAGAAGATCGCCTCCGTCCACCGCCAACAACTAAAGCGAATCGGGCCGGAAATCCGTCACCTGCTTGAGCAACTTGGCCGCGCTGAAGAATAGATCGGGGGGGCGTCAGAGCCACAAAACGAACAAGCCACTTGATGTTCTGTCGCATTACGATATATTGTAACGGGAAACGATTGTGAACACGTAGATTGCCCGGATCGATGAAAACGGAAATTATAATAAACAAGAGCGGCTCCTTCATCGCCAGCCAAGTGGGGGACATCAAGCATCGCCCAGTAGCCAGATCATCGCCATTTGCTCCGAGCATCACCATTTCACAGCAACCCGGATCAGGCGCTCATGAGATCGCGGAACAAGCCGCCGAGATTCTTGAGCGGAGTGAATCCGGTGGGACAGGGCAATGGAGGGTGTATGATCGCCAACTGGTGGAGCGGGTGCTTGAGGAGCATCATTTACCGCAACGCATCGCGCGTTTCATGCCGGAAGACCGCCGTTCCTGCGTGCGGGATGTGACGGAGGAGTTGCTTGGGCTCCGCCCTCCATCATGGGTGCTTGTTCCGATGGTCGTCGAAACCATTTTGCGTCTGGTCAAGGCGGGTCATGTAATAGTGGTCGGTCGTGGAGCAACGGCGATAACATCGGGAATGACCGGCGTGTTCCACGTACGCGTTGTCGCGTCAGTGCCCAGGAGAATTGAGCGCGTGCAGCAGCTTCGTCATTTGACACGAGAGGAAGCCGCTCGATTCATAGACAAGGAGGAACGCGGCTCCCGGCGTTACGTGGAAACCTACTTCCATACCCGAATCGAGGACGAGTTGCTGTATCATTTGGTGGTCAATACGGACCAGGTCCCGTATGCGGACGCGGCCAGGCTCATCGTTCATGGGGCGCAACTTTACTTCAAGGAACGCGCCCGCTCTGTGGATGGACAGCAGACCAATTAAAATGCACTTGAACCCGATGTTATCTGGCAACAATCCCGTTTTAAACCCTTAACAGAAAAGGAATCATCCATGTCTCTAAGATTAGGCGATGTAGCGCCAAATTTCTCGGCCACGACTACAGCAGGACCGATCGACTTTTACAAATGGCTGGGCAACTCATGGGGTGTCTTGTTCTCCCACCCGGCGGATTTCACGCCGGTCTGCACGACGGAACTGGGGGCCGTGGCGAAGCTCAAAGCCGAATTCGACAAACGCAACGTCAAGGCCATCGCTGTGAGCGTCGATCCGCTCGGCTCGCACCAGGAATGGATCAAGGACATCAATGAAACGCAGGTTTGCACGATGAATTTTCCGGTCATTGCGGATGAAAACCGGCAGGTGGCGTCCGCATACGACATGATTCATCCCAATGCCGACGACAAGGCCACGGTGCGGTCCGTCTTCATCATTGGCCCGGACAAAAAAATCAAGCTCACCCTCACCTACCCGGCAAGCACAGGCCGGAATTTTGCCGAAATCCTGCGGGTGATTGACTCGCTCCAGCTTACGGCCCAGCACAAAGTGGCCACCCCGGCTGATTGGCGGGAAGGCGAGGACTGCATTGTGTCGCCTGCGATTTCCGACGGCGACGCCCATAAACTCTTTCCCAAAGGAGTTCGCAAAGTGAAACCGTATTTGCGTTACACTCCCCAGCCGAATCTGTGAAGCAGACTGTCGGCGATGGCCGCCGATCTCCACCGCCGCCATAGTCTGCCGGGAAGCATGCTCAAGACCTTATGGATACATTGACCGAACCACGACTATCGAGGCCGACGAGGAGGCGGGAACGCTATCTTGGGATTGACAACTATATTGGCCGGACTCCATTGGTGTGCCTGCGGCGCCTGTCCGAATTGACCGGCTGCAAGATACTCGGCAAAGCGGAATTCATGAACCCGGGCGGCTCGGTCAAGGACCGAACGGCCCATGGCATCATTACGAGAGCCGAAGAAGCGGGAAAACTAAAGCCGGGAGATACCATCGTCGAAGGCACGGCAGGCAACACTGGGATTGGTTTGACCATAGTAGGGCGCGCGCGGGGTTATCCGACAATCATCGTCATACCGGACACGCAGTCTGTTGAAAAAATCCAGTTGCTCCGGACTTTGGGAGCCCGGGTGATCACGGTGCCCGAGAAACCTTACAGCGACCCAGGCAATTACAACCGTCAAGCGCAACGCCTCGCACAGGAGAATGATTGGTTTTGGGCCAATCAATTTGACAATACCGATAATCGCCTGGCCCATTATGAAACCACAGGTCCGGAAATCTGGGAGCAAACTTGCGGCGGGGTCAACGCCTTCGTATCCTCGATTGGCACCGGTGGGACGCTCGCCGGCACGACGCAATTCCTCAAGGAACGCAACCCGGGAATTTTGGCGGTCTGTGCGGATCCGTTCGGCGCCGCCATGTGGTCCTGGTTCACGCACGGGAACCTCGACACCCATGATGGGGATTCATTGGCCGAGGGCATTGGTCAGATGCGGGTGACAAAAAACCTGGAGGGCATTGTCATGGATAAGGCATATCGAATCCGCGACCAGACGGCGTTGACAATCATCCATCATCTTCTGCGCGACGAAGGATTGTTTGTCGGCTTATCGACCGGCATTAACCTCGCCGGCGCTGCGCGCCTGGCCCGGGAACGCGGGCCGGGACAGGTAATCGCTACTGTACTTTGTGATTCTGGAATCCGCTACATGTCGAAGGTTTTCAACCGTGATTGGCTTAAGGAGCACCAATTGGATCCGGATTTGCCGATCGAATCGGTCCTCCATTGAGTAATCCATGCCTGGCACCCTGTGAATCCGGGGTGGGCCCGGAGGCGGCGGTTTTTTGTTTCATTCCGTTGGATTCTGCGCTGGAATGGGGGCGGAATGCGCGCCATGAAAGCAAAAATCCTCGCCGCCGATGACGAACCGGATGCGCTGGAGCTGATCGAGGTCAACTTGAAAAGCGCCGGCTACGAGGTTGTCACGGCCGCCGATGGCAGGGAAGCGTTGCAAAAAGCGCGCGCCGAGATGCCGGATTTGATCCTGCTGGACATCATGCTGCCGGAGATGGACGGCCTGGAGGTGTGCAAAGCCCTGCGCCGCGATGCGGCGACGTCGTCAATGCCCATTATCATGCTGACGGCGCGCACGGCGGAGATCGACCGGGTGCTCGGGCTTGAGTTGGGGGCCGATGATTACATCACCAAACCGTTCAGCCCGCGGGAACTGATTCTGCGCGTGAAGAACGTGCTCAAGCGCGCCGCTGCCGAACCGGATGGCGGCGACCGGATCGCGTTCGGCGGCCTGGTCATCGATCCGTCGCGGCACAGTGTCACCTACCTGGGCAAGCCCCTGGAGTTGACCGCGACGGAATTCAAACTGGTGACGGTGCTGGCCGGGCGGCGGGGCCGGGTGCAGTCGCGCGAGCAACTTTTGAAGGACGTGTGGGGCTACAACAGTCTGATTGACACGCGCACCATCGACACCCACATGCGGCGCCTGCGCGACAAGCTGGGCGGTGCGGCCAAGCTGCTCGATACAGTGCGGGGCGTCGGCTACCGGTTCCGCGAGGAATAAAACCACCCATCCCCGAAATGCGGTACTGGCTGATCATTGCAGGGATTCTGGCGGCACTGGCATTCTGGCGGTGGCAGGCCCGGCAGCGGCGCTTGCACGCCGAGCTGCGACGCCTTTACGAGGAGAGCCTCGAGGAACGGCAACAACTCCACGCCCAATTCCAGGTGCGCCAGCAGGCCCTGTTCAACGGCATGATCGAAGGGGTGCTGCTCCTGAACGAGCAGGGGCGGGTGCAGATGATCAACGACTCCCTGCGCAAGTTTTTCGGCATTTCAACCGACATCCGCGGCCAGACCATCATGGAAGCCTTTCGCTGGCATGAACTGGCCGCGCTGGCCGCGCGGTTGCCCGCGGAAAAGAACATTTCCGGGGCCGAGCTGGAAATAAACCGCGCCACCCGCCGCTCGCTGCAGGTCAACGCCTCGGTCGTCCAGGGCCACGCCGGGGTCGGGCCGGGGCAGTTGTTCGTTTTCCATGATGTGACGCGGCTGAAGGAGTTGGAGAACATCCGGCAGGAATTTGTGGGCAACGTCAGCCACGAATTGCGCACGCCGCTTTCCCTCATCAAGGGCTTTGCCCAGACCCTGCTCGACGGCGCAAAGGATGATGCGGAACAGGCCGTGCGGTTCCTGCAAAAGATCGACAAACATTCCGACCGCCTCCTTTTTCTCATCGAAGATTTGCTGGCCATTTCCCGTCTGGAATCCGGCCACGCCGCGCTGAATCCGCAGGCGGTCGATCTGCACGACCTGACCCGGCGCGTCCTGGACGACCTTGGCACGCGCGCCGCCGCCCGCAAAGCCGTGCTGGAAAATAAAATCCCGCCGCAAACCATCGTCTGGGCCGACGCGGACCGCGTGCAGCAAGTTCTTTTCAACCTGATCGAAAATGCGATCAAATATGGACGGAAGGAAGGCTCCGTCACCATCGGGGTCGACAGCAGCGCAACCGACAAGCTGGAGATATTTGTGGCCGATGACGGTCCAGGCATTCCGCCTGAGGCCATGGGCCGTGTCTTCGAACGGTTTTATCGCGTGGACCGCGCCCGGTCGCGCGAGAGCGGCGGCACCGGCCTGGGCCTGGCGATTGTCAAACATATCGTGCAGGCGCACGGCGGCGAGGTCTGGGCCAAAAGCGAATTGCAGAAGGGAACGACCTTTTATTTCACGCTTCCCAAGAAAGCCCAGTCATCGCCACCAAGCGGCCAGCCGGCCAGCCGGCCCAACGGGCTTCAATCCAAATCGTAGTTTTAGGGCGGACGGAGCGCGCCATGGTTTGGCCAAGGTTGCGCCGTTCCATACCAAAGCCCTGTCCAAGTCACCCCCCGGATCCCAATTCCCAAACTGTTGATACGCAAGGCTGGTTTAGCCGTTTCAACGAACTTCGGAAAAGCAACGCACATTTTCCGCCGGCGATTGGCGCGGCACTTCACAGCCAGCTCCGGCAATCCAAGCAGCTCCGACAGCAGCGTGACACTTCGCCAATTCACGACGCATATCCGCCACCGTGCCGTTCTTGACTGCGTTGACGGTATGAACATTTCCGAGCAAGACCTGACGATCCCCCATCGCGGTCCGGGCTGAACGCAAGTCAACCAGTGTGTCCATGTCCACGATGTCGCAGCCGAGTGTGGCAATAGCATCCACAAGGTGGAACGTGCGACCGCAGATATGCAGGCGAACGCGTCCGCCGGCGGCATGAATGCCATCCACGAGCTTTTTCTCGTATGGCAGGACGAACTCATCGTAGAGTTCGCGGCTGATGAGCGATGCAGCGGCGTCGCCAACGCCGATGATATCCGCACCAGCCTCTATCTGCGCCGTGGCAAACTTCAGCGCCGTTTTCACCGTGAAGTCTGCGAGCGCATGGATGAATTCCGCGTCGTCGTAATAATCCATCATCAGCGTGTTAATGCCGCGCAGGTCAGCGCTTTCGGCACATGGCCCCTCCACCCAACCTTCGATCAAATGCGTATCACCAATTTGTCTGCGCAGCAGGCGAACCGCTTCAATGCGATTGGCCATCCGGCCGCCCGCATGATTCGGATCAGGAATCTTCAGCGAATTCAGCGTGGCGGAATCAGCCAGCAAAGCCTTTTCCTCAATGATCGCCGGGGGGCCATCCGGCGGATAAAAAATTGCCGCGCCCAAATCAGCCGCTTCACAACACGGATCGGAGATGACCGAGACGTGGTCAAAACCGAACTTGCTGGCGGCTGCAATTTGGCCGGCGGCCTGGATTTCGGCGCGCGTCGCGTAGTCGTGATATTTCGCACCGACCAGATCGGCAGCCCACATCATGGTGATGGGCATGGCGGGCGGGCGATCCACCGGCTTGCCTGCAATCAGGTTTAGGACGCGCTCTCTTGAATCGGGATTTCCCATTTGATTTCTTGCCCACACCAAGATGGGCTTTTTTGTGATTTTCCTCCCTCTCCATAGGTTTGCGAGTCCTTTTTGGCAGTCCACCCTCCGCTTTTCTCTGGTACAAGGGGTGTTCGACTACTCCATCCTCATCCGCGTCGTCCCGCCCATGTTGTCCCAAATGGGTTCCAAACCAGTATCATCAAACGCCGCCCGCTTAACGATGTGTTCGTCGACTCACCACAGAGGAGACGTCTTCTCATCCGGGAGAAAAAGAAACGAGGGTGGTTTGGAAAAGAGACTTGCAACTCCGTGGAGCAGGAAGAGAATCACGAAAATGGCTCACGGTGTCGTGGGCGAGAATTCAAATGGGAAAATCTCAGTATATATATATGTCACCGGATCAATTGACGCCAAAAGTCATCGCACGGCGGGACTTTATCAAACAGGCTGGCTACGCCGCCGCTGGCAGCGCCGTATTGTCGCAAGTCATGCCGGCCATGGGCCAGGACGCTTCGCCCACCGTTCTGCTGGCTTTGGTGGGCGCGGCGCATATCCATACGCCGAATTACGTCAAAATCCTCAAGAACAGGAAGGACGTGAAGGTGAAATGCGTCTGGGACCATGATGCCGCGCGCGCGGCGCGATGGGCGGGCGAATTGGGCTGCCCGGTCGCCGACGATCCCAAGGCCGTCTGGTCCGATGCGGAAATCAAAGGCGTTGTGGTTCTCTCCGAGACTGACCGGCACAAGGAATTGGTGCTGGCGGCGGCGGCGGCCGGAAAGAACATGTTCGTGGAGAAGCCGCTTGGGTTCTCCTCCGCGGACAGCCAGGCAATGGCGGCCGCCATCGAGAAAGCCAGGGTGGTGTTTACCACCGGTTATTTCATGCGCACCGATCCGGTGCTTCTCTTTCTCAAGGAACAAGTTGGGAAGGGCAGCTTTGGCAAAATCTCACGCGTGCGCGCCTCAAATTGTCACAACGGTTCCCTCGGCCATTGGTTCGACGCGGACTACCGCTGGATGGCGGATCCGAAGATTGCGGGGGTGGGCGCGTTCGGGGATTTGGGGACGCACGTGCTGGACATTTTGCTGTGGATTTTTGGAGATGTGAAATCCATCACGGCGGATATCAAAGTGGTGACCGGGAATTACGGCGATTGCGACGAGTCCGGCGAGGCGCTGCTCTTGTTCAAAAGCGGCATCATCGGTACGATCGCAGCCGGTTGGGTGGACTTGGCCAATCCGGTGACCTTTCTCATCAGTGGCACGCAGGGTTTTGCCTGCGTTTTTCAAGGCAGCCTCATTTTCGTGAGCCAGAACGTGCCCGGGGCGGATGGCCGCCAGCCTTGGACTGATTTGCCGCCGCCCGCGCCGCAGCCGATGGACCAATTCGTGGATGCCGTGGCAGGCAGGACCGGGCTGCCGCTGGTCACTCCGCGGGAAGCCGCTGCCCGGGTGAGTGTAATGGAAGCCGCCTACAAGGGAGCCCATGGCCGGGCGTGGGTCAACCCGGCATAAAATGCCCGGGGGGCCGTTTATCCGCCCCCCACTAAAACTGGTAGCCTGCGCCCCGGATGGTTTCTACAAATGTTGTCAGTCAAGGACTTAAGCATGGGACAACCCGGCACGGAGCCGTCACAATCTGCCCTCTGGATTGCACGGGTTTTGGCATTTTTAAATTATTTCCTCTATTCGGTTGACAGAGGCCAAGGAAAGGCTGAAGTCTGAAGGCGGAAGGCTGAAGTTCTGAAAAACTACGAGCAGAGACGGAACGAACTGGTCGTGCCTTGACCTCTTCAATGGCGGATTTACTTTTGCATTCTGCCTTCATAATTCAGACTTTTCCTTTCATCATGGCACAGCCACATGGACAAAGGCCGTCCAGGTGAAAGTAGTGATTTTTGACAGAGCTCTGAGGTCGTCCGTCAATGTTTTTTGTTGAGAGTTATTCACCATAGATTCTTCCATAGTTATTCATCGGCGGCAAGGTGAGCGCAGCGGATTCATCAC
>JBKQUS010000090.1:0-5341 GCA_052325505.1 Limisphaerales bacterium
CGTGTTGTTTAAAGGTCTTGTCAAACTTCTTCCGGTTGTTCTTGGATTGGATCACAGGTGCATTCATAGTTGCTTTGGCTTTCAATGTCTCTCTTTACCTGTGTCCGCTTTTTCGCGCAGGCCCAATCGGCAGCGGGTCGTGAACAACTGAGCCTTTGGCTGCACGGGAGTTTGACCGCGATAAGAACGGTTTCCAGATGCGTCATGTTCATGCGCTGTGCGAATTCCTGCGGCGGCGGCGCAGTTCGGCCAAGACGGTGCGGGGAATGTTCCGGCAGCCACACGCTTTGGCGTGAGCAAGATGCCACACCACACGCTGCCGAAGTGTCGGCCGCTTTGGCATTGGATGTTTCTGATGCCACGTGGAGTTCATGTTTGCTTAAAACCAAAGATCCGTTTGGAAATTGCACCAGACAAATACTCGTTGCAATTCGTTTCATCTCAGGTGGGGCACGGGGTGCAGGACACGGTTTCGCAAGTGAGGCACAAGTGGTTCCCCTCTCTCCGGCTCTCTCCCCGCAAGCGGGGCGAGAGGGAGGACAAATGAATGCGTGCAGGCATGGAATTGCGCTCCTGCACAATCTCCTGTAACGAAAGCTCGCCAGCATGCGTCTATTCGGTAATCTGGAAATGCTGTTTGGCGGTTTTGGCGGCCAGGAATTGGGTGGTCATGAGAAAAAAAGATTTGATCTGGATCGGCGCGTTGCTCGTCGTGGGCGGCATTTATATTCATTATTTCACGCATTGGTTCGACAGGCCGACCATTGGCATCGCGGCCTCCATCCGGCCCAGCTTGCGGGCGGGTGAAGCCGCTTTCCCGGTTTTCTTTACGCTGAGTGGCGATTACAAACTGACCAGCTTGAAGGTGGTCCCGATGGCGGAGGGCAAATTCAATCCGGTGGCGACGCCGGTCTGGCATCTTGTGTCGGACAGTAATTCGGTTCCGACAAGGGCCTTCCGTTACGGCCAGGGGATCCGGGGGATGAAACCGGCGCTCAAAGGAATTCGTCCGGAACCGCTCACGCCAGGCACGATGTACCGGCTGATTTTGACGGCGGGCAGTTTGTCCGGGAGCAAGGATTTCCAGGCGAAGGCGGTTGAAGAGTAGGGTGGAAAATGTCTAATGACTAAATCCTAGCCAAAGATATTTGAAATTTGGGCGTCGCGGCGCTCCGCCCTCCCGGGAGGGGCGAGCGCCGCGAGCCCCTGAATATCTGAGAGATAATTTGACGACATTTTCACGCTTAGAATCTAATGACCAATCAATCCTCAAATGACCCAATGACGAAACCTGGGAGCTTCGTCATTGATTGGTCATTCGTGCTTCGACATTCGTCATTCTTCTTGGCGTAGCGGCGGTAAGCCAAGGCAGATCGAGACGGGGTTCGACGGAGTCTCACCCTACCAAGAATTAAGATGGAGCAGGTGACGGGTTGTTGGTGCGCCAGAAGGGGGTGATGCACCACAGGTCAACCGGGTCGAAGCCGCGGCCCCACTTCACAAACTGCACGCTGCCGTCGATGAAGCCGTTGTTGGAGCCGCCCAGGTTGGTGCTGGTGTTGACAGAATGGTCGTGTTTGACCTGGTCCACCTTGAGTCCGTCATCGAACTCGAAAAAGTCCATGTAAAAATCGCCGGCAGAGTAAAGTTTTTCGCCAAAGAGCACGGTTTGCGACGGCAGGGGAATGTCGTTTTCGGTGAGCAATGGATTGCAGACGTCCGAGTATGCATTCGTATTGCCGTACTTGGAGGCGTAACCGTCATTGAAGCCGTTGATAATGTAGGAACGCGCGGCATTGTCCTGGGGGTATATCCCGCCGTAAGTGGCAGGGGAGCCATTGGTTTCGCTCGGACAAATCAGCAGATTCGTTGTCTTGTAATAGGGAACCAAGAGGGAGGGCCAGCGATTGGAGGTGGTGCAGGCAAGACCATTGTCGCGGGGAGGATACTGGCCGGCGAAGTCGCCGGCGTACATCAGGTTGGCCAGGCTCAATTGATGGACGTTGTTGGCGCATTTGATGCGTTGGGCGTCTTGTTTGGCCCTGGCCAGCGCGGGCAGCAACATGGCGGCCAGGATGGCGATGATGGCAATGACCACCAGCAGTTCAATCAGAGTGAAAGCGCCGGCAGCCGCCGGCTCGTTCATCAGTCGATTCCCGTTTTTAATCATAGTATGATGAGACGCCCCCGGAGTTCCTGGCGTTACAATTTTTAATTGTCAGGGGATTTGACGCGCGCCGCTGTCAAATATTCACGGTCTTTGCCTTGATGGCGGGAATTTTTTGGTAAAGCTGGCCGTAGGCGGCGGCGGTGCGTTCCCAGGAAAAGTCCCGCGCCATGCCGTTGCGGCGGTAATGTGCCAGCAACTCCTTGTTTTCGTAGAGGACCAGCGCTTTGCGGATGGCCTTGGACAGCGCCCGGACGGAGTATTCGGCAAATTTGATGCCGTCGGCCTTTTCCGGGTCCTCGGCAACGTCCGTGACGGAATCGTCCAGGCCACCCGTCACACGCACAATCGGCACCGTGCCATAGCGCAGGCTGTACATCTGGTTCAGCCCGCACGGCTCAAAGCGCGAGGGCATCAGATAAAAATCGCACCCAGCCTCGATGCGATGAGACAGGCCGGTGTCAAAACCGATTTTGACGGCGCATTTGTCGGGGTGGCGTTCGGCGAGTTTGCGCCAGGCCCGCTCCAACTCGCGGTCGCCACTGCCCAGGAAAACAAACTGCATCCCAGCGGCCAGCATCTCTTGCAGGGCGGTCAATTGAATATCCATGCCTTTCTGGCCGGCCAGGCGGGAGACCGCGCCGAAAAGCGGAACGTCCGGCGCAGGGGGCAGCCCCATTTCGCGCTGCAAATCAATCTTGCCAGCTTGCTTGCCGCGCAAGTTCGCCGCGGAATAGGAGTGTTTCAGATATGGGTTCCCCTTGGTCTTCCATTCGTCGTAATCGACGCCGTTGAGGATGCCGAACAGGGAATTCTGGCGACGGCGCAATGCGCCGTCCAGCCCGCAGCCGTAAAGCTCGGTGGTGATTTCGCGCGCGTATCTTGGACTGACGGTGGTGAGAAGATCGGCGGAGGAGATGCCGCCCTTGAGGCAATTCATCCAGCCGTAAAACTCCAGGCCGTCCGGCTGGAAATAAACTCCGGGCAGATTGGTGAGGGCGAATTTTGCCGCGGGGAAATTGCCCTGGTAGGCCATGTTGTGAATGGTCAGGCAGGTGGGTGGAGCAGCGGTCCAGCCGTCGTGCAATTGTTGTTCGAGCATGAAGACGGGCACGAGGGCGGATTGCCAGTCATGCACATGCACCAAGTCCGGCCGCCACGGCAGGTAGCAAGCCAGATGGACCACGGCTTTGCTGAAGAATATGAAGCGCTCCGCGTTGTCGGGGTAATCCATGCCGCGTTCCTGGTAGATGTCGCTTCTTTCGAAAAATTGCGGCTGCTCGATGAAATAAACGGTGAGCCGGTCATCCACCGCACGGGTCCAAACCCGGCCCTGCACGCGATGGGAGCCGAGGGGCAGATCGAGTCGCCAATCAAACGGTTGAATATCGGGGAACTGCACGCGCAGGCCGCGATACAAGGGCGTGACCAGGCGCACCTCGTGGCCGGCGCGCGCCAGGAATTTGGCCAGCGCCCCGACCATGTCCGCCAGACCGCCGGTCTTGGAGTAAGGAAGGGCCTCGCTGCCCGCGAGCAAAATATTCATCACTGGGGAACGGCAATTCTGTCGCACTTCATAAATGGCTGCAGCGGCGGAGGAATGAGCAGGCTGCCATCGGATTGCTGATACGTCTCGACCAGGGCGACGAAAAGCCGGGCCAGGGCGGTGCCGCTGCCGTTGAGGATATGCGGGAATTTATTGTCGCCGTTGGCGGATTTGAAGCGCAGGTTCATGCGGCGGGCCTGGAAATCCTCACAATTGGAGCAACTGGACACCTCCAGGTATTGCCCCTGCCCCGGCGCCCAGACTTCAATGTCATAGGTCATGGCGCTGGCGAATCCCATGTCCCCGGTGCAAAGCTGCACGACCCGGTGATGCAGGCCGAGCAATTGCAGGACTTGCTCGGCATCGGCAACCAATTTCTCCAGTTCCGCATAACCCTGCTCCGGTTGCGTGATCTTGATCAACTCGACTTTGTCGAATTGATGCACCCGGATCATTCCCCGGGTGCCGACGCCGGCCGCGCCCGCCTCGCCGCGAAAGCAGGGCGTGTAGGCGCAATAATAGATGGGCAGCCTGCTCTCCGGCAAAATCTCGTCGCGATGGATATTGGCCACCGGCGTCTCGGCCGTCGGGATGAGAAACAGTTTGCCGAGCGTGGCTGCATCGACCCCCTCCTGCACGGCGTAGTATTGATCGGCGAACTTGGGGAACTGGCCCACTCCGAGCATGCAGTCGCGATTGACCAAGAAGGGCGGCGAGATTTCGGTGTAGCCGTGTTCGCCGGTATGCAGTTCGAGGAGGAATTGGATGAGGGCGCGCTCCAATTTCGCCCCCCAGCCGGTGTAGAGAAGAAAACCGCTGCCGGACAACTTGGCGGCGCGCGCGAAATCCACCAGCTTGAGATGTTCGCATAATTCGACGTGCGTCTTCGGCTTGAAATCGAATCGCGCCTTTTCGCCCCAGGCGCGCTTCTCCACGTTCTCCGCCGCCGATTTGCCAACGGCGACGTTGGCGTGGGGCAGATTGGGCAATTGCAACATCAAGGCGTCGCGTTGCTGCTCGATTTGGGCGATCTGTTTATCCAGGTCGGCGATGCGCTCGCCCATTTGCCGCGTCTCCGCCTTCCTGGCTTCGGCTTCCGCGGCCTTTTTCTGCGCCATCAACGCGCCGATTTCCTTGGAAACGCGATTGCGGCCGGCCTTGAGTTGTTCGACCTCGGCCAGAATTTTTCGCCGTTGCTCATCCAAGCCGAGGAGTTGGTCAATCTTGGCTTCGTCATTGCCGCCACGCGCCGCCAGGCGCTCCCGGACGAATTCCGTTTTATCCCGAATCAATTTAATATCGAGCATCGGCGCATTATAGAAACGGCACACCCCACGGCAAGCGGGGAATGCGGGCCGTGGCGCGACGGACGGCGATGAAAGAGCGCATCTCAATTTCTGGCGAGAACATTGACAACGTAGGATTTCCGTCCCATCGCCCTGCGCATGCGGGGAGAGGGGAATCGAGAAAAGGACCTCCTCTCCCCGGCCCTCTCCTCCACAAGTGGGCTTGCCACGAAAAAGCGGACACAAAAGTTGTGTAAGTCATTAGTTAATTGTTTTGGGTTTCGAAGTCAATGGGGGAACGGTAGCCGAGCGAGCTGTGCAGGCGTCGGCGGTTGTAAAACA
>JBKQUS010000091.1:0-14956 GCA_052325505.1 Limisphaerales bacterium
CGTGTTGTTTAAAGGTCTTGTCAAACTTCTTCCGGTTGTTCTTGGATTGGATCACAGGTGCATTCATAGTTGCTTTGGCTTTCAATGTCTCTCTTTACCTGTGTCCGCTTTTTCGCGCAGGCCCAAACCGCTCAGGGAATGCCGGGAATTCTCACTTTTCTCGGATACTGGGCTTTTGGCCATTTTTCGGTTGGAACCTGCTGCCGTGCAAACCATTCCAACCGAAACAGGCCTGTGGATTTCTCGGATTTATCGAGAATTTCTCGGGGGGTGGTATAACGGGGGGAGGGGGTACGAATCATAATCGTAATCTTAATCCTAGTCCCGTGGCCCCTCCCTTTCGTGGTTTTTCAGAACTTCAGCCTTCAGCCTTAACAAGCAACGCTTGAGCCGGTCATACTACTCAAAGTGAATCAAAGTGATTTTATTTCCATCTGGCTGGCTGCTGAGGGGTCTCATCTTAATCCTAATCCTAATCCCATCGCCCCCCTTCGTGCCCCTCGTGGTGCTCCAGACGTTCCCCGTTCGACATTTTCCCCGGCTGCCCGTATGATTTCAGTGTGACGAATTTATTCATCGGCCTTTTGAGCGTGGCGCTCGCCACCAACACGCCCGCCACGGCCTCGCCTCCCGCCTCCGCAATGAGCGGCGCACACAGGCATGTTGCCGAGACCAACGACGCTGTGGAGAAGGCCTATCGCAAAATTCTGGAGGATGACGATGCCGCGGAACAGGACGTGCTCAAATGGTCGGATGACGCCGAGGCTTTTTCACGTGCCGGCGCGGGCGATCCGGGGATCACTCTCAACGCCCGCATTCGGGAGCGGCTGAAGGGTGTCAAGGCCGAGTACGAGGAGTTTCTTACCCAACATCCCAACCATGCCAACGCCCGGCTGGCCTATGGCAGCTTTCTCAACGACACGCATGACGAAGAGGGCGCCGTCGCGCAATGGGAAAAAGCCCGCCAACTCGACCCAACGAATCCCGCGCCCTGGAACAACCTTGCCAATTATTACGGACACCGCTCGCCGGTCAAAAAGGCCTTCGAGTATTACGCCAAAGCCATTGAACTTGATGGCAAGGAAGCCGTTTATTACCAAAACCTGGCCGTGACGGTTTACTTGTTCCGCACGGACGCCAAAGAGTATTATCATTTGACCGAACAGCAGGTGTTCGACAAGGCGCTCGAGTTGTACCGCAAGGCCATCGAGCTGGACCCGGACAACTTCGTGCTTTTCAGCGATTACGCCGAATCGTTTTACGGAACGAACCCGCCGCGCTGGGAGGCTGGACTGGCCGCCTGGACCGAGGCGCTAAAAATCGCCCACGACGATGTGGAACGGGAGGGGGTGTATATTCATCTGGCGCGCATTAACCTCAAACTGGGCCATTACGATGCGGCGCGCCGGAATCTGGACGCCGTGACCAACTCGATGTACGACGTCCTGAAAGGCCGCATCACGCGCAATCTCAACGCGGCGCTTAACAAGGCCGCGACCAACGCGCCCGCACAGTCTGCCCCGGTCAAATAGTGTTCCGAACCATCACGTCTTGGCCCCGGCCGGCGCAGCCGGACCGAGGGTTGAGGTGCATTCCGGACAGCGGGTGGCTTGGAGCGGAATGCTGGAACAGCAAAACGGACAATCCTTCTTCGCCGGCGGCTCCGGCTTGCGGGAGAACTTGTTAATGGTGCGAATGCAAATGAAAATCGTGAAGCTCACGATCAGGAAGGAAATGACCGCATTGAGGAACACGCCGTAGGTGATCATGGGCGCATGGGCCGCCCTGGCCGCGGCTAGGTCCGCGTAAGTGTGTCTCGACAAAACGATGGCCCGGTCCGAGAAATCGATGTCGCCCGTCACGACGCTGAGCGGCGGCATGATGACATTGGTGACCAGCGCATCGACGATTTTGCCAAAGGCGGCGCCGATGATCACGCCCACAGCGAGATCGATGACATTGCCGCGCATGGCGAAGTCCCGGAACTCCTTGAGCAACGGGTTCACATTTTTGATCGGTTTCCCGATCCGGTCCGCGAGGGAGGATTTGGATTCAGGTTGCATATTTTTTCTCTTATGTTGACACGAATTATCCGCCTTGTCAAAAGGGCGCGAGCAAAAACCGGGTGATATGTTCCAGTTCGCTTGGCCGGCCGGGATGGCCGGCTTCCAAATTGATTTCCAACGAAAACCCGATGCTCTGCCCCCCGCGGCCATCGGAACGAATCGCCTCGAAGCCGTAGCCGTAACTGGCCATCGCCCGCCAGGCGCCGGAACGCGACTGATAGCACAGCCCCATGCCGGCGCCGGAATTAAAGTGGCCGGGCTGGGACATTTCCGGCGCATAATCCATGGTGGCAATCGAGCCGATCGGATTCAAGCTCCATCTTTTGCCGGGGTCCAGGGGAATTGTGTATTGCCCGGTAAGACAGACGAAATCGCGCGCGCTCAGTTCACCTTCAAAGTAACCGGGAATGATCAGCGGGAACTCCGAGCCCATCGGCAGGTTCCCGCCCACTCGATAGGCGCTAAACCGGTCCGCGTCCATGCTTGCCCCCGCGGTCAAACTGATGTCAAACCTCTGCTTCGATTCGGGCAGCGTGTAAATCAGCAGCGCCCGCCCCCAAAGCAATTCCGAACTCGCGTTCAGAACGCGATCCCCGTCAAAACCGTACGAGCCGGAATCGGTTCGATACTGTCCTTCGTACCAGGCGGACAGTTCCATCGCCACGTCAGGACGCAAAAGGGGTTCCCGGCCGCCCCACCGCAACCCGGCGCGCCAATCGACGGTGGAGTGATTGTTGGGCAGCGCAAAAGCCCCGCTGGTATCGTCGCGCGCATAAACTGAATAGTGCTCCTTGATCCGGAAAATCCCGTTTAACGGAATTTTGCCCCCCGGATTGAAGAGATGATAAACGGAATCGGATATCTCCAAACTGTGTCCAAAGAAAGACTCCTCCGGCAAATATTTTCCGTGGTGAAATTCGTAGTAAGTATCGGCGAACCCGCCGCCGGCCAAACCGAGGCCAAAATCGGTGTTTGGCCCCAGCAATCCGACAAAGCCCGCTTCAGAATCCAGATAAACCGGGGCCAGCGCCAGGCGCAACGTGACGTTCGTGTGGAAAAAATTCGGTTCATTTAAATAATAATAACCGTAGCCTTGAACAGGTGCGGCCCCCTGCACGGGCTGGTCAAAACCCAACTGAATCAACTCCCGCCTGTCCGGATCCAATTGCCCGAGCGCGACGCCATTCATGAGCCAACCGGCCACGACCAGGAGCAGCACACTGTAGTTTCGCATCCCTTTTTGTATATTTCACCGGACTCTTTTTGTCATTAGACATTTTGCCAAATCGGATTATTCTGCCGGCATGAAAGTGGGAAAATTGCTGCACACGCGCTACCGCGTCAATGACTTGGAACGAACCGTCAAATTCTACAAGAACGTGCTCGGATTGGCCGAGTTGCGCCGCCACAAATCACCGCGCGGCTCGGAGTTGGTTTTCATGCAGGCGGCGGACAGCCCGGAATTGATTGAGTTGTGCTCCTTTCCAGCCGCCGGTCCGGTGCAAGTGCAACCCGACTTGACCCATCTGGCTTTCGAAGTGGAAAGCCTGGACGGTTTTGCCCGGCATCTCGCCTCGCTCGGTCTGAAATATTCCGACGGACCGACGCGGCATCCCGACGGCGGGGGCTTCGCTTTTGTCGATGCTCCCGAAGGCTACGAAATCGAATTGATCGAGAAGCCGAAAAAGGCGGCCTGATCAATGCCTCAAGTTGCGCAACTGGCAATAGACGAACAACGGCTGCAAAGCCAAATTGACGAGTTGGCGCTTATCTCCGAAAACGCGCCGCCCGTCGTAACCAGGATACTTTTTTCCGAGGCCGACCTGCGCGGACGCGCCTACGTCAAGAAGCTTGCCGAAGAAGCCGGACTGCATGTGCGGCAGGACGCCATTGGCAATATCTTTGCTCGATGGGCCGGCCGGAATCCCGATTTGCCCGCTGTGGCCACCGGTTCGCACATTGATGCCATTCCCAATGCGGGCAAGTTTGATGGCGTGGTGGGCGTCCTGGGGGCGCTGGAAGCCATCCGCGCCCTGCAACGCGCCGGCATCCGTCCCCAGCGCTCCGTCGAACTGATCGTGTTCACCGCGGAAGAGCCAACGCGCTTCGGCTTCGGTTGCATCGGCAGCCGCGTGCTCGCGGGAACGCTTTCGCCGGAAAAGGCCGCGCTGTTAAAGGACCGCGATGGAACGAGCCTTGATACCTGGCGCAGGCAGGTGGGATGGGACAACTGTGATTTAGGCTCGGTCCGACTGGCGCAACATTGCTATTCAGCTTTTGTCGAGCTGCACATCGAACAGGGTCCGCTCCTGGACAAGGAGAAGATTCCGATTGGGATTGTTGAGAAAATCGCCGCGCCCAGCGTGCTTCGCCTCGAATTGACGGGCGTGGGCGGCCACGCGGGCGCAGTGCTTATGCCGGAACGCCACGATGCGCTGCTGGCGGGTGCTGAGATTGCCCTGGCCGTGGAAAAGGCGGCCCTGACATCGGTCAGCGCCGATACCGTTGGAACCACCGGAGTCTTTCGCATCGAGCCGGGTGCGGTCAACAGCGTCCCGTGCGAGGCCCATCTTGAGATTGATCTGCGCGACACACAGGCCGTCACGCGGGATGCCGCCCTGGCCAAAATCGAGCGGTCCGTGCAGGAGATATGCCGCCGCCGCGGCGTGACCGGCAACCTGGAGCGATTGGCAACCGATCCGCCGGTGATTTGCGATCCAAAACTGGTCAACTTGATCGCGCAGACCTGTTCGACCCTGGGCGTGCCGGCAAAGCGAATGATCAGCCGCGCCTATCACGATTCCTCATTCATGGCGCAGGTTTGCCCGACGGCGATGATCTTCATTCCCTGCCGGGAGGGGTACAGCCATCGCCCGGATGAATACTCTTCGCCGGAACAGATCAAAACGGGCGTGGCCGTGCTGGCCCACACACTCGCTTCGCTTTGCAGCGCCGCCTAAACGACGGCAACGGCCTCATTTATGAAAACAGACCTGACAACCGAAATTGTCCCAAAAATCCAAGCGCGCGTGGCGGAACAGCGCGAAACGATCCTCCGTTTCATGCGGGAGATCTGCGCCATTCCCAGTGTGATGGGCCGGATTGGCGAGGTCGGGAAACGGGTCATGGAGGAAATGCGGCAACTGGGTTTTGAGGACATTCGCTTTGACCGGATGGGCAATGTCCTTGGCCGGTTGGGGCGCGGCCGGAAAATTCTTCTTTACGATTCCCACATCGACACCGTGGACGTCGGCGACAAGTCGGCGTGGGGCTGGGACCCGTTCCAGGGCAAGGTCGAGAATGGAGTCCTCTATGCCCGCGGGGCCGGCGACGAGAAGCAGTCAACGCCCGGCATGCTCTACGGCCTGGCCCTGGCCAAGGAACTCGGCCTGCTGGACGGCTTCACGGTGTATTACTTCGGCAACATGGAGGAGGATTGCGACGGGCTGGCCTGCCAGGCATTGGTCGAATGCGAGGGCCTCCGGCCGGACTATGTCGTTGTCGGCGAACCAACGGAGATGAACGTGTACCGGGGCCACAAGGGGCGCGTGGAACTGAAAATGGTCGCCAAGGGGCGTTCGATTCACGCCGCCTCCAACCAGCTCGGCGACAATGCGATTTACAAAATGACGCCGATCTTGGCTGGAATTGAACAACTCAACGATCGCCTGCACATTGATCCTTTTCTGGGCCAGGGCCGGATCACCGTCAGCAAAATCGAGTGCCTGACCCCGTCCATCAATGCCGTCCCGGACGAATGCACCATTTACATTGACCGCCGGTTGACTTTCGGCGAGACGAAAGAGGAAGCCATCGCCCAGGTGGAGGCGCTCATTCCAAAGAACCAGCGCGGCCACATTAGCGTGCAAATGCTGCACTACGACACGCCGAGTTACACCGGCTTCGTCTTTCCGGTGGAGAAGTACTTCCCCGCCTGGGCGCTGGAAGAGGAGCACCCTTTCGTGCAAGCCGGCCTCAAGGCGGCTCGGATGCTCTGGGGCGGAACGCCCAAGACTGGCAAGCTGAACTTCTCGACCAACGGGATTTATTGGATGGGCAAGGCCGGTATTCCGACCATCATCTTTGCGGCCGGCGACGAAACCACCGCCCACGGCGTGCTCGACCAGGTGCCGCTGGCCGATCTGGTGCGGGCCACGGAGTTCTACGCCCTGCTGCCGGCGTTGATCTGAGTCACTCTTCCGTTTTTGCCAAGCTCACTGTTTGACGATCAAAACGCTGCAATGAGCGTGGTCGGTGATGCGGTCGGCGGTGTCGCCCAAAAGACGGCCCCACAACTCGGAATGATCGCTGTGGCCAACGACAATCAGATCGTAGCCGCCTTCCTTGGCGAAATTCACCATGACTTTGGCGGCGTGGCCGGAACGGCATTCGCAGGCGATTTCAATGCCATGCTGTTTTGCCTGTTCCGCCACTTCGCGTTTGCGTTCACCAAAATAATCGGCGGCGGCCTCGGCTTCGCCCTCGGCTTCGCCCGGCAAATCCGCGTGCTTCGGCAATGGTTGCCGCACCCAGAGGGCAGTCAGTTTGGCGTTGTAGTTTTTGGCGGCGACGGCGGCGCGTTCCAGCGCGGCTTTTCCGCCCTTCGATCCGTCGTAACCCACTAGAATTTTATTGAACATAATTCAGCCTTTCGTCGATACAAGTTGAGCCCCGGGCCTGGCGTTAATTTTGCGAAGATAGAGCCGCCCCCACGCCTGCATCGTCCGGCGCGATGGCTCGAAGAATTTCTGCGCGATGAGCGTCGGCACAAAGGCGCTCAAAATGACAACCGTGACCAGAATCGAATACTGTTTCTGGTCGATGATCTTGTTCTGCAACCCGAACAGCGCTGAAATCGTGCCGAAGGTCAGGCCGGTGGACATGAGCAAGGTGGTGTAATAGGCCTCGCGCGAGCGCATGAAGAACACGCGCGACAACGGGAGCACCCCGACGAACTTGGTGGCCATCTTCAGCCCCAGCAACGCCACAATGATGCCCAGCGCGGTCCAAAGAGCCGGCAGCGACACAAACGAGCCGGCGCGGATGAAGTAGAAAGGCGTGAACATGGCGAAGGCGATGCTGCGCATCCGATGCACCAGCGTTTTGTCGCGCAAGAACACGCCCGCCACAACCAGGCCGATGAGATAAGCCGGCAGGACGGCCTCGCTTTTGGCGGTGGACGCCAGCCCGCCCAGGAAAAACAGGACGAAGAAAATGAATTTAATCTCAGGCTCACTCACGCGCGTCGCGCCCATGCGCACGACGATGAATTTGGTCCACTTGGGCATGAACCAGAGCATGAAGCAGGTGACGATGATAAACACCAGAAGCCAGCCGTTGAAGTTGGCGAAGATGAAACCCAGCGCCAGCACCGTGCCAAGGTCGTTGATGAAACAGGCCGCCAGAATCATTTTGCCAAGGGCGGTTTCGCTCTGGCGCGTCTCGATCATGACAGCATAGACCACCGCCACGGAGGTCGTGGAGAGCGCGATGCCGGCGATTTGGGCCTGATGCAGGGGCCAGCCGAGAACGAATTGCGTGAAGAGCCAAACGCCGGCAAACGGCAGCAGAAACGCCGCAACGCCGATGGACATGCTCGCCCAGAAGTTGGCCCGCAACGATACCGGATCAATCTCCGCTCCGGCCAGAAACGTCAGCACGCCGCTGCCCAGCATGGCGAGGAAGTTCGTCCAGTCGGTGGAACGTAGAATTTGGTGGCCATCGGCAAAGTGGATGTTCCCTGCGGCCACGCCGACGACGATTTCGATCAGCGCCACAGAAATGCCGACGCGAATGGAAATGAGACTTGCAACCAAGGCCAGTCCCATCCAAATCGCCGCGATGAACCAGATGTTGTCCATTCAAATTCTTTCAAATCTCCGGCGGTGATTCCACTTCCGGCGCGGCGCGATAATCAATGACCCTGGCCTTTTCCAACGTAATCAGCCCCCCCTTCATCATCCCGTCAATCACAGGCAGGAAACCGTTGATTTTCTCCTCACTGTCCACTATTTCGATGACCAAAGGCAGGTCAAATGAAAGCCGGAGAATTTTGGCGGTGTGCATCCGGCTCGACTTGCCAAATCCCATCGGCCCGCGCAGCACCGTGGCGCCCGCCATGTGCAGCTCGCGCGCCTTGAGAACAATGGCTTCGTAAAGCGGCTTGTGCTGCCAGCGGTCGCTTTCGCCAATGAAGATTCGCAACAGCATCGCATCATGAGGGAGGTGCATATTCAGGCTCCTTTGGTTGGGTTGATGAGTTTGGCGAGGACGTAGCCGAGCCAGACGGCGACCAAGCATAAAACCAGGCTCAATCCCGCGTTGCCCGCGGCGTAAAGCCACTCTTCATCCTGCGCAAGGTTGAGGGTTTGCAAGCTGAAGGAGGAGAAAGTGGTGTAGCCGCCGCAAATGCCGGTCATGAAAAAATTGCGCCCGGACGGCCCGACCAGCCAGCGTCCTTCCGTTGAAATGAGCGTGGCAAAAAACCCGATGGCAAAACTGCCGGTGACGTTGACGACCAGAGTGCCCCACGGAAATGATGATCCGACGCGATTGGCAATGACGCCGGAAAGCCAGAACCGAAGAACTCCTCCCGCTGCGCTTCCCACGGCGACCAAAATATAATTGAGCATAAAAAATTCCCGCCGACACATTGTCCGGCAGGAGTCATCAGCTCTGAAGACCCTTCAGGCGGTTTCCCCGCGATGCGGCGAGAGGGCAAACTCCATTGCCGCCGGTTTTCATCGCAGGAATTGATTGGAATTGCAAGCCCTTTTGTTTGATTGGAAAGCTTTCATCCTGAAAACCCTGTTATCCTGCCAAAATTCTTTACGACACTGCCGGCCCCGGGGTTGCGGGAAATGGCGGGAGTGGCGGGGCTCGAACCCGTAACCTCTGCCGTGACAGGGCAGCGCTCTAACCAATTGAGCTACACCCCCGCATGGGGGAGGAAAACATTATTGAAACTTTCCCCGCTCGTCAATGTTCAACCTTAAAAGAGGCGATTCGGGCAGCAGACGCAATGGAGGTGGGGGTGGGGAACCCCGCTGAAGAAACGTACCGCTACCCGAATCAAATCCACTATCAATTTAAAGAACTGTGCGGAGAAGTCAACGCCTAAAACCACACAAAACCACCTGACGCGTCGAGCCAAAAAACACTGGCAAATCTCGCAGCACAATACTCATGACATCGGACGTTTTGCCGGAAGGGTTTACCATATCTGCACTGAATCCGCGGCGAAGATGTTCTCCAGCAATGCTTTATAGTCCGGCTGCGCACGGGTTAGATCCACCACGATGGCCTTGTTGTCCCCATTGCGTTGCTGCTCTGTAATGATTTCCCTCGCAAGCGCGTCATCGGGCCGGGTGAGAATGTGCAGCAGAATTCGCATGACTAAAAATGAACGACGTATGTTTGCGCCGCCGCCAGACCGGCAAGTTGCGCGTCGGAAATTTCCCGGAACGGCGCCGCGGGCCGGCCCAGTACACGCAACGCCGCGGCATTTTTTTGCACGTAAACGGGCTGGTCGGATTCCGCCAGAATCGGCCAATGCCGCGCGTAGCCTTCCTCCTCCAGCAACACGCCGGGCGTCTCGCCCAATGCCCCCACCGCGTCGCCGCGCAGGTACACCGCAATATCCGCCTTCTTCCACGCCGCCACACCCGCCGCGATGCGCACGGCTTCCGACGGACGCGGACTGATCCGGGGATCGCCTGTGACAATAAGCAGCACGCGGGGCTTCATGGCGTCAATTGAAGCTGACGAACCGGTCGGTGGCGGCGATCAGATCGCTCACCACGGCCAGCCCGGCAAAGACAGCCTTATCGTTGACGGGCAGGCCGCGGCGTTGCGCGGCGTAGGCGCAGGCATAGAGCTTGAGTCCGCGGGCGGCCAGGGCTTGCAGTTGCGGCCGGCTGATGCCATGCACGGCGTCATCAACACAATAAAGATAAACATCCACCTCCTCGTTCAGGGCCGCTTCCGCCAGGCAAAGGCCGTGCTTGAAGCCGGGCTGATCGGGATGGGTGGAAAGCAGCACACCAAGTTTTTTGCCGCACAACGACATGATGCAGGGTAGGCCGGTCGCCCCGGCGTGTCAAAGGGCGCTTTTCACATTTTCCCCCTTGCCCTGTATAAATTCCGCGCATGGTTTTGCTTTACTCGGCGCCTCCCCTGCCCTAGACTCGGCCCATGGTCTTACTGGAATCAAACAAGCTTTTTTGTGATCTTGGGCCGGCTGATCTGGAAAGGCTGCGTGAGGTGACCCGTGAGCTGACCTTCGCCGCCAATCAAGTCATCTTCAAGGAAGGAGATGCCGGGGACGGGGTTTATTTTGTCAAGAATGGGCTGGTGCAAATTCAGGCGGTGATAGGGCAGGGCGAATTGAAGGTGCTGGGCCGCATCCCGCCCGGGGAACTCTTTGGCGAGATGGCGGTGTTGGACAATCAACCCCGGTCGGCCACCGCCATGGCGGAGGAACCCACCACGGTCTATTTCATCGGTCGGGCCGAGTTGGATCAGCTTCTGGACCGTACGCCCATGCTGGCTGCCGTGCTGGTGCGCGAAGTCAGCCTGCGTTTGCGCCAATTCACCCGTCAGTACGTCCGCGAAGTGCTGGAAGCGGAACGGCTGGCCCTGGTCGGGCGCTTTGCCAGTTCCATCGTGCATGATCTCAAAAATCCGCTGAACATCATCGGCATCTCGGCCGACATGGCCGCCATGCCGTCGGCCACGCCGGAGTCGCGCCAGACTTCGACGGTCCGAATCCGCAAACAAGTCGAACGCATCAGCATCATGGTGAACGAGCTGCTCGAGTTCACGCAAGGCTCCCACACCAACGTTGTCATGGCGCTGATGGATTACAAAACGTTCGTCGAACAGCTTATCGACGAAATCCGCCCCGAAGTCGCCCTAAAATCGGTCACCATCGAGTATTTGAATCAGCCTCCGTCCGTGGCGATGCGCATTGATCCCCAGCGCCTGTCGCGCGTCTTTCACAATCTGATCGGCAACGCGGCCGATGCCATGACAACGGGCGGCACTGTCAAGTTAAGTTTCAGCAAAAGCGGCAAGGAAATCATTACGGGCTTGCAAGACACCGGCAAAGGCATTGCGCCGGAAATCATGGACCGACTTTTCCAGGCCTTTGCCACTTATGGCAAATCGAGCGGGACCGGCCTGGGCTTATCCATCTGCAAAAAAATCGTGCAGGACCATCACGGCAAGATCCAGGCGCGCAATGTGCCGGGCGGCGGCGCTCTGTTTGAATTTTCACTGCCCATTCCCACCGATTGATGGCGTTGCGGAGTTGCAATGAACCGCATTCGATTGTTGCCCGAGCAGGTGGCCAACCAAATCGCCGCCGGGGAAGTGGTCGAACGGCCGGCCAGTGTGGTCAAGGAGTTGGTTGAGAATTCCCTGGACGCCGGCGCGACCCGGCTGACCATCGAAATACAGGCTGGTGGACGCAGCCTGATTCGCGTCACCGATGACGGCTTGGGCATGAGCCGCGACGACGCGTTGCTTTGCCTGGAACGCCACGCCACCAGCAAAATTGTCCGCGCGGAGGATTTGAGTTCCATCGCCACCCTCGGCTTTCGCGGCGAAGCCCTGCCCAGCATCGCCAGCGTCAGCCGTTTCACCCTGACCACGCGCGAGCGGGGCGACGACAGTCCCGAAGGCACGCAGATCGTGATCAACGGCGGGAAAATCCTGGCCGTCAAGGCCGGCGGCGGCGCGCCCGGCACGACGGTCGAAGTCCGCCAGCTTTTTTTCAATTTGCCGGCCCGCCGCAAATTTCTGCGCAGCGAAGAAACGGAATCGGCCCACATTCAGCATTACCTCACCCTGGCGGCGCTGGCATTTCCCGCCGTGGCTTTTGAGTTCCTGAAAGACTCCCGCCTGGTCTGGCAATTGCCCGCCGTCAAAACCGCGGACAAATGGCTGGCTGTCCGCGAGCGGCTGCGTTCGCTGCAAGGGGGCGACGAGAAACTGTTGACCGTCGATTTTTCCGCCCAATTTCCCCTGGTCATTGACGAGGCCGAATCGGAGACACCCGCCGCGCCGGCATCTTTTGCCGTTTGGGGGCTGATCGGCGCGCCGGGTGTTTCCAGATCGACGCGGCAGGATCAGCGCGTTTTCGTCAATCGGCGGCCCGTGGAAAACCGCGGCATTAATTTTGCCCTGCTCGAAGGCTATCATACCGCGCTGATGAAAGGGCGTTATCCGGTGTGCTGCCTCTTTGTGGAGGTGGATGCCGCCGAGGTGGATGTGAACATTCACCCCGCGAAACGCGAGGTGAAGTTTCATCGCGAGAAAGCCGTGCGCCAGTGGATCGGCCAGGCGGTGCGCGAGACCCTGCTCAAATTACACGCTCCCGCTTCCGCTGGCAGGCCCACCCCCATCGCGCCGCGCGCACCCCTGTCTTCTCCCGCGCCTGCGCCTCAGCGCCAGCCGGGGGACCTGCTGAATTGGCCGGTTCCACCGGCGCCGATTGCGCCGGTTGCCCAAAGTCCGGCCCGCCCCGTGAGCCAGCAGGCCTTGCCGGCCCAAGTCCCGGATCAACCGGTCTCCTCCCATCCATCCGCCCTGCTCCAAGTCCCATTGCGCCTGGTTGGGGTCATTGGCAGGCTCTACGTCGTGCTCGAATCCGACCGCGGCTTGGTGCTCCTGGACCAACACGCTGCCCACGAGCGGATACTATTTGAACAAATGATGCGCCGCCTCGAAGGCAGCGGCCCCTCGCCCTCCCAACGTCTGCTGCTGCCCGAGACCATCGAGCTTTCCGCGCGCGACGCCCAGTTTCTCCGCGAACAACTTCCCACCCTGACCCGTCTGGGGGTGGGACTCAGCGAATTTGGGGAGCGCACTTTTTTGCTCGACGCGCTGCCCCCGTTTGTCAAAGCCAGCCAGCCGCGCCGCTTCATTTTGGAACTGGCCGACGAACTCAAAGCCGCCGGGCAGGAGGTCAACGCCCTGCGTCTGGGCGAGGCGGTCGTGGCCAAGACCGTTTGCCGTCATGCCGTCAAAGCCAATGATCCTCTGGCCGGACCAGAACTGGAGAATCTGATTGAAGACCTGCGGCATTGCGTCATGCCCTACACCTGTCCGCACGGCCGCCCGACGCTCATCGAAATGAACTTCCGCGAACTCGAAAAGAAATTCGGCAGGATACAATAACGCCGTGCCGTTTATCAGGGATCCATTTCCGTGCCGCTCCTGCCGGAAAAAAGCGCGTGGCGGGCGCAAAAGGCGCGGCCGACCCCCGATAGCAGCCAGCAGGAAACCAGGATCAGTAGGATGTTTTCGGCCAGCTTGCCGCATATAAAGACTTCGCCCGCGCCGCAACCGCAGTCAAATTTCACGGCGCAGAACGGAATGGACCGCAAGGCTTGCAGGGCCAGGGCCCGCCGCCACACAAGCCAGGTGAATGGAACCAAGACCGCCACCAACGTCAGAGCCGTTCCGCGGACGGCGATTCCCAACAGCAGCAGCGCTCCACAAAAGGCCTCGAACCAAGGCAGCCCGGCGGCAATCAAATTCAACAGGATCGGACTTTGGACCATTTCATACTGGCGCGTCAGTTTCAGAAATTCCTCCGGGTGCATGGCCTTTTTCAGCCCCATATAAACGAACAACGCGCCCAGCGTCCAGCGCGCCAGGACGGCGGTCGCTTCGAACGCCCTGCGCCTCCACATTGCTTGATCGGCGGTCATTTGGAGTCGCTCCGCATCCCGCTGTTTCTCGCGCCGGTCTCGACGGGAAGATGGGCCGCCTGCCATTCCGTGAGTCCACCGCCATAGACAAATAATTTCCCGCCAGGCACCCCGCCTTCCCGCAAGAGGATCGCCGCAGTATCGCTGTCCTCGCAATCGCCCCCGGTGCAATACACCACAATCTTTTCGGCGGCCTGGCAGACCGGCAGCACGTTGCCCAGCTCCTTTTCAGGATGATACGGGTCCAACTCGTACGCGCCTGGAATATGGCCATCCTGGTAATCATCCGGGTTCCGGGCATCGACAAAAACAATGCGGCCATCGCGGCTCCGCGGATCGCGTATGAGCGCTTCAACCTGGCTTCGCTTCAACTCTTGCAGCCCCTTGCCGCGCAACCGTTCGGAAAGCTCAGCGGCAGCAGGAGATTCATTGGTATCAGTGGCCACCGGCACGGCTTGGACTTGCCGGGGCGCAACCGGAGCTTGATTGGTCCCGGCGGGGAAATAGTTACGCGACAGCGCCAGGCCGCGCGATGAAACTTCATTGGCAGCCAGGCCGATGCCCAATCCGGCGATGACCACGATTGCGGCCTCGATCACAATCGCTCTTATGTCGGACATCGAGCTAGGCACGGCCCCGGCCTTTTCCGCGTCAGGGATGGCCGGTGGTTTGAGGAGTTGGCAGGTTCTGGGTCATGGCCTTGGGATGGACCTGCGGCGGATTCATAGCCGGCTGGCGCTGTTGCATCTGCCTGATCGTCACGGTAATGACCGGCTGCTGCGGATTATTCGATTTGACGCTCAACTGCGTCTGCTGGCCCGGCGCCAACTCGAACCCCGGAGGAAAAACAGCGGCCAGTTGAAAAACACTCCCCGGCTTGGTTTCCTTCAGTGCCACGCTTATCCGCTTGTCGGAAGCTTCCGGGTCCGACAGGGCCAGCGGCTTGCTGCTTTTGTCGGTCAGTGTGACGAGATTGGTTGTCCATAGGCTTAATTTCGGCGGCAGGGTAATTTGCAGGGGCGACACCTCCACCGCCGGATGCACCATGGCGATGGCTGTAATCATGATCACCGGCGAGTTGGTCAAGGAAGTTTTGACAGATATGGTTCCGGTATTGTTTCCGGGGGAGAGGGGAGGCACAGCGCTGACGGTCACCTCATATTCTCGGCCGGG
>JBKQUS010000092.1:0-23890 GCA_052325505.1 Limisphaerales bacterium
CTTTGGCCTTGAAGGCCGCACTGTGTCTTTTCCGTTTTGCTTTCATAAGTCTGCTCTTTCTTATCTACAGCAGACCGGCAAAAGTCGAACTTAACCAGTGGTCTAAAAATAGGGGTCCAGCTCACAACAAAAGAAGAAATCAGCCCCTTTTGGCTCATTTCTTTCAATTCATCGGCGTGGAAAAAACCAATTTCAGATAAGTCGCTCGATGCACTCGGCTCGGCACGGCCACGAACAGCAGGCAAGGGGTCAATCCAGATATATGACTGTTTTTGCGCTTGGCACCGTTGGGCGAGGGGGCAAGCCATAGTTTGGTTCGTTTTTGGATAATCTCTTGATTAATCCCAAAATATTTTCACGCGAACAGCGTTTGTCCATGTGGCTGTGCCATGATGGAAGGAAAAGTCTGGATTATGAAGGCAGAATGCAGAAATGAGGGAAATGGTCAATTCGCCCCATCTTCTCCCTGCGTGCGCGGGCAGAGGGGGTGGGCCTGGAGGCTGCGCGGCAGCGCAGCCCTACCGGAAGAGGGGCAATAATCGCTCACGCTCCCCTCTCCCTGTCCCTCTCCCCGCGTGCGGGGCGAGGGGATGGGCTTGGAGGCCGCGCGGCAGCGCAGCCCTACCAGGGCGGGCAGTCTGTTGACCGCCGGGAGCGGCGCGCAAGGGATTGCGCGCCCTACCTATTTTCGTCAGGCTTTGAAGAAGTAGCCGCGCTGCTTCTCTGAGATGGGCAGGTTGAGTTTTTCCATGACTTGCAGCATGTCTTCCCATACTTTGCGCTTCTCGGCCAGGGCCTGGTTGCGCAGCAAATACGAGGGATGAAAGGTCGGCATGACCGGAGTGCCGCGGAAGGTTTGAAAATGCCCGCGCAGCTTGCCGATGGGTTCGGGCTTGCCCAGCAACCCTTCCACGGCCGTGGCGCCCAAAGCCACGATGACTTTCGGCTGGATCAAATCGATTTGCTCCAGCAAATACGGCAGGCAGGTTTTCATTTCGTCGGCGGTGGGTTTGCGGTTGCCGGAACTCTTGCCCGGGGTGTCGGGGCGGCATTTGAGGATGTTGGCGATGTACACCGTTTCGCGGGTGAAGCCCATCGTTTTGATGATGCGTGTCAACAATTGGCCCGCCGCGCCGACAAATGGCTCGCCCTGCCGGTCTTCGTCCGCTCCGGGCGCTTCGCCGACAAACATGAGCGGGGCGTGAATGTCGCCCACGCCAAAGACGACGTTTTTCCGGCTGCCAGCCAAATGGGGGCATTTCACGCAGGCGGCGGCGCGGGCGCGCAGGGCGGCCAGGGGGGATTCCGGGCTGCCAGGGGAGGAGGAGTCGGACAGGGCGGACGGGGCAGGCAAATCCGACGGATCAGACGGATCGGGAGGGGCGGGTTTGATAGACGGGGGTTGCACTTTGCGGGCTGGTGGCGGCGGGGGTTGGCGCAGTTGCCGCAAGGTTTCGTTTTCGACGATCAGGAAACGGACACCGTCGGCTTTAAGGGATTGGAGATGCCGTTCGGTGGCCTCAAGTACTCGCGCGTATTCACTCGTCATGCCCGGCATTGTAGCGGGTGGGCAGCGGTGGGCACGGCAATCTTGTTAATTGTTGCTCACCGTTTGTTCCCAATTTGCAGCAAACTAACTGAGCCGCATCGGCATGACCACGTAGAGGAACGGACCGTTGATTTTCAACACGCCCGGACTGAGTTCGTCGATCAATTCCAGAAAAACTTCCTCCTCGGTCAAGGCGGCGAGCGGCTCAACCAGGTAGGCCGGGTTGAAGGCGATGGCCATTTCCTTGCCCTTGTAATTGATAGCCATGCTCTCGCGGGCTTCGCCGACCTCAGGAGAATTGGCGGTGATGGCCAGACTGTTCAGGGCGACGGCCATTTTCACGGAATTAGCCTTGTCGCTGGTCATGATCTGCGCGCGGCGGACGGCGGCCAGAAGTTCTTCCCTGGGCAGGGCGATCCGTTCCTTGGTTTCGCTGGGAATCACCTGCCGGTAATTGGGATAATTGCCTTCAACCAGTTTCGAAAGCAGCAGGATGGAGAAGCCTTTGTCGTCTTTAAGAACGAGAGAAACGTGATTCTCCGTAACCTTAATTTCAACGTCGCCTTTGTCGCCCAAGAGGCGGTTCAATTCATTGACGGCCTTGGTCGGAATGATGAATTCGCCCTGGCTGGTTTCGGGAATATCCAGTTCTTCATCCACCAAAGCGAGGCGGCGGCCGTCGGTGGCCACCATGGTCATTTTGTGTTCCTTGAGGCTGATGAAAATGCCGTTGAGGACATAGCGCGATTCATCGGTCGAAATGGCGAACGAGGTCTTGCGCAACATGCCCTTGAGCTTGTCCTGGGGAAGCGTGATTTTCTTGTCTTCCTTGATGGTTTGGATGGGAGGAAATTCATCGGCGCTCAAGCCGTGGATTTTGTAAAATGACGCCCCGGCGCGGATGCTGCAGGCGTGTTTCTCGTCCACTTCCAGTTCAATTTCCGGGCTGGTCAGTTCGCGGATGATGCTGAAAAATCGTTTGACCGGCACGGTGGTGGCTCCCTGCTTTTTAACCTTCGCCTCGACGGAGCAACTGATCGTCACGTCCAGGTCGGTCGCGGTGAATTCGAGCCTGTCCTTGCCGGCACGCATCAGGACATTGGAAAGAATCGGCAGGGTGGTGCGGGTGCTGACGATATTCTGCACGGATTGCAATCCGTGGATCAATTGATCTTTGGCGATGGTCAGATTCATGCGGCCTTTAATATTATGTTCCTTTGTACAAAGGAAGATTATTAATAAGGGGTGTGGATAACGGATAAAATCGCCGGTGTCAAGGCAGGGAGAACAACTTGCGCCGATTTTTTAATGGGAACAAACCGCCGTCAGGAAACTGGGAACGTCCAAAACCCGGGGTTATTCGCAAACGGCACAAACAATTCACAAGCAAATCAATGCTGGCGCGCCCGGTTGATAACAGTTCTAAAAGCAGTTTCGGCGGTTTGAACTTCCGCAAGGGTGGAGGCGCGGCCAAGGGAAAAACGAACCAGCGAGGTTGCCAAACTTTTATCCACGCCCATCGCAATCATGACGTGCGACGGCTCCAGCGAGCCGGCTGAACATGCCGAACCGCCTGAGGCGCAAATTCCTTCCATATCCAGACCCGCCAGCAATGTGATGCTGTCGCAGCCCGCCACGGTAAAGGCGGCAGTATTGGAGAGACGGTCGCGCAACGAACCGCGAAACTCAACGCCTTCGAGCGACTTGGCAAAGTCAATGAGCCGGGTGGTCAACGGGGAAAGTTTCTCAGGCGAAAAAACAGGCGTTTTGACAAACTGTTCCATCGCCGCCGCCAGGCCAACGATGCCAGCGACATGTTCAGTGCCGGCGCGGCGTTCATTTTCATGGCCGCCGCCAAAAAGGATGGGGTCTGGGTGGAGGGGTGATTTGATGAACAGCGCTCCGATGCCTTTTGGCCCGTGGAACTTGTGGGCGCAAACGGAAACCAAATCGGCGTTGAACTGGTGAATGTCCTCGAATGGCTGTTTGCCGAAGCTTTGTACTGCGTCGGTGTGGAAGACAATCCCGTGGGACCGGCAGATTTCACCGAGAACAGGCACGGGTTGAATCGACCCGGTTTCATTATTGGCCGACATGATGGAAACCAGCGTAGTATCGGGGCGGATCGTCTTCTTCAAATCGTCCGGGGAAACGATGCCCCCGGCATTGACCGGCAGATACGTGACGTCGAACCCTTCCTTCCCGGCCAGGTATTGGAAACAATGCAGCACAGCGTGATGCTCGATGCTAGAAGTGATCAGGTGACGGCCCTTCGCGCGCAACATTCTGGCTGCGCCGAAAATGGCGAGGTTGTTGCTCTCCGTGCCGCCGCTGGTAAAAACGACCTCGCTCGGTTTGGCCCGCCAGACGGCGGCGACCCGGTCGTGGGCATCGTCGAGGGAGGCGCGGGCCTGACGTCCGACTTGATGGACACTGGAAGGGTTGCCAAAAACTTCGCCCAAAAATGGCAGCATGGCCTCACGCACCGCAGGATCGAGGGGCGTGGTCGCGTTGTAATCGAAGTAGATGGTGGTCACGGGGCAATGGGACTTAATTGGACTTAATGGAAATTATGGGAAGGATGCTTTTCATTCCTCTCATTCTTCACACTCCTCTCATTTTCTCTCATAGTCGGTGGTTTTGGGGGCAGCGTACGCCAAAGTTGCTTGGGAGCAAACTCAAATCCAGCCTCTCCCCACCCCGCCCGGGCGTTCATTAAAAGTCCACAATCTGCTTGCCTGCGTTGGGGTTCGGATGTTTATTGCGATGGTCAGTGACCACGCTTGTGCCACAGCCATGCAGAGTAAAACTGAAATTGGATATGATTCGAAGGTCGAAGGCGATGTAGTCCATACTCGCCTGGATTCGGCCATTAACTGGTTCCGGAAGAATTCCCTGTGGCCCATGCCCATGGGTTTGGCCTGTTGCGCCATCGAACTCATGGCGGCGGGGGCCAGCCGGTTCGACATTTCCCGCTTCGGTTCTGAGGTCATGCGCTTTTCCCCCAGGCAATCGGATGTCATGATCGTGAGCGGCACGGTCACTTATAAAATGGCCACCGCGGTGAAGCGCATTTACGATCAGATGGCCGAGCCGAAATGGGTCATCGCCATGGGGGCCTGTGCTTCCACGGGCGGGATGTATCGCAGCTACTCGGTGTTGCAGGGGGTCGATACGATTGTGCCGGTGGATGTCTATGTGTCGGGTTGTCCGCCCCGGCCTGAAGCATTGCTGGATGCCCTGATTAAATTGCAGGGGAAGGTGGCCAGGGAGCCTTTCATGGCCCTGCAAAAACGGGTTGCCTGAGCCGCGGCGCCGGCCGGCAGGTTTTTTCCATGTCTGCGCGCGAAATTGCCCAACAATTAAAGGCGCGGTTCGGTGAAATCATCTCCGAGCCGACGGAATTCCGCGCCGAAATCACGGTGCAATTGTCCGATGCGGGGCGCATCGCGGAAATCTGCCAGTTCGCCAAAAAGGAGTTGGGCTTTGATTTTCTGTTGGACATCACCAGCATCGACAATTACGGCTCTGACCCGCGCTGGACGTTGGTTTATCATCTTTACGGTTACGGACATCACTGCCGTCTGCGCATCAAGACCGGCGTGAGCGAGGAAAAATCCGAGCTGCCCACCGTGACCGGCGTCTGGCGCACGGCCGACTGGCATGAACGGGAAATTTACGACATGATGGGAATCCGGTTTCAAGGGCATCCGGACCTGAGGCGGATTTTGATGTGGGAAGGCTATCCGTATTTTCCGTTGCGCAAGGATTTTCCGCTGGCGGGCAGGCCGACGGAGCTGCCGGAGGTGGCTTTCACGCGCACGGCGCCGCAGGAAGGCGGCCCTTTTGTGACCCGGCCCGGCGGCAGGGACAGCACGGTGCGGGAACCGCGAGCGCACGAATTGGAGGCGGACGACCCGGCGGACCGGGGGCGCGCGGAAAGAATTTAGACCATGGCGGCGCAAGAAATACAAATTCCGGACGCGGCAACGCGGGCGGCGGCATTGTCGGCGGACATGAATCCCCAGTCGCCGTTGCCGCCAGGAGCCGCGCAGGAGTTGGTTGATATTCATGGCGAGAAAATGGTGTTGAACATGGGGCCGTCGCATCCCGCCACGCATGGCGTGTTGAGGCTCGTTCTGGAGTTGGACGGCGAAATCATCACCAAGGCCACGCCCGACATCGGCTACCTTCATCGCGGCGACGAGAAAATCGCCGAGAACATGACCTACAACCAGTTCATCCCTTACACGGACCGGCTGGATTATCTGGCGCCGCTGGCCAACAACGTCGCCTACGTGCTGGCGGTCGAGAAGCTGATGGGCATCGACCAGCAACTGCCGCCGCGCTGCCAGTACATTCGCGTGATTTGCTGCGAGCTGGCCCGTCTCTCCTCGCACCTGCTCGGGCTTGGCTCGATGGCGATGGACGTGGGCGCGCTGACGGTCTTTCTCCTCACCTTCACCGAACGGGAGAAGATTTACAATTTGATCGAGGCCCTGACCGGCGCGCGTTTTACGACGACCTACACGCGCATCGGCGGGTTGTCACGGGACCTGCCGGCGGGCTGGGCCAACCAGTGCCGCAAATTCCTCGGCGAAGTGGTGGTCAACATCGACGAAACGGAGAAGCTGCTGACGCGCAATAAAATATTTGTTGACCGCAACCGCGACATCGGCGTGATTTCGCGCGAGGCGGCGATTGATTACGGGTTGAGCGGCCCGAACCTGCGTGGCAGCGGCGTGGATTTCGACCTGCGCAAGGCGCATCCCTATCTGGTCTATGACCAGTTGGAATTTGAAGTGCCCATCGGGTCGGTGGGGGATTGCTATGACCGTTACCTGGTACGGATCGAAGAAATGCGGCAATGCGTCAAGCTGCTCCACCAGTGCCTGGATAAATTGCCGGGTGGCGCCGGCAACGCCGCCGGGGAACCGGTGAATATTCCCGACGGAAAAACAGTCCTGCCTCCGAAACGCAAAGTGCTGACCAGCATGGAGGAATTGATCCACCAATTCATCCTCGTCACAGAAGGCGTCAACGCGCCGCCGGGCGAAGTTTATTTTTCCGCCGAGAATCCGAAAGGCGAACTGGGTTTTTACATCCACAGCAAGGGAGGGGGGACGCCCAACCGCATGAAAATCCGCAGCCCGTCGTTCTGTAACCTGAGCATCCTGCCGTTTTTGATGCCGGGCCACATGATCAGCGACACGGTGGCGATATTCGGCTCGCTCGATTTCGTGATGGGAGAGTGCGACCGATGAGTTTCACCGTGCCAGCCGACCTGGAGAGCGAACTAAACGAGCTGCTCACCCATTATCCTGAGAAGCGCAGTGCCTCGCTCATGTACCTGCACGCCATTCAGGAGCGGTTCGGGCACATCTCGCCCGAAGCGATGGAGTGGACTGCGCAGCGGCTCGGCTTGCAGCCAATCAACATTTACGAACTGGTGACGTTTTATCCCATGTTCCGGCAGGCGCCGGCGGGCCGGCACCAGATCAAGGTTTGCCGCACCTTGAGTTGCGCGTTGGGCGGGAGCCATGAATTGCGGGACCATATCTGCCGGAAACTGGGATTGGACCCATCGGAACACGGCCTGCAGACCACCAAGGACGGCAAATACTCGGTCGAATTCGTCGAGTGCCTGGCCAATTGCGGGACCGCGCCTGTGATGATGGTGAATGAAGATTTTTATGAGGGCGTTTCAGCGCAGAAGGCGGATGAAATCATCGAGAAAAGCAAATGAACGCCAATGATCGCAAACAATTGGCTGCCCGACATGGATTTGAACCATGACAAACAGATCCAGAGTCTGTTGTGCTACCGTTACACCATCGGGCAGTGACCAAGCTCTTGAATGTAAGGAAATTGGGCGCGGAGTCAAGCTGCCGCGGGGCCGGATTTAGGATTTAATCGCGACATGCCGCAGGAATACAGATTGATTTTGAAGCACGCCGATGAGCCGGGCTACACGCCGGACATCGAGTGCTATTTGCGTCACGGCGGCTACGAGGCGCTGAAAAAGGCGATGGCCCTGCCCGCCAAAGACCTGCCTGACGGCAAAAAACTTTCCGCGCAGGAGCAGATCCGCGAGGAGGTCAAAATCTCCGGGCTGCGCGGCCGGGGCGGGGCGGGGTTCTCCTGCGGCTTGAAGTGGTCGTTCGTCGATCGCAAAAGCGGCAAGCCGATTTACCTGATCTGCAACGCCGACGAATCCGAGCCGGGAACGTTCAAGGACCGCCAGATCATTTACAAGGATCCCCACCAACTGCTGGAGGGAATGATCATCTCCTGCTTCGCCAACGACGTGCATCTGGCTTACATCTACATTCGCGGGGAAATGCCGGACGGGGCCAGGCTGCTGCTGCGCGCCCTGGCCGAGGCGCGCGCCAAAAATTTCCTCGGCAAAAACATCCTGGGCCGCGGCCATGACCTGGAGATTTATGTCCACCGCGGCGCGGGCGCTTATATCTGCGGCGAAGAAACGGGGTTGATCGAGTCCCTCGAAGGCAAGCGGGCCTATCCCCGCATCAAGCCGCCCTATTTTCCGGCCGTGCTGGGCTTGTACATGTGCCCGACCATCGTGAACAACGTTGAAACACTTGCTACAGTCAAACATATTGTTCTGCTGGGCGGATCGGCATACGCCAAGCTGGGCACGCCCAACAACACCGGCACGCGCATTGTGTGCGTCAGCGGCCACGTCAAAAAGCCCGGCTATTACGAGGTGGAAGTGGGCAAGGCGACGCTCGGCGAGTTGATCTTTCACGAGAACTTCGGCGGCGGGCTGCGCGAGGGCAGGAAATTGCTGGCCGTCATCCCCGGCGGCTCGTCGGCCAAGGTCTTCAAGGCGGGGGACAAATTCAAGCTGAAGCGGAAGGCGGCGGACGGGCAGATGGCTGCGGTCGAAGTCGATATGCTGGATTTGCCTTACGATTTCGACACACTGCAGCAGGCTGGCAGCATGTCGGGTTCGGGCGCGATCATTGTGATGGATGATTCGACGGATATCGTGGCGGCGCTGGCGAATATTGCCGACTTTTACGCGCATGAAAGCTGCGGGCAATGCACGCCTTGCCGGGAGGGATCGCTGTGGCTGGCCAAGGCGCTGCACCGCATGACCCACGGGCACGGACGCGAACAGGACGCCGCATACCTGCTCAACATCGCGCAGAACATCCAGGGCCGGACAATCTGCGCCTTTGGCGAGGCTTGCGCCTGGCCGGTGTTGAGCTTCGTCAACAAGTTCCGGGCCGAATTTGAAAGCCGCGGCGCGGCGGACGAGGCCAAAAGCAAAGGGGCCGGGCCGGGCCAGACGATGAGGATCGCAGCGAGTCCCTCACGTGAAAACTGAAATGAACACGTATCATTTTCAATGCAAAGGCGCAAAGACCCAAGACTTAGCGCGGTTTTTGCGTTGCGTTAAATAAAAAATGTCAGCAGCACTTACAACTGAAACGAAGACCGCGCCGCCGGCGGTGGAGAAAATCCGCATCAAGGTGGACGGGCGCGAGACGGAAGTGCCCAAGCTGTCGCCGGACTGGCAGGGCAAATTGCAGCCCACCACCATGCTTCAGGCGTGCGAGCTGGCTGGGGTCGAGATTCCGCATTATTGCTATCATCCCAAGCTGCCCATCGCCGGCAATTGCCGCATGTGCCTGGTGGAGTTCGGCACTCCCGCCATCGGGCCGGACCGGAAACCGCTGCTCAATCCCGACGGCACGCCCAAGATCTCGCGCTCGGTCCTGCCCTATGAATCCGGCACGCCCCGCGGCGCGATCAGTTGCGCGACGCCGATTTCACCGGGCATGGAAATATATCCCAGTTCGCCCGCCACCAAACAAATGCGCGAGGCGGTGCTGGAATCGCTGTTGATCAATCATCCGCTGGACTGCCCGATTTGCGACCAGGCGGGGGAATGCAAACTGCAGGAATACTCGGTGGATTACGGGCAGGCCGCCAGCCGCTTTGTCGAGGAGAAAGTCCACAAGCCGAAGCAGGTCGATCTGGGGCCGCGCATTGTGCTGGATGATGAAAGGTGCATTCTCTGTTCGCGCTGCATCCGTTTCTCGCGCGACATCGCGGGCCATGATGCGCTGGGGTTCGTGCAACGCGGCAGCCACAGCACATTGACGCATTTTCCGGGCAAGCCTTTCGACAACAATTACACCCTGAACACCGTCGATATTTGCCCCGTGGGCGCGCTGACTTCGAAGGATTTTCGGTTCCAGATGCGGGTCTGGTTTCTCAAGGAGAGCAACAGCGTTTGCACCAGTTGCGCCACGGGCTGCAACATCGTCATCGGCTCGCGCGAGGACAAGGTGCTGCGCTATGAGCCGAGGGAGAACGACGCGGTCAATTCCTGCTGGATGTGCGATTCCGGCCGGCTTAATTACAAATGGATCAATAGTCCGGACCGGCTGGACAAAGTGGGCGGCTCCAAGCTTCGCGGGCAGAGCCAGACGCAGGCCTGGCCACAGGCCATGCGTGAGATCTCAGAGATTCTGCGCGGGGCCAACGACGGCTCCGTCGCCATCATCGCCTCGGCGCGCCAGACCAACGAGGAGCTGTATCTGTTGAAAAAACTGGTGGCCAGGTTCAACGCTTTGACGGATTCCGTCCCGCGCCTGGGGGAAGGCGACAAATTGTTGCTCAACGCCGACCGCAATCCCAACAGCAACGGCTCGAGGCTGATCGGGATTTCACCCGCCAGGATGGGGTCGAACCTGCCGAAGATCGCGGCGGACATTGCGGCCGGGCATATCCAGACGCTGATCGTTTTCGGCGAAGACGTGACGCGGTGCGGCTTTGGCCCCAATCTTTTAGGGAACCTGAAGACCCTGATTGTCAGCGATATTCTGCCCAATAAAACGACGGAGCTGGCGCACTATCTTTTGCCGGGGTGTGCCCACGCCGAGAAGCGCGGCAGCTTCGTCAACGCCAAGGGCCGGGTGCAAAGGTTCATGCAGAACCTTCAGCCCAAGGGAAACGCGCGGCCGGAATGGGAATTTCTGCGCGAACTGGCCGGCGGAAACGGCGCGGCCACGATGGAAGGGGTGTTTAATGAAATGGCGCGTGAAGTGCCGGCGTTCAAGGGGCTGACGTGGGCGGCGCTGGGCGACCTTGGTATCACCGTGCCGATTTGAATTTGCGAACAATGAATTGGTTCAACAGTTTAAGTCCAGAGACGCAGTTTCTGATTTTCAGCGTCGTGAAAATCATTGTGGTGTTCTCGGTGGTCATGGCGATGGTGGCGTACGCCGTCCTGGCCGAGCGCAGGATTGCAGCGGCGATTCAGGACCGCGTCGGTCCGAACCGGGTGGGGTGGGCGGGGCTCTTGCAGCCGGTGGCCGATGGCGTGAAGGCCTTTCTCAAAGAGGATTTTACGCCGGGGCATGTCCGTAAAATCTATTTTTGGCTGGCCCCGATGCTTGTCATGATTCCGGCGTTGTTGGTCCTGGCGGTCATCCCGTTCGGCTCCAGGCTGGGCGGGCAGAAAATGGTCATTGCCGATTTGAACGTCGGCATTCTTTATACCTTCGGCATCGTCTCGTTGGGGGTCTATGGCATCGTGCTGGCGGGATACGCCTCCAATTCGAAATATCCGTTCTTCGGCGGCATTCGTTCCAGTGCGCAAATGATTTCCTACGAAATCGCCATGGGCATGTCGGTCATTCCTGTTTTCCTCTTCGTGGGGGACTTGAACCTGGGCAAGGTCATCGAGTTTCAAGCGGGGCACCACTGGCTTATCCTCTATGCCCCGCTGTCCTTCATAATTTTCTTGATCTCATCTTTTGCCGAAACCAACCGGCTGCCCTTTGACCTGCCGGAATCGGAGCAGGAGTTGGTCGCCGGCTACAACACCGAGTACAGCTCGATGAAGTTCGCGCTTTTTTTCATGGGCGAATACGCCAATATGATTGCGGCCTCGGCCATGATGGTCACGTTGTTCCTCGGCGGCTGGACGCTGCCCTTCGCCGGTCTGGACAATCCGGACCCGGCGTCCACAATGATCGGCGTGGCGCAGATCGCGATTTTTCTGGGCAAGATCATGGTCTTGATGGGAATTTTCATTTGGGTGCGCTGGATGTGGCCGCGCTTTCGCTACGATCAATTGATGGATTTGGGCTGGCGGCGGTTTCTGCCGCTGGCCCTGCTGAACATCGTGGCAACGGCGCTGTGGCTGTGGGTGGCGGGGGCCGGGCATTGAAACCGCATGATTGTTAAACGAACCAAATTGAATTTGTGGGAACGCCTGTATCTCCCGGCGATTATGCAGGGCTTCCTCGTCACGGTCCGGCACTTTTTCAAAAAGAAAGTGACGATGCAGTATCCGGAGCAGAAGTGGACCGTGCCAGAGGGATATCGCGGCGCGCCGTATCTGGTCAAGGACCCGGAGGGCCGCGTCAAGTGCGTTTCCTGCCAGCTTTGCGAATTTATTTGCCCGCCCAAGGCCATCCGCATCACGCCGCCGGGACCGAACGGCTCGCCCGAAGCGGGCAACGTCGAGAAGGCGCCCAAGGAATTTGACATCGACATGCTGCGCTGCATTTATTGCGGGTTCTGCCAGGAAGTCTGCCCCGAGGAGGCGATTTTTCTGATGCAGGATTATTCGCTGACCGGGTTGACCAGGAAGGAAATGGTCTATAACAAGGAAAAACTGCTGGCTTTGGGGGGGGTGCATAACGACAAGATTTGGAAGTGGAAGCATAAATAGTTATAAATTTAGTTATAAATGCAAATAGCGTTCTTTTATCTTTTCGCCTTTTTGACGCTGGTGTGCGGCGCGCTGGTGGTGCTGAACCCGTTCTCGCGCAACCCGGTGACCAGCGCCATGTTTCTGGTCCTAACCATTGTGTCGATGGCGGGGCTTTTCGTGCAATTGCACGCTTTTTTTATCGCGGCGGTGCAGGTGCTGGTCTATGCCGGCGCGGTCATGGTGCTGTTCGTTTTTGTCATCATGTTGCTGGACTTGAAGGAAGAGGAGCAGCGCAAGATCAAACCTGTCATGGGCGGCCTGGCAACGGTGGCGGTGTTGATGATTGCCCTGGCCATGATCCGCACCATCAAGCATTCCGCCGTCGGCTTCACCCTGGCCAAGCCGGTGGTCGAGGGAACCACCATCAGCCTTGGGCAGGCGCTCTTCACGCAATTTGCCCTGCCGTTCGAGGTGCTGTCATTGTTGCTGTTGGTGGCCATGGTCGGCGCGGTGCTGTTGAGCAAAAGGGACCTGAAATGAACCCGATCAACCTGCAAGATTACCTGGTGGTGAGCGCGCTGCTGTTTTGCATCGGCTTGCTGGGGGTGATCGTGCGCCGCAACATCCTGGTCATCTACATGTCCCTGGAACTGATGCTCAATGCCGCGAATCTGGCGCTGGCCGCCTTCTCCCGCTTCAACAACAACCTCGACGGCCAGATCATCGTCCTTTTTGTGATCACGGTTGCTGCGGCCGAGGTCGCGCTGGGACTGGCCCTTATCGTCGCGCTTTACCGCCGCCGCCAGACCACCCACGTCGAGGATTTGGCCACGATGAAATTATAACATGTACGACCCGCTGCCATGGATGGTCCTGTTTGTGCCGCTGCTGGCGGCGGTGGTGATCACGCTGTTCACACAGAAAAATCCGCGTTTCAGCGCGGTCCTGTCGGTGGGGGCGGTGCTTATTTCGTTTCTGCTCAGCCTCAATTTGTTCTGCAACAGCATGGCGCTGACGACAATCTTGGCGATAGGGCCTTTCAGCCTTCCGCCGGAGGACATCAGCGTCAGTTGGCTGAAGGTTGGGCATCTCAGCATCCATTTCGGAATGCACTTCGATCCGTTGAGCCTGCTCATGTTGCTGATTGTGACCGGGGTGGGCAGCGCCATCCATATTTACTCGATCGGATACATGAAGGGAGACCCCGGCGAAAGCCGCTTCTTCGCCGAATTGAGCCTGTTCACCTTTGCCATGCTCGGGGTGGTGCTGAGCGACAATTTCCTGGAGATGTTCATCTTCTGGGAATTGGTGGGCCTGAGCAGCTATCTGCTCATCGGCTTCTGGTATGAGCGCGCGTCGGCGGCGGACGCGGCCAAGAAGGCCTTTCTGACCAACCGGCTGGGGGATTTTGGATTCTTCACCGGCATCCTTTTGGTGTGGGCGGTGACGGGGACATTGAATTTTGCCGCGGTGCATACGCAGATGATAAACAATCCGGAGCTATTCGACACGGCGGCGACCTTGGTGGGGCTGTTGATTTTCTGCGGCGCGGTTGGCAAATCGGCCCAATTCCCCCTGCACGTCTGGCTGCCCGACGCCATGGAAGGCCCGACGCCGGTCAGCGCCCTGATCCATGCGGCGACCATGGTGGCAGCTGGCGTCTATATGCTTTGCCGGGTGTTCTTCATCTTCGACCCATCCGCGCTGCATGTCATAGCTTTTATCGGCGGGTTCACCGCCTTAATGTCGGCGCTGGTGGCGTGCCAGCAGGACGACATCAAACGCATTCTGGCTTACTCGACGCTGTCGCAATTGGGCTACATGGTGATGGCGGTGGGTTTGAGCCATCCGCCAGCGGCGATGTTTCATCTGGCCACCCATGCCTTTTTCAAGGCGCTCTTGTTCCTGGGCGCCGGTTCGGTCATTCACGCGGTCAGCCAGGAGCAGAATATTTGGAAAATGGGCCGGTTAAGGGAAAAGATGCCAGTCACGTATTGGACATTTCTGGCCGCGACTCTGGCCATCTGCGGTTGTCCGTTTTTCAGCGGTTTCTACAGCAAGGACGCCATTTTGTCGGCGGCCTATAATGGGAGCCTCGACAGTCTTCTCAGCAAGGATTTCCTTTTGTCGGCGGACTACAACGGGATTTTGACGGCGGCTTACAACGGGAGCATGACCGCGTTCGCCGTGGGAGTCCTGGTCGCTTTTCTCACCACGTTTTACATGTTCCGCCTGTTCTTTGTGGTGTTCCTGGGCAAGGCGAAATCGGACCTGCCCGCCCACGCCCACGAGTCGCCCAAAGTAATGACCTGGCCGCTGATGGTTTTGGCGATCGGCGCGGTGTTCGGCGGTTTTTTTGGCATTGAACAATTCATTGCCCCGCAATTTGGGGAAAAAGCGCCGGAAGTCTTTGCCCCGCTGGAACCGTTTCGGACCGCGACGGTGCCGGCCTGGCTCGGCGTGGCGGCTTTCGCCGTGGGGCTTTGGCTGGCTTTCCACTTTTATTACCGCGCCGAATCCGACCCGCTGCCGGCCCGATTGCGATCGTTGAGCCGGATCCTCCGCCACAAGTTCTATTTTGATGAAATGTACGCATCGCTCATTGCGATGACGCAGGATTTGGTGGCCAGGTTCGCCAACGGGTTTGACATCGGTTTGCAATGGCTCGTTCGCTTCGTGCAGGGGACGACGGAATTGACCGGACGCGGGCTGCGCCTGATCCAAACCGGCAATCTGCAAACCTACACCTTTCTGTTCGCGGCGGGCATAGCCCTGGCGCTGTATCTCATGCTGCTCCGGTAAACCCATGTCACCCCTCACTTACATCTTCCTTCTGCCGCTGCTGGCCGCGCTGGTGATTTTGCTCATTCCGGGGAATTACCGCTTCGTCATCCGGTGCATCGCCTTGCTGGCCACGTTCGCCTCGCTCGTTCTGGCAGTGGTGGTGTTCTGCAAATTTGACGGCGGCAAGGCGGACGTATTTCAATTCGTGCAGCAGCAGGAGTGGGCGTCGTCGCTGGGGATCAGCTATCATGTGGGGGTGGACGGGATCAACCTGGGGTTGATTCTGATGGGGGCGACCGTGGTTTTTGCGGCGGTGTGCGTGGCGCGCGAGATTAAAACGCGCGAGAAGGAGTTTTACATACTGCTCCTCATGATGGGTGGCGGCATTCTGGGCGCGTTCGCCTCGCTTGATTTGTTTTTTTTCTACTTTTTCCACGAACTGGCCCTGGTGCCGACCTTCATCATGATCGGATTGTGGGGCAGGGGGGAGAATAAGAACTATGCCACTTTCCAAATCACCCTTTACCTGAGCGTGGGAGCGCTGCTGGTTCTGCTGGGATTTCTGGCGCTGTATCTGCAATTGCCGGTTCATGACCGGACTCTCGACCTGGAGAAGTTGACCCAATATTTCAAGGCGCATCCCATGCCCGTGGCGCCACAACGCCTGATTTTCCCGCCGCTGCTCTTTGGTTTCGGCATTCTGGTGTCGTTGTGGCCTTTCCATACGTGGGCGCCGCTGGGTTACGGGTCCGCGCCGACGTCCACGGCCATGATCCACGCGGGCGTCTTGAAGAAATTCGGCCTTTACGGCTTGATCCGCGTCGCCCTGCCGCTCATGCCGGATGAAGCGCAACGTTGGGCCAACATCATTTCGGTGCTGTGCCTGGGCAACATTCTCTATTGCGGCCTGGTGGCGATGCGGCAGCGTAATTTGAACCTGTTGATCGGCAATTCGAGCGTGGCGCACATGGGGTTTGCCTTTCTGGGCATCGCCAGTCTCGGCACCATCGGCATTACCGGGACGGTGCTCATCATGGTTGCGCACGGTTTTCTGGCAGCCCTGACTTTTTCCCTGAGCGGCTATCTGCGGGATGAAGTCAAGACGCTGGACATGAACCAGATGGGCGGCCTGCTGCGCAAACTGCCTTTCATCGGCACGGTCATGATCATGGCGATGCTGGCCGGATGCGGATTGCCGGGGTTTGCCGGGTTTCCGGGCGAGGTGCTGGTTTTGTTCGGGGCCTGGCAGCGCTCGGAGGTCATCAGCGCCATGGCTGTGTGGGGCGCGCTGATCATCGCCGGGGTTTACATGCTGCACGCCATTCGCGATATCTGGCACGGTGACAAGGAGTGGGCGGGGATTTCCGACGTCACGACCCTTTGGCGGAAACTGCCTTACGGCCTGCTTTTAGGCTGCCTGATTTTGTTCGGTTTCTGCCCGCGGTTGTTGACTGACAACATCAAGGCCGGCGTCGCGCCAATCGTGCGCATGGTGGGGGCGGAAGACATCGAAATGACGCCCATCGCGAAAGGCCATTCCACCAGATGAACTTCTCGTATCTGACATTGGAGATCGCGGTGGCGGGCCTTGCCCTGCTGGTGCTCCTGCTTGACTTATGGACCGCTCCCCAATCCAAGCCGGCGCTGGGCATCGTGGCCGTGGCGGGGCTGGTCATCATTCTGGCCGCCAGTTTCCTAATTGAGCCTCACGGCTGGGCCTCCTCCAGTTCCATGCTGGCGCAGGACGGGCTGGCCGTTTTTTTCCAGCGCATTTTTCTCGCGGCGGCGATTTTTGTCCTGCTCATGGCCCGCGAATGCGCGGACCGGATGCCCCTGGGCATTGGAGAGTTCCACGTCATTGTGTTGATGGCCCTGACGGGCATGATGCTGGCGGCCGCGGCCAATGATTTGGTTCTGGTCTTTGTCGCGCTGGAGCTGATTTCGGCCAGTTTCTATATTCTGGTCAGTTTTCAGCGGTCGCGCCTGGCGTCCCTGGAGGCAGGTGTCAAGTATTTGATTCAGAGCGCGCTGGCGGCGGCCTTCCTGGTCTTCGGCATTGCGCTGGTTTTCGGGACGGCCAACCACACCAATTTTGTCCTGTTGAGCCGGGAGTCCGCCGCGCTGAATTACAACAAGGTTTATTGGCTGGGGATGCTGCTGGTGTTGTTCGGATTAAGTTTCAAGATCGCGGCGTTTCCGTTGCAGGTATGGGCGCCGGATGTTTATCAGGGCGCGCCGACGCCGGTGACGGCCTTCCTGGCCATCGCCTCCAAGGCGGCGGGATTCATACTGGTGCTGCGGGTGTTGTTCGTGGCCCTGCCCAGGCTGGCCGAGCATTGGGACAAGATGTTGATGGTCGCGGCCGGAATCACGATTCTGTATGGCAACCTCTGCGCCATCCCGCAACGCAATTTGAAAAGGCTGCTGGGTTATTCCAGCATCTCCAACGCCGGTTACATGCTGCTGGGCGTGGCGGCGGTCAACGCCTCCGGGTCCGTGGCGATCCTGTACTATCTGGCGGGATACTTATTCACGCTGGCCGCCGCCTTCCTGGTCATCTGCGTGGTCATGAAAGACAACGAGGACATTGGGGCGCTGGCCGGGTTGAGCCGCCGCTCGCCGTTGCTGGCCTTGGCCCTGGCGCTGGTGATGGTTTCGCTGGCGGGCATTCCGCCCATGGCGGGGTTCCTGGGAAAATTCCTGCTGCTCAGGGCCGTCATTGAACGGGGCGCGGTTGATCCCGGCTGTTATTGGCTGGCGGGCGTGGCCATCGTCGGGGTGGTGATTTCCCTGTATTATTATTTTGCGGTGATCCGGGTGATGTATTGGGCCAAGGACCCGCCTGACCTTTCCCCGATCATTGTGCCGGCGCGGGTGCAGGTCCCGCTGGCAGCGTGCATGGTGGCGATGATTTATCTGGGCATTTCGCCCGGGGCGGTTCTGGCGGGCGCGACCGAGGCGGTCAAGGCGCTGAAGTTCTAAAAAGCTTGCCCTGCTTCCGTGGCGCGAATTATATTCTCCGCAAAATAAGTTTATGGCCGACATTGCAAATAAATATCCCAATAACGTCACCGGCAAGTACTACGTCGATAATCAGTGCATCGATTGTGATCTCTGCCGCGAGACGGCCCCCGCCAATTTCACCCGCAACGACGACGGAGGTTTTTCTTACGTCTTCAAACAGCCCGGCACCCCCGAGGAGGAGGCCCAATGCAAGGAAGCCAAGGAAGGCTGCCCCGTCGAAGCCATTGGCGACAATGGCGGGCCGGCATGACGCGCGTTTTGACGGCGGCGCGCCCTTCCGCCAAACTGTGCGGAATCTTTTCAGCCCTGGTCCTGATAACGCTGGCCGGCGTCCGCCCCGCGGCGGGCGGTGACTTGGCCGGAAATGCGCGGGCCTTGGTGCGACGGCCATGTCCAGGCCGCGGGCGACACCAAAGCCATCGGCCTTCCCCTGCACTGGAGCGAAACCGAAAATATCAAATGGAAAACAGAAATCCCCCATCGCGGCTGGTCCACGCCCGTAGTGATGGGCGGCCAGGTGTGGCTGACCACCGCCACCGTGGACGGGCATGATTTCTACGCCCTCTGCCTCGACGCCGACACGGGGAGGATTAGTGTCAATACGAAACTATTTCACGCCGACGCCCCGGAACCTCAGGGCAACAACGTCAACAGTTATGCCACGCCCTCGCCCGTGATTGAGCCGGGGCGGGTATATGTCCATTTCGGCAGCTACGGCACGGCCTGTCTGGATACCGCCACCGCCAACGTGCTCTGGCAACGCACCGACCTGCCTTGCCGCCATTACCGCGGCCCGTCATCATCCCCAATCCTCTTCCGGAATCTGCTGATCATCACGCTGGACGGGGTCGATCTCCAATACACCGTTGCCTTGGACAAGGAAACCGGCCGGACGATCTGGAAAACCAACCGGTCCGTCGCCTTCAATGATGAAAACGATCCGGGGGCCATGGCCAAATTGGGGGACAGGCGCAAAGCCCACAGCACGCCCATCATCGTCACCAACGCCGGACACCCGCTGCTGCTCAGCGCCGGGGCCAAGGCCTGCTATGCTTACGATCCCGGCGACGGGCGGGAACTGTGGCGGGTGCGCTATGCCGACTGGTCGGCTGCGCCCCGGCCGCTGTTCGACAATGGCCTGGCTTATTTTGTCAGCGGCCTGACAAAAACCGAATTGATCGCGGTCAAAGCTGGCGGCCATGGGGACGTGACTGACACGCACGTTGCCTGGCGGTGCAACACGCACATCGGCAAGTATTCCTCGCCGATCCTGGTGGACGGGCTGCTCTACACTGCGGCGGAACAGAGTTTTCTAACCTGCCTCGATGCCGGCACTGGGGATGTGCAGTGGACGGAACGCATCGGCGGCACCTACGAGGCCTCGCCCCTCTATGCCGACGGACGGCTGTATTTTTTCAACGTGCAAGGCCTCACCACCGTCATCACGCCTGGCCGCGCTTGCAACCTTTTGGCAACCAATACCCTGGACAGCGGCCTCATGGCTTCACCGTCAGTGGCTGGCAAGGCGTTCTATTTACGGACCAAGACCCATCTTTATCGCATTGAGGAAGGGGCCACGGAGAACAAACCCAGGACGGTAAACTGATCGATCTTCTTTGACAAACGCCTGCCTTTCAGATAGTCTGTAAGCTGTGGCACAGCGCAAGATTCGGACGGCAAAACTTGCGCGTTCGTAAAAACTATGAAATCGCAAAGTCTCCTTTCCGACGCCATTTTTGCGATTTTGCATTTCCGCCCAGGCCCCTGGACGAGGGGGCTGCTTCCGCTGTTCTTGGCCATCGTCGGCCCAATGTCCGCGCGCGCGGAAATGCGGACACTGCGGGGGTATGTGCCGGAGGAGTCGGCGCTCACGCAGCCTTTGGGGCGCCTGCCGGGGACCAATTCCCTTCGCCTCGCCATCAGCCTGCCCCTGCGCAACAGCGACGCACTGGCCAGTCTGCTGCAACGCCTCTACGATCCCGCCAGCCCGGACTATCATCGATACCTGACGCCCGCGCAATTCACTGAAAGGTTTGGACCGACGACGCAAGATTATCAGGCCATCATCAATTTCGCCGTGAGCAACGGGCTGGAGATCGCCGCCACGCGTGACAGCCGCATGTTGCTCGACGTGCGGGGAAAGGTATCGGACATAGAGAAGGCGTTCCATGTTACCTTGCAGACTTATCAGCATCCTACTGAGAACCGGCAGTTTTATGCCCCAGATGTCGAGCCGACAGTGGAGGCAGGCTTGCCCATACTGGACGTTGTCGGGCTGGGCGATTTCGCCCTGCCGCGCCCGATGCTGCACAGGAAGCCCGCGAACGCAAAGCCAGTGTCCGCGTCAGGCTCCGGGCCCAGCGGCTCCGGGCCCAACAGCAATTACCTGGGGAACGACTTCAGGAACGCCTACGCCCCGGGAGTTTCCCTCACTGGCGCCGGCCAAATGGTCGGTTTGGTGGAGCTGGACGGTTATTACAGCAACGACATTGTATCCTACGAGACGCTGGCCGGGCTGACGAACGTCCCTTTGATAAACGTTGACGTCACCAACGCCAACGGCACTCCCGGCTCCGGCGTTGACGAGGTTTCGCTGGATATTGAGATGGCCATTGCCATGGCGCCCGGGTTGGCGGCGGTGGTTGTATTTGAAGCCGGGTCAAGCGTGAACACGGCCACGGCCTTCGACGATATTCTTGACAGCATGGCGTCCAGCAACCAGATCAAACAATTCAGCTCCTCCTGGGGTTACACCGGTGGCGGCCACCGCGGATATCCCGACCCGAACACGACCATGGATGGCTGGTTTGAGAAAATGGCCACGCAAGGCCAGTCCTTCTTTCAGGCCTCGGGCGACGGCGACGCGTGGGTTAACCCGATCATGGTGCCGGCGGACAGCCCCTACGTGACCAGTGTCGGCGGCACCACCCTGTTCATGAATGGTATCGGGGCGTCCTACAATTCGGAAACGGTTTGGAACGAGGGCGACTTGGGGGCACAGAATGCCTGGTCCGCGAACGGGGACGGATACTGGGGAAGCGGCGGCGGATCCAGCACGGTCTATTCGATTCCATACTGGCAACAAGGCATCAGCAACAGCTCCAACCACGCCTCGGCCACGAAGAGGAATATTCCGGACGTCGCCCTCACGGCGAACGATGTTTGGGTCATATACGGGAACGGCCAATCGGGCGCATTCGGCGGGACCAGTTGCGCCGCGCCTTTGTGGGCGGGCTTTACCGCCCTGATCAATCAACAGGCGGCCAGCAACAGCACGAGCGTGGGCTTTATTAATCCAGCCGTTTATTCGCTGGGCGAGAGCACTTCCTATTCGTCCATATTCAACGACATCACCACGGGCAACAACACCAATGCCCAGAGCACCAACTTGTTCTTCGCAATTTCCGGCTACGATCTCTGCACCGGCTGGGGCACCCCGAACGGACAGGGCTTGATCAATGCCCTCCTCTCCCCCCCGCCGCTGCTGATCACGCCGTTCTCCGGCTTTGTCTCCACCGGCACTTATGGCGGGCCGTTCAGCGTTACCAACCAGAATTTCACCTTGACAAATGCCGGGACGACAAATGCCGGGACGGTTTCGCTCGACTGGGCCGCGGGCAGCGGCTCCCCCTGGCTATCCGTCTCCTCCGGCACCGGCACGCTCGCTGTGGGCGGGGCCGCCGCCACGGTCGGCGTTAGCCTCAATTCCGCCGCCACCCTTCTGGCCGCAGGTACCAACGCCGGCACAGTTTGGTTCACCAACCTCAATAACGGCGTCGTGCAAAGCTTTTTGTTCAGCCTGACCGTGACGAAACTCGCGCCGTCCTTGAGCTGGGCCGCGCTGTCCGCCGTGAGTTATGGCACCGCGCTCAGTTCGACCCAACTCGACGCCACGGCAAACGTCCCCGGCAGCTTTGCCTATACTCCGTCCGCCGGGACGGTCTTGAACGCCGGGACCAACACTCTGTCCGTTGTTTTCACCCCGACCAACACGGCGGATTACAGCAACGCAACCAAAAACGTGAGCCTGGTGGTGACGCGCATGCCGTTGACTGTGACGGCCGCCAACGCAAGCCGGGTCTATGGCCAGACCAACCCTGTGTTCACCGGCACAATCACCGGGTTGCAGAATGGGGACAACATCACGGCCACTTACAGCAGCAGCGCGACGACCAACAGCGCAGTGGGGACGTATGCCATCACGCCCACGTTGGTGGACCCGAACGACCGTCAGACCAATTACATCGTCACCCTGAGCAACGGCACGCTCACCGTCACCATGGCAGCGCCGGTGCTGAACTGGACCACGCCGTCCGCCATCACTTACGGCACCGCTCTTAGTCCGGCCCAACTCGATGCCACGGCGAATGTGCCTGGCAGTTTTGCCTATAATCCGCCGGCTGACACGGAATTGAATTTTGGCTCCAACACGCTTTCGGTCCTCTTCACTCCGTCCAACACGGTTGATTACACGAGCGCAAGCGACAGCGTGAGCCTGGCGGTGACGCCGGCGCCATTGACGGTGACGGCTTCCAATGCCAGCCGGGGATATGGGCAGGCCAATCCGGTATTCACAGGGACCATCACCGGCTTGCAGAATGGGGACAACATTACAGCCACTTACAATTGCAGCGCGACGACCAACAGCCCGGTGGGGACTTACACCATCACGCCCACGCTGGTCACGAACAATAGCCTGACCAATTACACCGTCACCGTGGGGACCGGCACGCTCACCGTCACCATGGCCGCACCCTTGCTGAGTTGGGCCACGCCGTCCGCCGTCACTTATGGGACCGCCCTGAGTTCCAACCAACTCAACGCCACGGCAAACATCCCCGGCAGCTTTGCCTACAATCCCTCCGCCGCCGTGGTGCTGGACGCGGGGACCAACATCCTTTCTGTCCTTTTCACACCGGCTGACAACATTGACTACACCAACGGAAGCGACAGCGTGAGCCTGGTGGTAACGCCTGCGCCGTTGACCGTGACGGCCTCCAATGCGAGCCAGGTGTATGGACAGCCCAGCCCGGTTTTCACCGGCACGATCACCGGCTTGCAGAACGGCGACAACATCACGGCCACTTACAGCAGCAGCGCGACGACCAACAGCGCTGTGGGGACTTATGCCATCACGCCCGCACTGGTGGACCCGGACAACCGCCAGACCAATTACACCGTCACCTTGAGCAACGGCACACTCACCGTCACCATGGCCGTGCCCTTGCTGAGTTGGGCCGCTCCGTCCGCCGTCAACTACGGCACCGCCCTGGGATCCAACCAGCTTGATGCCACGGCGAACGTGCCCGGCAACTTTACCTATAATCCATCCGCCGGTGCCGTGTTAAGTCCTGGAACCAATCTTCTCTCCGTCCTATTCACCCCGGTCGACACGGTCGATTACAGCAATGCAACCGACAGCGCGAACCTGGTGGTTTTAATGGCGCCGATTGGTTTGAACATTCAACTGGCCGGCAGCAATGTCGTTTTGACTTGGACTGATCCCGCGTCGCTTTTCGCCCTCCTGGCCGCCCCCGGCGTAACCAATGTCTTTACCAACATGCCGGGCGCAGTCAGCCCGTACACCAACGCCATCACGGGCGCGCAGCAATTCTTCCAACTGGTTTCTCCGACAAATGCCAAATCCGCCCCGTGAGGCGGGAGCGTTTTCAGGAGGGAGGCACAGGTTTGGGCAGCAGCCGCGAAATCGTAAGCGGTAAAGGAGCATCCTTCTGTTGAAATGGGCGGATTGTGATAGGATGAGCGATTGGCTTGGTGCCGAGTCAAAATCAAGCGGCCATTTTGACTTGCGACGGATGCTCTTTCTTCCAGTT
>JBKQUS010000093.1:0-3840 GCA_052325505.1 Limisphaerales bacterium
TGCCATTATACTCCGGTCGCAAATTCTTTGTCGCGGCAGAGTTATTCACCGTCGGCTGCGGGGAGCTAATCCTTCGGGCTCTCCTCGCCGCCGGTTGAATAACTCTGGAAACCGTATCAGATCACAAAGAATAGCCGGATTGATACATTGCTCTGAAAAGGGCGTAACACCCGTTACACGGTTGATTATCAGCGGGTTAGCCCGTAACACGATCCGCAACAGAGCCGTAACATGTTTCGGGGTTTCTGGATCCACTAACAACCAACGCGGGTCATGCTCCACAGCTTTGAGGATGTCAATAATGCCACTTGCGATTTTAGGCGGTGCGGGTAGATTTAAAACGTATGAGCACCAAAGCACAGGTTGTGCTGGAACAAATCCGGGCATTGCCCATCAGCGATCAACAGGCGCTGTTGCAGGACTTGGAGCAGCGCATCGGACAAAGACCCGCGCCTGTTTCCGGAGAGCTTTATGGCGAACCCTTGACGGACGGAGACATTGAACAAAGCGCCCGCGTCACTTTCCAGATGCTTGACGAAGAGGAGAATCGTGCCGGGTCGAGGTGAGGTCTGGTTGGTGGATCTCGGGATGGTGGAAAAGGTCCGTCCCGCATTGGTTTTGAGCGGTCCATGCGAGGCAAAGGACCGGGATATTATCACCGTCATTCCCCACACGACGACACTTCGCGGTTCTCGATTTGAGATCAACATTCCGTTGCCGTTCCTCAAGCCCGGCGCTTTCCTAGTTCAAAGTCCGGCCACGGTGCCGAGAGTTCGGGCTTTAAAATTTCTTGGCCGGATGACCGAACCGCAAACACGGAGCATCGAGGACGGTCTCCTAAAATGGTTGGAAATCGCTCCCCGCTGATGCCTCTGGACTTTCAGCGCGGTGGAATTCCGAACGTGAGCATGCACATCCACTACGTACTACGTCTTTGCGGAGGGAGAGTTGCAGGCCGATTCAGTTGTTAAGGAATTCTTAACAACTGCCGCCGACGGGAAGAACTACAGCACCAACTATTACAATCTCGACGTGACCATTTCGGTGGGCTACCGGGTGAAGTCGCATCGCGGCACGCAGTTCCGCATCTGGGCCACGCAACGCTCGCGGGAATACATCGTCAAGGGTTTCACACTAGACGGCGAGCGGTTGAAACGCGCGGGCGGGGGCAGGTACTTCGAGGAGTTGCTGGCCCGCATCCGGGACATCCGATCGTCGGAAAAGGTGTTTTGGAGGAAGGTGCTGGAGAGCCGTAACATGTTTCGGGTTTAAGTGCTCCGCCACATTGACGAGTTCTTGGCGTTCGCGCATTTGCTGGTGGACAGATCGGGGCTTTACGGGGTCGAAACCGGGGCATTGAATCGGGCCGTCAAACGCAATGCCAACCGATTCCCGGAGGATTTCATGTTTCAATTGACCGCTGAGGAATACGAAAACTTGAAATGCCAAATTGGCATATCAAGAGACTGGGGAGGTCGCCGCCGCAGCCTGCCTTACGCCTTCACCGAACAAGGGGTGGCCATGCTATCGAGTGTTCTGAGCAGTCCCCGCGCCGTGCAGGTCAACATCGCCATCATGCGCGCGTTTGTCCGCTTGCGCGAGATGCTGCTGACCAACGCCGAACTCGCCCAAAAACTCGTGGCCTTGGAGGCCAAGTACGACTCGCAATTCAAAGTTGTTTTCGATGCCATCCGTCAGCTCATGACCCCTCCCGATCCGGCCCGGCCTGAAATTGGCTTTCACGTTAGAGAAGACGCCGTCCCCTACCGGACAAGCCAAAAGCGAAACCTCCCTTCATGAGCGAACTCGAAACCAAGCAGGCCATTATCGCGTCATTGAAAGGCTTCGCAGACAAGCCGCTTGTCGCCGCTGCGACTGCACTCTTTGAATCGCTGGGCTACTACTACACCCGCTACACGGTTGATTATCAGCGGGTTACGGAAGTCGCCAACAGCCGCTGCCAACGTGAATTAAGAAGCCAGTGTCACGGAGAACCTGAAGCTGCTGGCGAATTTTGTCACGGATGTGGCGATTGTCGGGATGCATAGCCTCCAATTCCCGTTCGCAGGCGTAAACATCCTCATTCGTGAACTCCGATTTACCCAATCGCCGGACGATATTAAGCACATCCAGCGTCCAACCACGCTGAGCAACGGAGATTTCTCTTAGCGGTTTGACGCGCCTAAACTTTTCCCGCACTTCGCCTTCCGGAGCGGCCCTATTTTCCGTCACGACTGCAATCCTGGCCTCGATGGGGATCCGATTGAGCGCGATGTTGCAGCCAATCCAACCAGCGCGCCTTGCTGTGGATGACAGTGGATTTCGTTTGATGATGGCCGATGGCGGAAACGACCGTTGTGCCGCCACCCAGAAACGGGTCGCACACCAAATCACCTTCGTTGGTGGAGGCCAGCAGGCAGCGTTCCACCAGCGCCACGGGCTTTTGCGTGGGATGTTTGCCGTGCTCCTTTTCGTCCCGTCCCGGCGCGGTCATGGTCCAGATGGGATCGAGGTGGGGCGCGTCACTCCGTGCGCGCCGTTCATCTGCGTGCGATTCGGCGGGCAGTGGGCTGCCCGCCCTACCATCAAATTCCTCCTGTCGCCAGACGGTTTTCATCTGTTTGCCCGTCACCTTACGCATTTCCTGGTAATTGAACGTGTGTTTGCTCTTTTCATTTTTCGCGGCCCACAAAATGGTTTCCGTGGAGTGTGTGAAGTAGCGGCAGCTCAGATTCGGCGGCGGGTTGGGTTTTTCCCACGCGATGTCGTTGAGGATTTTATAACCAAGCTGTTGCATGGCGTAGCCGATGGAAAAGATGACGTGATGCGTCCCGCTCACCCAAATGGTGCCGTTGGGTTTGAGGACGCGCTGGCAGCGTCGCAGCCATTCGAGGTTGAATTCATGGTTGAATTCCGCGCCGCGCGATTTGTCCCAGTCGCCCTTGTCCACTTTGACCATTTTGCCGGCGTGACAGGTGATGCCGCCGTTGGAAAGGAAATACGGCGGGTCGGCAAAGATGGCGTCGAAGCGGCCTTCGGGCTATTTGGCGGCAATGGCGTCGAGAAGTTCGAGGCAATTGCCGTGATAGAGCCAGAGACCACGGGAATCATCGCGGAAAATCAATTCCGGCGCGCGTTTTCCGTTATCTCGTTCGACGGCAATCGTCCCGTCTTCCCGGAGTTCGAAGTGCGACGGGGAAACGGGCTGGCCGATATTATTTTCGGGTGGCGCAGACGGGGACTCCTCCAGTTTGGGCAGCGGCATCCGGTAAAGGGGTTTTGACTTGCGCGATGGCAATTTCTTCGTCACGCCCAGATCAATTGATCACAACGGCAGATCGGATCAAGCAGAATCATTGCCGGGAAACACAAGACCCCAAGGAACGTGCGATGGGGCAACCCATAGTTTGGTTCGTTTTTGGATAATCTCTTGATCATTTATCGCCAGCGTGCCGCGACCGGACTGACACCTGGGAATATTTTTCACATGGACCGCATTTGTCCATGCGGCTGTGCCATGATGAAAGGAAAAGTATGAAGTATGAAGGCAGAAGGCAGAAGTGAGGAATGGCAAAACCGCCAAGGCACGGCGCAAGAGGAGGCTCGGCGGGAGCCTCGCCCTGCCGTCCTCCCCCCGCGTGCGCGGGGCGAGGGGATGGGCTTGGAGGGTGCGCGGCAGCGCAGCCCTACCGGAAGAGAGAACCAGCCCCTCTCCCTGGGCTTGCCACGAAAAAGCGGACACAAAAGTTGTGTAAGTCATTAGTTAATTGTTTTGGGTTTCGAAGTCAATGGGGGAACGGTAGCCGAGCGAGCTGTGCAGGCGTCGGCGGTTGTAAAACA
>JBKQUS010000094.1:0-14106 GCA_052325505.1 Limisphaerales bacterium
CAGGCACTGTTTTCGACATGTGCGGATAGCAGGTCGGCCAGCGGAAGCCCCGCTCCAGCCTTGAAGAGGAAACGCTCCGAAACGAACCATCACCCCTAACCCAAAAAAATTATGAACTAAAACACCGCGCTCGCTTGACAATCCCCATAGCAGGGCGTTGCGCGTGCGGTCAACGTGCAAGGCTTTTAACTTCTCTTGCGCCTGGGGGACCGTCTCCGCGCCAACCAGAGGCACCCAGTGTGTGCGCTTCATGCCGTCCGAATCTTCGACGGCGATCCGCGCAATGTATTTGCCATTGCGCTCCCAAAGCCCCCGGATTGGCTGCTTGCGTCCGTCCAAGACCTTCTTATACTGGAACCGCGAATGAGACGAACGAACATCAGCGGCAGGTGTATTGCTGTTTACGGTTGCATTAGGATTCATACGGCAATAGTGTCGCAATTAGTGTCGCAATGTCAAGCGTCAATCTCAAAAAACGCAACTTACCTAGGTAAACAAGGGTAGCCGGAGTGGCGAAATGGCAGACGCACAGGACTTAAAAATGAAAAATTGGCCATTTCTCCCTTTTTCATTTCTTTTCTCATTATACAACGTTCACATTGTGTTTATTGGTCAAAACTCACTTTTTGCTTGTTCTTACAATGTGCCACTTTCCAAAGCCAAAAGTGGCACAAAAAGTGGCACACGCACACAGGAATTTCGCTCTCACACCAAACTTTTTGCTGCCATGAAGTGGCACACAGTGGCACAAATCTTTTTGAGGCTTATTTACGCTATACGCGATGGAGTTTTGTGAAGTTGGGAGAATTCTCCCGCCGCAGCGCGACGCTGAAATTCGTCAATAGCGTCTTGGGTAAGATATGGCCGACCAGTGATATTGATCGTTTTCAGCCAACCCCTTTTTCGCCAACGCCAAGCGGTAATAGCACTCACTCCAACTTGTTCAAGCCATTTGGACAGGCTAATAACGGCAATCCTAGTCGGTTCCGAAGGTGAATTGAGGGCATTCATACACGAACCGCAGCCCTTCGGGTTTGCCCGGTTGTTTTCGTTTGGGTTTGTTGCTGTGAAATCTTTTCCTCGGTCACGTCGTCGGCAACATCCTCAACCTGGCTTGGCGCTTGGTTCTTGGTGAGATCAAGTTTTTCCTCAATTTCAGATTGCCGCCCGGCAAGGTGGTGGTAACGCTTTTCATGCTCAAAGGGTGCGCCGACTTTGGCCTCAAATTCCTTCGCCCGCTTCTGCGAGTCGCGGATGTCGCGTTCAAGCCCTGCCGCGCGGTCCTCGAATCCCTGCACGATGGATTCCAGCGAACGAATGGTTCCGAGCGCGGTATCCGTGACCCGCGCGCTGTAACTGTTTTTGCCGTGCAAGAGCAACTCGACCTCGCTGTTATATGAGGCGTGCAGCGACAAATCAAAACCGGCAAATTTTCCGACGCGCGCATTGGCCCCGAAGCTGTTTTTGATTTTTCCAGCGCGCCGCAAAAGCAGTTCACCGGCGACGCCGCGATTGTCGAGCGCCTGCCCGTCCAGTTCGATGCGGAACTTGTCGCCGGATGTGTCCTGACGCACGGCCAAGTCCTGTTGCAGATTTGCCAGTCGTTCGGTGCATCGTTGGACTTCCTCGTGCGAATGGCGCAGATTGGCGCGAATACGATATTGCTCCTCGGCGTGGGCGGAACGCAGCCGGGTGAGCTTCATCAACTCGGCGTCCACCTGCGCCTTTTCGATGACGAGCGGATTGCCGGAAGCGATGGCCTTGACCTCGGCATAGGTGAGCGCGGTCGAGTCGAGGTCTTCGATGCGGCGGATGGTCATGTCGCCGCTCATCACTTGGGAAATGAACTTCGCCTTTGTCTCCAACGTCTGCCACATATACGCATCGAACGAGCCTTCGGTGACGTAACGGTAAATCTGCACGGCGGCATTTTTATTGCCCTGCCGCAGAATACGGCCTTCACGTTGTTCCACGTCGGCGGGACGCCACGGAGCATCGAGGTGATGCAGCGCAACCAGATGCTCTTGCACATTCGTTCCCGACCCCATTTTCTGTGTGCTGCCGAAAAGGATGCGCGTCTTGCCCGCGTTCACTGAACGAAACAGAGCCAGTTTTGCATTGTCGGCATCGTAATCTTGAATGAAGGCGATTTCCGCCTGTGGCACGCCGCGTTTCACCAGTTTTTCGGCCATGTCATCATAAACGGAGAAGCCCTTGTCCTTTGGCGTGGACAGGTCGCAAAAAACCAACTGCGTCAGGCGATCATCTTTGGTCGCCTCCCAAATGCGGTAGATGTTTTCGACGGCCAGATTGACTTTGCTTTGCGGGTCATCCTTGGCCGAAGGCAGCATCAACCGCAAATCGAGCGCGGCCTTGCGTCCCTCGCTCGTGATTTTGAGCATATTATCTTCCGATGGATCAACGCGCTCGGTTTTCAACTTGTGGGCGCGCTCGACCAGCGATTGAACGAACTTTTTCAGCGGCGGCGTGGCGGGCGCGCTACGGATGGCCGGTTTCTCGCCTTCAAGTTTCGGTCGCGCCAGATTGAGCATCTGCGCCGTCTGCACGTCGGCAGTCTGCCGGAATAATTGCATCAATTCCGGCACGTTGATGAAGCGGGCAAAGCGCGTATTGAGCCGGTAGCCCGCGCCGTCGGGGGCCAGTTCCATCGCCGTCACCGGCTCGCCAAACGTCGCCGCCCAGCCGTCAAAATGATGCAGCTTGTGTTTCTGCAAGTCGTCCGGCTGCAAATACCGCTGCATGGTGAACATCTCGGCCATGCTGTTGGCGATGGGCGTGCCGGTGGCAAAGACAACTCCCCCGCCGTCATTTTGGGACTGGATGTGCCGCACCTTTAGAAACATATCGAAGGCGCGTTCGCTGGCCGTCTGCGGCAGACCGGCAATGCGCGTCATCTTGGAAATGTAAAAAAGGTTTTTGAAATAATGCGCCTCGTCCACGAACAGCCGGTCCACGCCGAGTTCTTCAAACGTCAGCGTGTTGTCTTTTTTGTGGCTGGCGGCGAGGGCTTCAAGTTTGGCCTCCAATCGTTTTTTGGCCTTTTCAATTTCTTTGACCAGACGCCGGTTGTCCGTGCCCGCGTGCTCGCGTTTCACTTTTTCCAGTTCGTCCAACTGCTCCTTGAAAAAACGAACCTGGGTTTCTTCCGACAGCGGTATCCGTTCAAAGCCGGAATGGGTCACGATGATGGCATCCCAATTTCCGGTGGCGATGCGGCTGAAAAGTTTCCTGCGGTTCTGCGCCTCAAAATCCTCCCTGCCGGCGACGAGGATGTTTGCGCCCGGATACAACGTGAGCAACTCGGTCGAGAACTGGCCGAGCATGTGGTTCGGCACGGCAAACATCGGCTTGCGCCCCAATCCCAGCCGTTTCAACTCCATCGCGGCGGCAACCATCGTGTAGGTCTTGCCCGCGCCGACAACGTGACCGAGCAGCGTGTTCTCCGTTTGCAGGATGCGCCAGACGCCCGCCTTTTGATGCAATTGCAGCCGAACCGCCGAGCTTGCGCCCGGCAGTGTCAGATGTTCGCCGTTGAACGTGCGGACCCGGCTATGATTGAACGTGTCATTGTAGAGCCGCACCAGCCGTTCGCGGCGGTCATCGTCCGCCCAAATCCATTCCTTGAACTTTTCCTTGATGCGTTCTTGTTTTTCTCTGGCGGCTTCGGTTGCCGTCGGATTGACGACGGGCTTTTTGTCCTTCGTCATGTCATAGACGGTGGGCGTCTTGAGATTGAGCGCGTCATGGATCAATTCGAGGCCGGTGTAACGGCTTGTCCCCCAATCAGTCGTGTTAGCCGTTGATTGTTTGGCCTCCCAATCCGCCGTGATGTGCCATGAGCCGAGCGCGTGAATGTGGCTGACTTGAACACCGGATGAAACGCCGAGCAACTCGTGGACGAATTTTTCCACGTCCGGTTCCGGCAACCAGGTTGCGCCCAAGCGCACGTCAATTTCAGTGGCGGGCAAATCCTGCGGCTGCACCGATTTCAACGCCTCGACGTTTTCGCGGAAGCGCGGGTCGCCGACACTGGCGGCATCGGCAGCAACCAGCTTTTCGCGGACATTGCCGGAAAGATACTGGTCTTCAGTCTCCCATTGCTTGTTTTGCGGGTTGAGAAAAATCATCCCCTTTAAGTCCGGTAAAAATTCGTCAACGGACTGGTCGAGCAAACCGGCCATGTGGTCGAGGTCAACACGGCCTTTCTCATTCAACGTGACGAGCAACGCCTCTTTGGGTGTGCCAACGGATTCGATGGGCTTTTTATCGTGGATGGTTCGCTCGTGAAAAATCGAGGCTTTGGTTGCGATGCTCCTTTCATCGTCGTAATGCTCCAAAGACAGCAGCAGCGGCAAATCAGGATCACCGTCGAAGGCGTTCTGGTTGACGTGGGCGTTAATGGGGCCAAAGCGGGAAAGGAAACGGTCGTAGGCGAGATTGAGCCGGTCGCGCGCCTCGACGACCTGCTCCTCACTGCTGCCATCGAGCTGCGAACGCAGACAAATCCGCACCGCGTCGCGCACTTCAATCAACCGCCGGATGCGCGAGCGCGTTTCGACGGGCATACCGTCCAGCGGACGCAGCTTGTCATCTTCCCGGATGCAAACGCGGCCATCTTCATGGACGCAAAAGGCGTTGGGCTTGATGTAGTCCGGCGCGGGAATGGTCACGTCCGAGACCCGCGCCACGACGCGCTGATTTTCAGGCTGGTAAATGTTTTGCGGAAGCCGCTCAACGGCCTGTGCCAATGCTTCCTCAAAATTACGGCCGTCCGGCACCAGCACCGGCTCGCCGTCCCGATACATTCCCCTGGCGAGCCGCATTTTCCCCAACATCATTCCGGGATGGGCGGCGAAGTATTCATTGAGCGGAATTTTTTCCTTCTGCTCGTTGGTAAAATCCACCGATGTTTTCCACGTCGCGCCGCACGGCGATTCCCCGGCGCGCAACTTGCGGAGCATCACGATGTCGGTGGTGACTTCCGTGCCGGCATTTTTCTTGAAGGCATCGTTTGGCAACCGGATTGCGCCGAGTAATTCCGCTTTGGCGGCGAGCATCTCGCGCATGGTCGAATCCAACTTGTCCATCGTGTGATGTGAAGTGATGAACATGAGCAGTCCGCCCGGTCGCACCTTGTCCAGAACGGCGGGGAAGAAATAATCGTGGATGGGAAATTTGTATTTGTTCCAGCGCGGGTCATGGACGGTGTAATCGCCGAACGGAACATTGGAGATGGCCAGGTCGAAAGATTCGTCGGCAAGTTTGGATTTTTCAAACGGCTGCTCGCGGATGTCGGCGTCGGGATACAGCGCCTTGGCGATGCGCGCCGTCAACGGATCAATTTCAACGCCGGTGACGGTGGATTGCCGGAGCATTTCTTCGGGCATGAGGCCGATGAAATGGCCGATGCCACAGGCAGGTTCCAGAACCTGTCCATCCTGAAAGCCAAATCGTTGCGCCGCCTGATACATGGCGCGGATGATGGCCGGTGAAGTGTAATGTGCGTTGAGCGTGGTTGAACGGACTTGCTCATATTTCCCGCCAGTCAATTCTTCCCGCAATGCTTTCCGTTCGTTTGCCCATTCCCGGTTGCGGTCGTCAAAGACCTGGGGCATCGCGCCCCAACCGACATACTTGACCAGCACGGCTTTCTCGTCCGGGGTGGCGGGTCTCGCCTCGGCCTCCAGCTTGCGGAGCAACTGGATGGCCCTGACGTTTTGCAGGAATTTTTGCTTGGGGCCGCCCGCGCCCAAGTGGTCGTCGTCGGTGATGCGATAGTTGTTGAGATTCCCGTCGTCCTGGTGGCCGATGGCTAGGGTTCTTCCACCGGGAGCAGGATGTATTCCTCCCGCACCATTTCCCAGGCGCGGTCGTGCGCCTGTTGCGGCGTCAATCCCTGCTGGATGAACTTGGTCCGCAACTCGGCCATTTCGTCCTTTGTTTTCCGTTCCGCCTCCAGCAGCATTTCCTGCAACTGGCCTTTGGCTTCCAGTTCGCGCACCATTTTGGGGCGGTGTTCGCGCCAGTGTTTCTCGGCCATCATTCCGTATTGTGTCAGCGTGTTCATAACGTAGGCGGTTGGGACTGAAAAGTTCCAACTGATTTTCTAAACCCGGCGCGGCTGGTTTGTCAACTGTTGGCATTGCGTGAACGGGTTTTCAGGGAACGGGCGGCGTCGAGGGCGGCAAGTTTGGCGTCGTGGTCTCGAACTTCTTGGGAGAAAAACCGGACGATGGGAACGCCCAAGGCGCGCTGGAAAAAGGGAAGGAAATCGTCTTTGACCTCGGCGCGTCCGGTTTCGATGTTGGCCAGCACATCGCGGCTGATGTCCAATCCCTCACATTGTAACTTCGCCGCCAGAATTTCCTGTGACAAATTTTGTTCCGAGCGCACGTAGGCGATCCCGCGGCCCGTGATATTCCGATGATGCTTGCTGGTGCCCACTTTAACCTCCACGGGGCACGTTTCCGCCTCGGAAACCGGGGTGGAAACCATTCAGGGCTGTTCTCTCGGTGATGGGAAACGAGCCGTGGAGACAACGAAGATTGCTTTGCTTCTGAAGCGGAACGTCCAGAAACTTGACACTGCGTGCGCCATGCTGGACAACAGCTTGCATAAAAACCCGGCAAAACAACCACCGGCATGACAATTAACACTTCATTGTAAGCATTTTTAATGCCCATGTGTGAATGCCTTTCATCGCCAGTCAAACTAATCCACTCTTGTCTGTTCCCAAGCCGGTCTGAACCCCGTTCTCGGAGCCAGACCGGCATGGAAGGCCAGTCAAACCCCGACCGCCTGCCCTTTCGTCTGCTGTTGGGTCTGTGAGCGGGCAACGGTGCGCTGTTTCTGGCGCGCCATTTGGGTCATGACTTCCTCGCGTTGGTCTTCGGGCACATCCTTGACGAGAATTTCATACGCCTGTTTGAGTTTGGGGTCGGCGTTGATGCGCTCCATCATGCCTTCGCGGATACGCTGCTGGCGTTCAATCTGGCGCACATCGTTCAGGACGACGCTGCGTTCGAGCCGGTCGCGGGGCATGGCCTGGATGTAGTTCCAATCCTTGGGATTCTGCGTGATCCAATTGTCAATTTTGGCTTCCACTTCGGGATTGATCCGATAGGTGCGTGGTTCAGAGGGCGCACTTGCGCCAGAAGCGCCATTGGGCGCGGGTTTGGTCTTTGTTGTGCTCATAATGAGTTCGGTTGTTTGTTATGTTTTGAATTGTCGGCTTCAGTGCCGGCAAAGTGTTTTCAGGGACTCAAGGAATCAGAAGGTTCATTGGTCGGGAAATTCGGCGATGGCTGCGGCTGTTCCTGCGCGGTTTCGAGCGCGTCCAGCCGCTTTTTCATTTGAATCACCGAGGCGCGCAACGCCGCCGTTTCCTGCAAATTGGTTCTGGTCTGCTGCAACGCGGCTTGAAACTGCGCCAGCGCCAAGGACAGGGTTCGCGCCTGCACCATGATTTGAACGGTCGCCAGCTTTTGGGCGTTGATTTCGGCCAGCACCGCGTCATTGACGGGCAACGGGCTGAACGCCGCATCGCGCGGCGACGGCACAACGGGAAAAAAGACATCGCCTCCGGCGCTGGCCGGACGCAAATCCCACCGGGTGTTTTCCTCGACACGATAGACGACGTGCTGCTCGTGCATCACCAGGTTGTCGTTCGGATCGGCGTAGCGCCCGATGTGATAGGCGCGGACGACTTCGGGATACCGAACGGTGGAATTGTCCGTGATCGGCGGCGGCGCTTGCGGGTGTAGCGCGAGCTTGGGCGCGGTCGAGCACGCGGTCAGGAACATCAGGGGAATGAAATAAAATGTTTTCATGGTTTTGGTGTGGTTGACGGTTGTTCGTCCGTTTCTTCAACCAAGCCCGCGCCGCCAAACGAGGCATCGGCACGGTCAATGGTTTGCAGGACATAGAGGTAAAACTGTTTGCCCGAAGGCACGCGGACATAGAATCCGTTCTTTTGAATCGAATCCAAAATTTGTTGCGCGTAGGTTTGCAGCACGGCCTGCGCGCCCGCAAACGGAGCGTTGTTGAGCGTGGGACTGCTGATGGGGCCAAAGACGGTCTGCTGTTTTTCCGTCAGGGCGCTGGCCGCGCCCGAAAGGAAGGTGGCGGCAAAAAGTTTGATGTCGGCCATGTTGTCGGACTTAATGACTTCGCCGCGCAACCCGGCGCTGCCGTCCGTGATCGCCCAGCCGCTTTGATTGGTGTTGTTGTCAAACTCGCGGTCCAGGGCAACGGCTTTAAGCTGCAATTCCTCGCCGTCCTGCCAGACCAGTTTCCAACTGGTGCTGGTGGAAATGCGGTCGCGCTGCCGGTCGGTCTGCGCCATGCCGTGAACCTCCGTGCCCGCCGGAATAATCAGCCTGTCGCCGTAATAAATGTTCTCGGTGACGAGGCCGACGATGGGCGTCTGCATGGAAGCGGAATCCACCGTGATGACGGTCTCACAGGGGATCAACCGTCCGAACGGCGCATAGGACGCGCTCAATTTTTTCGGGCGGGCAGCGCCCGCCATGCTGTCGGCAAACAGACTGATGGGCGCAAGCGAATCAGTTTGATGCGGCGGAACGTTGGGCAGCGGTTGGGGGGTGGAACCCGGAGCAAAACCGACCGGCATGTGGTTGGCTGTGGTGTAAAGCTGTGGCTGGTCCGGCTTGGGCGGCGGCGGACTGAACACCTGCATTGGCCGCGTGACCGACTGCACCACCTGGGGTTTGTCGGTGGCGTTGGTTGAGAGCGCGGCAACGGCGATGCCATCGTCAGCGGATGGATGCTGCTTGCGGATGACGCCGAAAATGACCAGCCCGGCGGCGAACAGCGCGCCGAAGACGACGAGCTTGCCGCTCTTGGTTTTGAAAAAATTGAGAAAATCGCGCGGTTTCATGGCTGGTTTCTTGGTGAACGGATGGGATGAACGGGGGCATTGGTGGTCGTGACGACGGGCGGCGGTGGCGGCGGCGGTGACAGCCGGTTCACCAGCACGGTGAACTGATTTTTCAAAGACAGGTCGTTGCGCCCGCCGTCCGGCGTGCCGGTGACGGCGAAATAGACGGTGCTCCGGCCTTTGGGCGGAACTGTGCCGCTGGCATCGCTGATGGATTGGGGATATAGCCGGTTGCCCGCCCGCAACGCGAAACTGTCCGGCTGATAAATCAGCGGGGTGTCGGTCGCGTTCGTAATGGCGACACGGAAAACCAGCGTGTCCTCGGCGTTGAAACGGAAAGCGGCTTCAATCTGGATTTGATAATCGTTGAAGTCGCTGATGAGCGGTTTGCCGTCATAGGTGGTGAAACCAACGTCAGCGACACTTTCCGGCTGCTGTGCCTTGAGCAACGGAAACGCCTTGGCCTTGTCGAGCAACGACAGCAATTTCAACGGGCTGACTTCTGGCGCACGGCCAGCGCCGGACGCCTCCGGCGTCGGCAAGGCCGCCATGTTGAGCGAAAGCACCGGCGCATTGCTTTCGATCAACTCGAAAACATAGGTGTGGTCGTTCCACCGGATGTTGAGATTGGCGGATGCTTTTGGAAAAATCGCCCGCACGGAAAGAAACGCCGAGCCTTTGGCGTGGGCGAGTTGGAAAAGCCCTGGCGTTTTTCCGTCCACGGTGATGCCCGCGCCGTCAATGGCATCAATCGGACTTGGAAAGCTGATGGTGGTGACGCGGTTGGTCGCAACCGGCACGGAGACGGCAACGCGGTCGTCCAGCCAGACTTGTTGAATCGTCGGTGACGGCTGCGCCGATGCAACGGCGGCGGTGAATAATAATAGGCTAACGATTGATTTCATATTTGAAGTCGCCCACGGCGGTGGGGAAGCGTCCGTTCAAGGCCATGTTGGGGTTGCGGATGAGGCGCAGCCGGAGCGTGAACGGAAACGCCTCAGTGAACGCCTTGTCTTGAAAGATGCCGCTGCGGATAATCTGGCCGGTGACAGCGGCCAGCACCTCGTTATCGCGCGTAGCCAGGATGTCAATGCGGCCAATTTCGGCTTTTTGGTGCAACTGCTTGGAACGAAACTCAACGGCCTCGCTGATGCGTTCGTCCTGCGCCTTGTTGAACGCGGGTTTAAGGAACACCAATTTGAGCAGGTCGGGATTGTCAAAATCCTTCGGATTGCGTTCGAGAAAACAGAGTGTCGCCAGTTCCGCCTGCTGAACGTGCAATTGCTTCGCCTCCTGAAACTGGAGCAACGGACTCAAATAGTAAGTGCCCGCCGGGTCAATGATGACGACGCGCTCGCGCTGTTTGAACAGCGAGACGATGTGGTAACGGTCAATCGCCGAAAGCAGCAGCACGGCGACGGTGAACGCAAACCAGAACCACGGCAGCCGGTCGCGCAGCATGAGCAGCCGAGTAAGGTCAAAGCCCTTGCGGGCGGGCACGGCTGGTTTTAATGAAGGTGAAATGTAATCGTCAGTTTTCATAATTTTGGAGGGAGGCCGTTGGCCGGCGCGATGGGCGGCAACTGGCCGGAATGAACGAGCATCTGAGTGAGCAGGCGGCGGACGGTTTTGTCGCCGCTCGGATCGCTTCTTGCCGAACCAAGTCCGGCGAACCCGGTCACGAGCGAACCGGCGTTGCCAACCCGACCGGCGGTTGAAACCATACTCAATGCCCCCGCCGTTCCACCCGCGCCGATGGCCGCCAGGGGACCAAACGGAGCGGCAGCCACCGCGCCGCCCACCGCTGCCGCCGTCGTCTGGACCACGGCATGTGCGCCGTGCGAAAACATTTCGCTGGCCAGTGCGCCGGAAGAAATCACCTTTTGAATCATTACGGGCGCGGCGATGGTGCTGAAAATAATCCAGAAGCCGATGGCCGCCGCGCCAAAGGTCTTTTGCAAATCGGGAAGCTGCGAAGTCGGGTCAATGTATTCCAACGTGGGATCGGATATGAAATCCAGCATCCCCTGCGTGACGAGCGCGGCCACGGCCCAACCGAGCGGCCAGAGGAGAACCCCGGCGAGATTCGTCAGATAACGAGCGCCGGTGTGCTTGAGCGCCGGGATCGCCATGAAGCCGATGAGCAGGGGCGAAAGGGCATAGCCCATGTTCAGGATGACTTTCTGGAAGATGTATCCCCAAAACATCATCAATGAGGCAAAGTGCCCGACGAGGAAAAGGACGGCGGTAATGATGAGGTCGGTGGTGATGTTGTGAAGCTGCGAGAGAACATTCCACCACGACGACAGCGTGGACGGGTCGCGTTTGATGATTAAAAGTTCAAGGAACTGCGTATAGATTTGCGACGGGTCAACGCCCAGACCGGAGATGATGGATTCCTGCAACAAATTTTGAATTACATTTCCCCACACCGGCAGAAACACGAGCAGCGAGGTGAGCACCAGGATTCGCACCAGCAAGCGCAGCAGGATTTTGTGCGAGAATTGATGATGCACCGTCACGATGATGCCGGTGACAAACAGGGCGTAGGCCACGCTCAACAGCAACGTATGGAGTTCTCCACATTTGGCGAGGAACGTGGGAAAGATGGTGTCGAACGTGGCCATAAACGATGGGGCGTCAGGGGATTATTGGGTGGGGAATTGCGTCGGCTCGGCGAGCAACTGGAACGTCGCCACATAGTTGCTGGTCGCCTCCTCGAACTCGGCGTTTTGCTGTTCGGTCAACGCCTGTTGCTGTTTCTGCTGGTCGTTCCGGTTCTGGATGTCCTGCACCATCGCCGACGACGCAGCCTGATTCACCTCGTCATCGGTGCTGGCAAGGTCGCCGTTCAGACTGGTGAGCACGCCATGCAACTTCTGAACCTCGGCGTCGGTGGTGGCGTTCTGAAGTTGCTGGGTCGTCTGTGCGATTTGATCCTTGATGGTCGCGCGGCGTTGCGCCGCGTTGTCCGCCACTGTGACATAGTTGCTGGCGGAGTTGATGACGGCCGCAAACGGCTTGTATTGGTCGGCAGGCCGCTGGACGGTCTGGCCACGGGGCGTCTGGAAGCTGGCGCCCACGGTGGCGTAGATGCCATTGTCGTTATAGGTCAGCGCATAATTACCATCGGCATTGGCAACCAGATTTTCGAGGTTTAGCCCCGGCTCAAGGCTCTGCAAGTCGGAGTCGAGGGCGGGAACCATTGACAGCACCACTTGGGACGGGTTGCCGAACAAACTTTCGTAATTCTTGAACTCGCTCAACTGGCTGGTGAGCGTGTTGATTTGCTGCACCTGGTTGTCAATCATGGTGACGTATTTGGCGATGCTCTCGGCTTCATCCAATATCTGTTCGATGTTCATCGTCGGGTCATAGACGATCCACTGTGCGCGGGCGGAAAACGCCAGCGGCAGGGCGACTGCGATTATTGCGATTAACTTTTTCATGTTTGCTGTCCTTTCTATTTGGTGCAGGCAATGCCTGCGGGTTGTTTATTGTTCGATGCGGAGAAATTGGGTGGTGGGCTGGAAAATCACGCCGTCAATCACCTGCTCCGGCAAATGCACTTCGTAAAGCCGGACCCGGCCTTCGTCACCGGCTTTGGCTTGCTGCATGGAAACGTAAAGCCAGTATTGTTGTTTGACGGCATCGCTCCGGCCTTTGTCGTAGCCGGTCTGATAAGACTGGTCGTTCAACTTGCTGTTGGCGGCGTGGAGTCCCTCGCCGAGCAAAGCACCGCCCGCCGCGCCGCCGACAATGGCGACTGGATTGTTTTTTGTCAGCGCGCCGCCGAGAGCCGCGCCGCCCGCGCCCAAACCGACATCAGTGGCAGTTCGGGTCACGGCGGCGCAGCCCGTGAACAGGCAGACAACACCGGCAAGCAAGGTGAATTGGATGAGCATTGATTTTTTCATAAGGTTGATGGTTTTAGTTTCCGCACAGGCCGTTGCATTCCTGATAAAAGCCCATGAACGTCTGGTCCCGGAATGATTCCTTTTTCTCAAGGAACGCCTCGGCCAGCGGCACGCACGAGCGATGCACATAGAGTTTTTGTTCAAGGTTCCGGTTGACGATGTTGCCCGGCGTCCGCAACGCCACGTCAATTTCCACGGCGCGCTGAAAACCAGCGGGGTCGTTGTCGCGCAGCCAGCGCCATTCATCATTGGAGTGATACGGACAGAACACGCACGCCGAGCGCGGCACTTCATGGGGAACGCCAAAGGCTTTCAGCCGTTGCTGGCACATTGACCGGGTTATCTGGCGTTCAATCAGCGGAAACACCGGAGTTGCCCAGGGGATTTCCGCGAACCGCAGCCGCACGCGCGCGGCGCGTCCAGCTTCATCAAAGCTGATACCGAGGTATTGCCGAACATGGACTTCATCACGCGGAAACCACTGGCGCGGTTTCAGGCCGACGATTTCATGGCGGATGGTCTGTTCAATGACATCCAGTTTGTATTCCTTGGTGCATTGGCGGCGAATCATCCCTTTGGGCGAACCCGGCTCGTCCGTGGTATAGGCGGGGATGCTGGCAAAACGCTGGCCGGTCGAATTCCGTCCGTGCTTCAAATCCTCCCCAAGTCTGCCGATGGAACGCACCAGGATGCGCGGGCCGTTCAAGGATTGCAGCCATTCCAGATGCCGATAAACGGGTGTGGGTTCCTCGCCGGTATCCGCGAAAATGGCGTAGTCAATCTGTGGCTGGAGAACACCCCGCAGGAACATCAGGTAAAGGGTCGTGGACTGGACGCCCGCACCAAGATTGAGGATGTGCAATTCTTTCATGCGCCCTCCTTTTCATCTTTGGGATTGGCGTGGGCGATGATGCCCTCGACGATGTTTGCGCTTTTACGGAGTTCGCGGGCGCGTTTGTCGAAATGCTCACCGCTGGACGAACTGCAATAGAGCATTTCGCGCGACGAAATGTTGTGAGCCGTGCCGCAGAGATTTCTGCCGGAGTCGGTATGAAAATAAGTGAATGGCGAATACTTCTGTCCCGATTGATGGTCGGGCAGCGGGTAATTCATAATCGCGTGCTTGGTGACTTCGGGCAGCGCGATGTCCTGCGCCATGTCCTCCAGATCCGCCCGGTCGTTCTGGCGCATGATGAAAAACTGGCGCGAGTTGCCGAACACGGCGGAGCGGATGCGCGACTGCTTGAACCGTGCGTATTGCTGGACGAT
>JBKQUS010000095.1:0-20171 GCA_052325505.1 Limisphaerales bacterium
TGACAAGAACCCGGGGCACGAATTCTACGAGGAGGAGAGTTTTCCGCTGGACTGGATGTATCCGCATTTGACGCCGTTCGGGGTGATCATGAAGATCAACCGCCAGCCGGTGGCGGAGATCACGCAGAATATAATTGATAAAGACCACGCCTTCTGGAGCCGGTTTTCGGAGCGGACCATCGGCAACTGGATCACCTACGACACGAGCGTGAAGGACATCTGCGCCTGGGCGGAAAACGTCTATCTGCGCCATTACTTTGGTGGGTTTACGGGCGACCGGAAGTTCGTGCGCGATGACGACGCCCAGAAGTCCTTTTCCAAAATGCGCAGCGCGATTGGGGCCAGCATCTATCAGTGGCGCGCCCGCAACACCCGCAATCCAGCCGAGAAGGAGCGCGTGAACAAGGAGGCGGAATTCGCCCTGAAACAGGCCTTTGCCTATTGTCCCTACAGCGTGGAAGCCGTTTTTCAGTTCATGAACCAGCTCCTCGGCGCCAATCGCGTCGATGATGCCCTGCTGATTCTCAAGACCTGCCACAAGCTGGATCCTTACAATGGCCAGATCGACAATTGGATCAACCAATTGGAACAGAGCAAAGCCGCAAACGGACCGGACCAGATCGGCCAGGTCCTGGCCCAGGTGGATCGCGCCATCGAAGCCAGGCAAACCAACGTCGCCGAACAGATGCTGGACCAACTGCTGCATTTTTCAGGGGCCAATCCGAACATGATAATGAGCGTGGCCGGCCAGTACCTGCGCTTGGGCGACCTGGCCAAAACCGAGGAAGCATTCCAGAGGCTGACGCAAATGGCTCCCGACACGTCCGGATCCTGGTACGATCTGGCCCTGGTGCAAGCGGATCGGGGAGAAACAACCCGGGCGGTGGCCTCGCTCAAGAAAGCCTTCGCCTTGAACAAGGAGGAGCTGCAGCACGATCCGAAAATGCCGAATATCCGCGAACATTTCCTGCACGAACCGGGGTTCGCAAGGTTGCGCCAGAGCAAGGAATTCAAGGACGCGTTTCCCGCCGGGCCATAGGCCGTATCCATGCGGTAAAATCTTGACGCAAAGCCGGGAGAAGGCAAGAACCGCAAGATATGGATGATAGGTCCGGAAAATCGGTAACACGGTAACAAGTGTTGATGGTCAACGACTTAGCCGGTAACACGAAAAGTAACAGAGCGGTAACATGTAACTGGTTTTCCTCTTTCACTGCCTCGTGAGAAGCTGTATAAATTTAGCCATCTGAAGAAGGACCGGCAAAAACGGGTTGCAAAAGCCTAAAATTGGGTCGTGTGTGATTAGATTGTTGCTGACCCCATTTTCGGCTAATGCGGCTTCTTGAAGGCCAGCACAAACCAGACGGCAACCCACACTACCCCAATTCCAGCAATGACCATTCCAGCGGGTCTGTCTCCTTTGTCGCAGGCAATTCCCGCTATCATCATCAAACCGCAAATAGCGGTCCGCCTCCGCTGCCTGGCGACGGTTGCACGAATTCATCCGATGGTGGCACCAATGATTACGGTGGAGGAACCTTCTCGTATGTTTTTCCGACAAACGGGCTGTGGATGCAAATCAACGGGATTACGAACGGTATTGTCTCGTTGACGCTAAATAATGCGACCGATTTGGTTTATGAGATTTGGAGCACCGAATCGTTGACCAAATCGTTGACGAATTGGACCATCGAACAGGAAGTCTGGCCGGTCACCAATCAGACTTGGACGCCATTCACTGTGGAAGTGCAAGATCGCACGAACAATCTTTTCTTCGGGGCGCGGGATTGGACGGGCATCACTTCCGATGGAAATACAGTTCCGGAGTGGTGGCTTTGGGCAAATTTCCGGACCGTGGATTGGCCGGACACGAGTCTTGATTCGAGCGGCAACACGCTTTTATTCGACTATCAATACGGTGTTGACCCTGGGTCAAATATTATCTATTTTGAAGTCAATGTGACCAATCCGTACGTGAACACGCGTGGCGCGACCGTGCAGATTACCGTTGCTGGAGGTGTGCCCTCCTACATGGCCGCACTGGTTGATAGCATGGCCTATTCCAATGCCAACTGGACGCCTTACAATTCAAACATCGTCGCCAATCTTGGCGGCGTACAAGGTTGGCACACAGTTTCGGTGGGATTGAGAGGGTTTCCTGCCGATGCGCAACAGACATGGAACCAAATTCAGATCGACCTTCTGACCAACCCTCCCATGCTGGTAGTCACCAATCCTTCCATCGGCGTTGTCACTTCACCATTTATCCAACTTCAGGGGTATTGCTCTGAGAATCTCACCGCCATGAGCTACGATCTCAGCAATGCGGCTGCTTTCCAGCCCAGTCAACAAGCCCTTGTCACCAGCCGGGATTTTGACACAAACACGTTTGAATATACTACAAACGAATTTGAATGTTTCGATATTCCTCTTGTGGTTGGAACAAATATCATAACCTTGCATGGTACGGACATGGCCGGCAACGCGTCGGCCACTAATTTGACCTATGTTCTGGACCCTTCGGCCATCACCAATCCGCCCGTCATTAACATTTCCTGGCCAGAAAACAACGCTTCAATCAGCGGCACCAACTTTCCCGTCCGGGGCACCGTCAACGACCCGTTTGCCACAGTCACCGCCCAAATCGTCGATAACGGCGCGACCAGTGGGGTTACCGGTCTGGTCGAACAGAATGGCTCATTTTGGATAGAGAATGTTCGTTTGGGTACAGGCACGAATTACCTGACCATTACGGCCACCAACGCTGCCGGATACGGCAGTGCGACCAACCTCGTAATCCTGCAAACTCCCATTACGCTCACTATAACCTCGGTGGATTTTAATGACCCCTCCTTTCCGACTGCAACGGTGGACGGTACTTTAAGCGGCAGCACCGATATGGTTTTGGTCAACGGAATTCAAGCGACGAACAATGGCGATGGTACCTGGACGGCTTGTTGCGTGCCGGTCGGCATAGGCGGTACCGCGTCCATTAGCGTCGAGGCGGTTGCGGGCGGCGCGCAAGCGGATGGCATTGAGGCCGCAGCCGGCAGCGGCGGGGCTGGCGGAGCCGATGCCCAGATGGCACAAGACGTGGTAAGGTGCAGTGTTAATGGGTTAGTCGAATATCGAGTGAACACCCAGGTTCAAGGTGTGTGCGGGTCCGGGACCTGGACAAGTAGCTACATTTGGAATTGGGCTTATGGTTTGCCAGGAAACTGGCTTTGGACCGAGTGCTCCTCACCTCCCGCGCCATGGTACGATTATAATTATGAAACTTGGGACTGCAATGGCAACGCAACGCTGACTCAAACAGACACTGGTGGCCCGTGTGGTGAAGGCCCCACGTCCACCAGTCCTTGTGGCCTTTTCTATGTGGTAACAGGGGGATACTACCCGTTGCAGGAAATCAATATGCAGGCAACGTTCGTTCAAGGACCTCAATGTCAGGCTCAGGAGCAACAATATGTCCTGAGCCGTGCCACGTTCAGGACAGGCGGACAGGCTGTACCATGGCAGGAAAATCTTTGGGTCATCAACGCCTATGCATCCACGGCCCTCTTAACGGCTCCGTCTTCCACCATCCCAGTCAACCTACTTACGTTAGCCGGGCAGCCTCTGGATGCCAATGGCAATGTGTACCTGGTTCTTCCAAACAATTCGCCTCCGATAGATACAACCGTAAGAACCACCGTGACACCTGGATATAATGCGGGCTGGGGAGGCTTCAACGAATATCAAGCGCAAATTCTGGCAAACGGAAGCGCCCTTGACCCCGTGGCAACAAACGCCACCTTCTGCGTCGGGCAGCAGATCACGTTCACGTATCAGCTTGTCAATTTAGATACTTCACAAGTATTTCCTTGCGCTAACGCCTCTTACAATTGGACCCTGCCAAATCCAAATCAATATTTTACTTCTTTTACCAACAACTCCGCCGGATGTCCAATATACACCAACAATGCGAGAGTGCTGGGTTCCAAAGCGCCTGCCTGCTGGTACGTTGGCGGGACCGGCGGAAGTGTCACAGTTGGTGTGTATTTCCAGCTTCCTAACGGCTCATACACCACTATTCCCGCCATTGGCCAATTCGCAATTTACAGACCGACCCTTGAGGGCTTTACAAATGATCCTCCCGCCATGATTACGAATTATGGCGGTTATCTATCACTTGGTACAGGTAATATTGGGGGTATGAGTTATGAGGTGGACGTGTTGTCAAGCAGCGCTGGCTGTGCGGATATATTACAACTTATCAACCGCAATGGAAATAGCGGTGCGATACCGGTCACGACCTCCGGGCAATATTGGCTGGACACCTGCCAGTTTTATCTTTCAGGAACAAGTGATCCCGATAACGTCAGAGTAGTTTTGGTTGATGAAGATACCCCACTATTGTTTACTGATGATCCAGCAATTGGCTTAAACTATCTCTATCCGATTTATACGACATCCGTTTCAGATCAGTTTGTAGATTATGTAGCTTTTCGCCCAGGTTCCAGGAACGCAAACACTAATATCTATGTTACCCTCGGCAAAGCAGCCTGGTCATGGTCGGGCTTGACCACTTGGTCGAATGGGCAATGGTCAACGCCATCCGGCGGTGTCGCTTGGCCTTCGAATTTTGATAGCAGTGATGATTTTCCGCAATGGTTTCAAGTAATGCAAAATACATCCAATTGACTTATCTTATGAATCGTATTTTAATTTTCATCTGCATCGGCCTCATCATTTTCCAAAAGTCCGTCGCGCAGACAAGCATATCTGGCCCAGCATCCAATGGTCTGCAGCCAATCATAGAATTGAACGGTGGCGGTGGTGATTGGTTTATCGAGATTGATTTATTGGCCAAGCAGAATTTCTCTCGTAGTACCTGGCTTAGGATTACAAATCGGGTTGGTGCAAAGATCAGAGGGTGGAATACCAATGGTGTTGAGATGCCTATGATAGACCGCTCGGCTTTAGCGGCCTTAACGCTGCCTACCGAAAATACAGTTTCAAATGTGATGCATGGCGTCGAGCGCTCCAGGCAAGGCTTGCAATGGTGGAGAACAAATCTCAAAGGTGTGACCTCTGGCAAAAGGTATCCAACCACGACTTTTCACCTGGCGAAGCTCTTTGGCGTTCCCTTAACAAACGACATAATTCTTTCGCTGGCTCCTTTAATATACAAAGTGGACTCACAAACTGAGATTGCGCATCTCATTGAATTTCCTGCCGTTAGATTACACTTGAAAACGGATGGCACCGTTGAGAAATTGAAGTAAAGGGACAATTCGCAGCCATCCCATGATGGTAAAAGTTTGGCGTGGGGCTATTGATTTTCAAGGGTTTCTCTGGCTTCTGGGGCAAATCGGCATGCAACTTGGCATCCCCGTAATCACCCGGAGGAAAACCGCTCCTCCTTCGATGCTGCAAAGGCAGGCCGGCAAACACTTGCTGGTTGAATCTCTTCCTGCGCGCTGTTCTAATGCGGCGTGCCAATGAACCGACTGGATCGCAGTCTGAAGGCCACCTTCCTGGGCATGGCCGTGAACGCCGTCCTGACTGCGTCAAAATTCGCCGCCGGCATCCTCGGCCATTCCCATGCCCTGACCGCCGATGCGGTGGAATCGACGGCGGATATTTTCAGCTCCATCATCATGTGGCGCGGATTGGTCGTGGCGGCAGAGCCGGCCGATCCCGACCATCCCTACGGCCACGGCAAAGCGGAACCTCTGGCGGCAGCCTCGGTCGCGATCATGCTGTTGCTGGCGGCCGTCGGCATCATGACCAAGTCGACGCAGGGCCTATTCGAACACCGGGAAACGCCGCGGGCGTTCACTCTTGGCATCTTGATTGCCGTCGTCGTGGTCAAGGAAGCTCTGTTCCGTTTCGTGTCGCGCGAAGCGGGCAAGTTGCAGAGTATTGCGCTGCTTTCCGATGCCTGGCATCACCGCACTGATGCTATCACTTCACTGGCGGCGGGTCTTGGCATCACGTTGGCTTTATTCGGCGGCCCGCGCCTGGCCTTCGCCGACGACGGCGCGGCCATTATCGCCGGGGCCATCATCGCTTGGAACGGCTGGCGGTTGCTGCGCCCGGCTTTGCAGGAGTTAATGGACGCCGCGCCCGATGGCGCCCTGGTCTCGAAGATCCGATCCGCCGCCGGCGCAGTTCCGGGCGTCAACGCGGTGGAAAAGTGCATCGTGCGCAAAATGGGGTTTCAGCACTTTGTCGATATGCACGTCGAAGTCGATCCCCGCATCACCGTGCAACAGGGCCACCAGATCGCCCACAACGTGAAGGACAAAGTCCGCGCCGTCGTGCCGTCCGTGTACGACGTGCTCGTGCATATCGAACCAAGTGTTGTCAAGTAAGAATTAAGAAGTGAAGAATTGGTTCATCCTTCATGACTCTTCATTCTTCCTTCCTCCTTCTCACTTGGAACGAGGCCGAATTGGACGAGCTTGGCTTTCATGGTGACGCGGGTCACGCCCAGCCAGCGGGCCGCTTTGGCCTGATTGCCCCCGGCCTGCGCGATGGGGCGCGCGAATAATTCCCGCTCCGCGCTTTCCATGACCCGCGCGTGAGCGTCGGTCAACTCATCGCGGCGGGCGGCGGCCACAAGACCGTTACCCCGGCATTTCCGCGGCGACGGCGGTTTCGGCGGGGTGCAGCGGGAGTTTGAGGGTGAAGGTGGCGCCTTTGCCCAAGCCCTTGCTCTCGGCGCGAAGGGAGCCGCCCATTTCCCTGGCGGACAGCGCGCCGCTGTGCAGGCCGAAGCCGTGCCCGTCTTTGCAGGTCGTGAAGCCGTGCGCGAAGATTCGCGTCAGGTTCGCCGCATCGATCCCCACACCTGAGTCGGAGACGGAGACATGCATAAAGTCGCAGCCGTTCCGATGAATGCGGACGGTGAGGAGACGGTGCGGCACGGACTCATCGCACAGGGCGTGCTTGGCGTTGCTGATCAGGTTGACGAGGATTTGCAGGACCTTGTGTTTGTCAATAAGGATGTCTGGCATCTCCTCGTATTCGCGGACGACCCGGACGTTGTGGCGTTCGAAGCCGGCAGCGTGCAGGCGAAGTGCGTCCTCCACCAGCGCGGTCAGGGATTGAAACTCCACGGCACAAGAAACCGAGGCATAGCTCTGCTGCATGGCGACGATTTGATTGATGTGTTCGATGTTCTGGCTCAGACCCTGCAGTTCGGACAGGATGGTGGCCTGCTGGGCCGCGAGATGCTTGTCAAGGCTCCTGAGATAGTTAATGGCGCTGGCCGCGTGGTTGTCCCGGCTGAGGAATTCGACCAGGCCGTCGCGATGCTCCTCAAGGAGGGCCGCGAACTTGCTGATCCCATCGCCGGGAATGCCACGCATCAGCCCGGTCACGACACCGGCGGAAGTGTTGACGCTGTTGAGCACGTTGCCGACGTTGTGCAAAACGCTGGTGGCCACTTCGGCCTGGCCGGCGCGGCGGGAGGCATCGACGAGTTCGCGGTTGACGATGTCGATTTCCGCCTGGACGCGTTTACGCTGTTCGATCTCCTTGCGGAGTTCGCGCGTGCGTTCCGCGACCTTCAGCTCGAGCAGGTCGCGCGATTTTTGCAACTGTTTTTGTTTGTTGGTAAGGTGTTTGAGCCGCCAGGTGTAAAGTCCGAAAAGGATGGCGAGGAAGGCGGCAACGCCCAGAAAAATGAACCATCCCGTCTGGTAGAAGTGGGGAAGTAATTCGACATCGACCGACGCAGCCGCGGGACTCCAGACGCCGTCCTCGCTGCAGGCCTGGACGAGGAATCGATACCGCCCCGGTTTCAGGTTGGTGTAAAACGCTGAACGGCGCAGGCCGGCCCCGACCCATTCCTTGTCGTACCCTTGCAGCATATAGCGGTAGCGGATTTGCTGAGGGGCGATGTAGCTCAGGCCGGCGTATTGGAATTCAAGGTCGCCTTTGCCGGGACGCGCTCTTGTCTCGCCGGGTTTGAATTCCTGTCCGTTGGCGCGGGTGCTTTGGATATAAATGCGCGGAGGAACGGCCCGGGTGCTATTGATGCGGTCAGGATCAATCATGACTACGCCGTCGGAGGTGGGAAACCAGATGCGGCCGTCCAGCGTCCGGCAGCCGGCGTCTTTTTGATACAACCTCTCCGAACTTTTGACCCCGCCCAGTCCGGTGTAGTCGGCGCAAACGAGACGATCGGCTTTACCGCTGGCGAAGTCCTCGAAATCCCGGGTGGCAAAGCTGAAAAAGCCGCGGCTGGAATCGACCCAGATATGGCCGAGATCGTCCGGGAGAATGGAGTGGATGATTTCGTCGAACAAACCTTGCTTGCGGCTGACGCTGGCGATTTTTCCATCTTTGAGCCGGGCGATGCCTTTGCTCAAACCAGCCCAGACAACTCCCTCGTTGTCTTCGCAGACGCAGGTGACTGTATTCTCGGGAAGGCCATCCGTGCTGGTCCATAGTCGTGACACGCCATCCTTGATGCGGCAAATGCCGGCGCCCGTGGCCAGCCAGAGGCAGCCATCGCGGCCGGAGGCCATGTTGAAAATCCAGCCGAACTCGGGTCCCCGGCCGCCGGCAAATTGGAAAGGCGAGAAGTAATTTGTGCCGACGCGGAAAAGGTTTTTGGCAATGCCCACCACGACGCCGGTGTCGTCCGCGCCAAAACAGGTGGGCCAGTCGCTGTTGGGATAGCGGGCCAGCGCTTTGCCGCTGCGGATAACCTCAATCTCCTTGTAGCCGTTGACCAGATAAACATCCCCATTATGTGCTTCGAAGATTCTGTTGACGTATTCGTTGGTCAGCCCCAAGAGAGTTGTGGTGCTGGAACCTTTGCCGTCGAAATAAGCAAAGCCCTGGCCGGTGGCCAGCCACAGGCCCCCCCGGCGGGAGGCAGAGACATCCACAATGACTTCAGCAGGAATTCCCTCGGTTTTGGTGAAGGTGGGGATTTTAACATCCGTGAACTGGCTGAGACCGTCCTGTGTGCCGACCCAGAGATTGCCCTCCTGGTCCTCGGCCAGCGCGGCAACTTTGTCGTCGGCCAAGCCGTCCTGTTTGCGGAACGCCGTGGTGGTCCCGTTTTGGTATTTGATCAGGCCGGAACCAGTGGTTCCCATCCATAGCGTGCCCTCGTGATCGACGAGAAGGGCGCGGGTCGGGTACCATGGGGACGGAAAGCTTTGTCTCACGTAATTTGAATCGTAGCACACTGGCCCCCAGTCGGTGCCGATCCAGATCGACCCGTTCCTGTCCAACGCCAGGGCGCGAATTTCCTCGTTATCGACGGCGTGGCCTGGGAACTGGGTGAGCGTTCCGTTTTCCCACAAGTAAAGGCCGCGATGTGCCGTCCCGATCCAGATGCGACCCTTGGAATCCCGCATGAGCGCAGTGGTGTCGAACTGCCCGAGAGTTTTGAAAAGATGCTCCTTCGAGAGTGTGGCCAATTGAGTCTGCGCCCCTAGCCAGACCGCATGGTCGGGTGTTTCCATAATGGACTGAATGCGGAGATTGACGCCACCCAAAGCCTCACTGCCTCGGGGTGTGACATTTTGTCCGTCGAAGTAAGCGAAGGAACCTTGCTCCAGGCCCAGCCAGAGGCCGCCATCGCTGGAACTGGCCAGGCTGGTGACAATTCGGCTTTGCAGATGGCTCAGGTCGCGCGATTTGAATTCAATGCCGTCGAAGGAGACAAGGCCCGTGGCGGTTCCAAGCCACAGGTAGCCGTCGGCAGTTTGGGCGATGGCCTTGACCCCGCCCGCGGGAAGGCCGTTCTGGCGGGTCCAGGTCCTGCAAGTGTATTGGAAAATGCTCTTTCCAGGGTCCAGGGCCAGGCAGTGCGACGCGGCAAGGCACACCGCTAGAACGCCCCAGCGGAACGGGGACTGCGACCAAAACGGATGCCTGTATATGCTCACACCTTTCGTAGGATGAGTCCTTTTTACCATCGGCGGGAACGGCGCGAAACTAAAGGGAACACAGGCTGCGCATATGAAATTTGAAATTCCAAATTTGAGATTTGCCCGTTGCAGGGTCCTGCGCTAATTTGCCGCCGTTATGGATGACCAACCGCCACCGCAACAGCCGCCACCGCCAGCCGCGCCGCCGCCTCCGTTGGTTCCACCACCGATCATTTATTCCCCGCCGGCCAGACGCCAGGGTTCCAGTGCTGTCTGGAAAATTCTTGCCATCGTGTTTTTGGCGCTGCTTTGCCTGAGTGTTTTCAGCCGGGTGCTGACGTTTTCCCATGCCGTCGCGCCCCGCAGCCGCGCCTTCGCCGATCGGACCCGCACTTTGGAGGAAGTGGTGCTGGAACAGACCAATGGCGACAACAAAATCGCCGTCATCACCGTGGATGGCATCATCACGGACCGGGACGTGGATCGTTCGAGTATGACCCTTGTGGATTTCGTATCGGAACAATTGAAGACGGCCGAACGCGACAAGGATGTCAAGGCGGTCATTCTCAAGGTCGATTCGCCGGGCGGCGAAGTCCTGGCCTCGGACGAGATCAACAAGGCGATCAAAAAGTTCCAGGACGAGGCGCGCAAGCCGGTGGTGGCCTCGATGGGCGCCTTGGCGGCTTCCGGGGGCTATTACATTTCCGCGCCCTGCCGCTGGATCGTGGCCAATGACCTGACCCTCACGGGCAGCATCGGTGTGATCATCGACACCTGGAATTACCGCGGATTAATGGACAAGGTCGGCATCCGTCCGCATGTCTTCAAGAGCGGGCGTTTCAAGGACATGTTGAGCGGCGAACGCGAGCCTGACACGGACAAGCTTTCGCCCGAGGAACAAAGAAACCGCCAGGAAGAGGACCGGATGGTGCAGTCGCTGATTGACGAAACCTACAACAAATTCAAGACGGTGGTCAGAACCGGACGGACTGATGCGGCCAAAGAGAACGGCGGCCAGGGCAAGGCCCTGGCGAAGGATTGGGAGGATTACGCCGATGGCCGCGTCCTGTCCGGCCAGCGCGCCCTGGCACTGGGTTTTGTCGATGAACTGGGCGATTTCGACTCCGCCGTCAAGCGCGCCGAAACACTGGCCGGCATTTCCAGCGCGTCCTTGGTGGGGTACCGCGTCATTGTCGATTTTCAGTCGGTCCTGACGCATCTGTTTGGCAGGACCGAAGTCCCCGCGCTCAAGGTTGATCTGGGCCTGGCCCCGCCGCAACTGGAGGCTGGCCGCCCTTATTACATCCTGCCCACGGCCGTCCTGCATTGAGGGAACCGGTTGTGGCATCGGTGCGCCGGAATGATGTTGCATCTTCGCGCGAAAATTGTTTTGATCTCACCCGAGCAACATGTGATTCGCCAAACCAAAATACAATTCCTCCAAACTGGCACCGGTTGCGCCGTCTCATAAGACATGAGCAAATCTGAAAACATTTTGATCGTCGCCGACAGCGAGCACGACGCGAACATGCTCTACGCCGTCGGCATGTTCGTGCCGGATCCGTTCATCTATTTTCGTTGCGACGGCCAGTGCCACGTGGTGTTGAACGACCTGGAAATTGACCGGGCGAAAAAAATGGCCCGCCATTGCCGCGTCCTTTCCTACAACCAATGCATCGAGAAGCTGCGCCGCCGGGTCAAGCGCCCCACCCTGGCGGCCGTGATCAGTTTGCTGATGCGCGAACGCCGGCTGCGGAAAATCTTTGTTCCTGCCAATTTTCCCCACGGCCTGGCTCGTGAATTGCGCGCTTTCAAGATCAAGCTCCGGGTCAAAAAAGGCGGCATTTTTCCGCAACGGGAATTCAAGCGGGCCGATGAAATCAAAAAAATCAGCGCTGCCCTCATCATGGCCGAAGTCGGGCTGGCCGAGGGGATCTTCGCCTTGAAAACGGCCAAGGTGGGACGCGACCGGAAGCTGACCTATCACGGCGCGCCGCTGACGTCTGAGAAGCTGCGCTCTATTATTGACATCGCGATCCTCCAGGTGGGCGGCCTGGCCAGCCACACCATTGTCGCGGGCGGGCGCCAGGGATGCGATCCGCATGAGCAGGGGCACGGCCCCTTGCGCGCCCAAGAGCCCATTATCATCGACGTCTTTCCGCGCTCGCAAAAGACCGGTTACTTTGGCGATATTACGCGAACGGTCGTGCGGGGCCGGGCCAGCGAAGCCGTCCGCCGCTTGTACGACACGGTGGCGCGCAGCCAGGAAATGGCCTTCGAGAAAATACATTGTGAGGCGCGCGGGGCCGACATTCACCAGACCATTCAATCTTTTTTCGAGAGTGAAGGCTACAAGACCGGCAGGAAGAACGGCCACATGCAGGGTTTCTTTCATGGCACCGGGCACGGTGTGGGCATGGAAATCCATGAAGCTCCCCGCATCAGCCTCAATTCCGGGGACGTTCTCAAGCCCGGCCACGTTGTGACGGTGGAACCGGGTCTATATTATCCGGAATTGGGCGGAGTCCGCCTGGAGGACGTTGTCACCGTCACCCCCAATGGCGCGCGCAACCTGACCAAGTTCGAGAAGGTCCTGGAAGTCTGAGTTGTCAATGCTTCTTCTCCCAGGGCTGCATAAAATCCCGGGTTTTCAGCCAGCGGATGAGTTCGTCTGCCATTGCGCGGTCGTCCGGAACTCGGGGATGGAGCGCGCTCCAATGTGTGAAAACGAAGTCGCTGACATTTTTATCCCCGGCTTCGAGGCGCGCCACGGCCTTCTCCCACGGAATGCGCAAGCGGACACTTTGCGCGCCGCCAAACATGCCGCCGCGCAACAAGACGATTCGGGCGTTGGGATAGGCCCGGCGAATATTTTGGACCAGAGCCACGTAATCGTCGGCAAACGTCTTGGGGAAGTCGAGCCGGCGGGATGTGGTGAACGAGTCGTCGTTTTCACCGTAATTGACAAAAACCAAATCCGGTTGCCACGCCTTGAGATCGGCGGGCGGGGCGCCGGCTTTCGCGTCAGTGCGATTCCACACTTGAGCGGCCCGGACTTTGACGTATCCCGTGTCGATGCCCATGCCGCTGACGGAGATGTTGCGGTAATCGGCTGAAAAGGCTGCTGCGGTCAAGGCGGCGTAATTCAAGGCGCAATTATGGGTGAGGCGATTGGTCCATTGGTCAGTGGCTCCGTCCTCGTCGCAGGCGCCGACGGTGATGGAGTCGCCGTAAAACTCCATGGCCAGCGGCCAAGTGACCGGCGCGGGCGCCCAAGCTTTGGCGCCGGGGGCCAACTCGATGCCTTCGAACCGGACGGTTCCGGCGCTCGCCTCGCTGCGCTTGAAAAGCGTTAGATGATGGCGTCCGGGCGAAAGGGTGTGCTGCAAAGCGAGGCGTTGCCGGCCGCCACGCTGCAGCGCCAGGATCCATACCTCATCATCCACCTGCACATCAAAAAAGCTCTGCCCGCCCAGGCGGTCGAAGGACAGGACAAGCCTGTCTCCTTCAAAATCAATGCGGATGCGGCTGGCCTGCCAGGCCACCACCGGCCCCGTCGGATGGGCAAAGTCAAAACGCCCTTGATAAAGAAACCGGGGGTCGGAAGCTGGAATGCGTTGCAGCACCGCATCCATTTTCCCAGCCACGCGCTGGAAATCCCCGGCGTTGTAGTTTGAGGCGCGGCAGGTGAGAAAGACTGGCGGAGCGGATTCCTGCCCGGCTTTGTCCTGGGCCGCGCACCAGCCTGGAATCAGGGCGACACAGAGCAAGAGACGTTGGATGGGCTTTGTCATAAAGGGGAAATTCGTTATCATCTGCCTGACTGGCTGTCGATTCCAAACCAACGCCTGATTTGTAACGGCGTTGCAGTTGCGTTTTTTTCAAAAATCCGCCAAATTCCTCCGGGATGAACATTCGGGCGGACTCCGAGTCTAATCCTCGGTAGAAAAAGGACACGATTATGAAATTTGTGCAAGTTGCCAAAAGGATCACACTCTTGATAGTGGTCAACGTGCTGGTCATGTTGACCTTGGGCATTATCGCCAGCCTGCTCCTTGGCCGACGGGCCTCGCAGTTTGGATACGATAATCTATTTCTGTTTTGTTTCGTTTGGGGCATGGGCGGCGCATTCATTTCACTGGCGCTCTCCCGCTGGATGGCCAAGGTGATGATGGGCGTTCAGGTCATTGATCCCAACACCTCGGATCCGGATGGACAGCGGCTCGTCGAAACCGTCCATCATTTGGCCCGCGCCGCCGGACTTCCCGCCATGCCCGAAGTCGGGATTTATGATTCGCCGGAGATCAATGCGTTTGCCACCGGGCCAACGCGGTCGCGAGCGCTGGTGGCGGTTTCGTCGGGCCTTCTGCATCACATGCGGCAACCGGAAATCGAAGGCGTTCTGGGTCACGAAATCACCCACGTGGCCAATGGGGACATGGTGACGATGACTTTGATCCAAGGGGTGGTGAATGCCTTTGCCATGTTCCTCGCGCGCGTCCTGGCCTTCGCCCTCTCGCGAGGTTCATCCCGCAACGACAATCGCGGCGGTAGTTTTTTCATGGAATGGATACTCATCAGTCTTTTCCAGACCGTGTTCATTGTTCTGGGTTCCATCGTGGTTAATTGGTTCTCGCGCTGGCGTGAATTTCGGGCCGACGCAGGCGGAGCGCGTCTGGCGGGCCGGGACCACATGATTTCAGCCCTGCGCGCGCTCAAAGCCATCCATGAAGCCGGGGCGGACCAAGCCGGACAGCAACAGCCGGCTTTTCAGGCGCTGAAAATTTCCGGCAAGACCGCCGGCATTCTGGGCCTGCTTTTCGCCGATCATCCTCCCTTGGACGAACGCATCGCCCGGCTGGAGAATCCCACTCTGGGATAATTACCCAAAGGGATCGCTGTTCCTTGGTTTGACACGCAGACCGAACGGCTCGGGCGCCCGCGCAAAGGACACAATTCCTTTTTCAGCCGTCGCGCCCAGGTAGGGATCGTTGCTCACCAGCAGATTGCCGTCGATATCGAGATAATCGGCAAGCGTTGCCAGATGCGCGGCGGCGCTGATGAGGACGCTGGTTTCGATCATGCAGCCGATCATCGTTTTCAGGCCGGCGTTGCGGGCCGCCCGCAGCGCATCGACAGCCGCGCTGATGCCGCCGGTTTTCAGGAGCTTGACGTTGACCCCGTGGTAACACTCGGCGCATCGGACGGCATCGCCGGCGCGGTGATACGATTCATCGCCGAAGATCGGCAGTGGCGAACGGTTTTTCAACCATGCCAAATCCGTGTCCGGCGTGCCGGCCGGCATGGGTTGCTCGATGAATTCGATATGCGAATCCCTGGCGAGCCACTCGATGTTTCGCAGGGCCTCCTCTTTGGTCGTCCAACCTTCGTTGGCATCGACTCGCAGCGTTTTATCCGGCGCGGCTTGGCGCAATGCGGCCAGGTTCTCGCGGTCACCCGGCACGCCCACCTTGAGTTTGAGAATCGGGTAAGGCACGGCTTCGATGGTCTTCCGGCGAATCACCTCGGCGCGATCAATGCCGATGCTGAACGAGGTGAGATGCTTCCTCTCTGAGAAACCAAGGCCCAGCCAGTCATAAATGGGTTTGCCCGCCTTTCGCGCCGCGCCGTCGAGCAAGGCCACGTTAACGGCGCATTTGGCGGAATGATTCAGCGGCGCAAGTTTCTCCAGCCAGGCCATGCTGCCCGGAATGTCATCGAAGGAAAGTTTCGCCGGATCGATCCGCCGCAGGAAGCTCGAGATCGAAGCCACCGTTTCGGAATAACGGGGCGAGCAGGGGGCTTCGCCCAGGCCAACCACGTCCCCGTCCGCCAGCCGCGCCAGCACGACTTGCTCGACATCAGCGCCGCCGGTCCCGGCGCTGGCGGCGATGGTCCAGGTATGGCTCAGGTGCAGGTCAAACGGTCTGAAATCCAGTTTCACAAGCGGGCTGGCGCCGGCCAGACATCGGTCAGGTGTCCTGGCAGGATAGAATATCCTCCTTGTAGAGCAGGTTCGTTTTCAATTCCTCCCGGTCCAGGAAAGGCGACATGTCTTCGAGCTTGGCCGAGACCATGCGGCCGTCGGTCAGGCGGCGCGAACTGAGTTTCGGCTCGAACAACTGGTCTCTGTCAAGTATTACATTGGCCAGCCCGGGGCCGGGCGCGTCCAGGAATTGCGCGAGGGCCGCCTGGAAAGCCGGGTTCTCCAGCCGGACGGACGGCAGACCGAAGGCCTCCCCGATTTTCACCATGTCCGGAAAACTGACACCCGACTGCGGCCCCTCGCCGATGAGCAGCCCGTTGAAAAAGCTCGATTGCGTGGTGCGCTGCGACAGGTAACCGTCGTTGTTGAGGATGATGACTTTGACCGGCAGTTTGTGATGCGCGACGGTCTGAAGCTCCTGCAGGTTGAGCATCATGCTGCCTTCGCCGCCCAGGCAGATGATGCGCTGGCCGGGCCGGGCGATTGCGGCCCCGATTGCGGCCGGCAAATCATAACCCATGGAGGCCGAGCCGGCGTTGGCAAAGACCCGCTGGCCGCGCTTGATGCGCGCCGCTTGGAACGTCACGACCGAAGCGGTGGCGTTGCCGCAGACCACGACCTCGTTTTCGCCGAGCAGTTTGAAAAGCTCTTCGATGAAATGATAGGGATTGATCGGCTTGGATGTATCGCGGTGGCGGGGCAGAACGATGGGATACTTGGCCACGCGGGTTTTGCACCATTGCAGCCATTCGGCGCGGCTGGGCGCGCTCTTTTCCGGCAACTCCGCCAGCAGGCTCCGCAGAAAATCCTTCAGGTCGGCTTGAATGCCCAGATCGGGCCGGATCATCGCCGGCTTTTCCAGCTCGGCCCGGTCAATATCCACCTGCACCTTGAAAGCGTGCCGGGCAAAGGACTGCCAGTTGTAGCTCACCTGGCGGATGGCCAGCCGGCAACCGAGCACGATTACCAAATCGGAATTCTGCACGGAAAAATTCCCGCCCCTGTCGCCAATCGTGCCCGCGCGGCCACAATAGAGAGGATCCTCGGCGTCAAGCGCGTCTATCGCCGTCCATGCTGAGACGACCGGTATCTGCAATCGCCGGATCACGGCGTCGAATTCCTTGTAAGCTCCACTGATATGCAAACCCGATCCGATCAAGACGACGGGCCTTTCCGCCTTGGCGAGGCGTTGCGCGACTTCCGCGCACTGGCGGCGCAGCAAGGCGGCGTCCGCCGGCACGGGATCCTCGGCGGGGTCATAGCCCTTTTGGGCGGCGGGGTCGATCTGTGTGGCCTGCACGTCCACCGGGATTTCCAGCCAGGTCGGACCGGGCCGGCCGCTGACGGCGAGATGCGCGGCGCGCTCCAGGTGGTAGCGGATGGTCAGAGGATCGCGCACGGATACGGCGTATTTGGTGATGCCTTTGACCATGGGGGCGATGTCCAACTCCTGATCGCCGAGCTGGCGCAACTGCGGCGTGTTGTAAGTCGAAACGAGCGTCTCGCGCTTGCCCTGGCCAGAGATGACGATCATCGGGACCGAATCTGTATAGGCTCCGAAAACGCCGTTCAAAGTGTTGATGGCGCCGGGGCCGGCGGTGATGTGGACAATGGCCGGCTTGTGCGCCACCCGGGCATAACCCTCGGCGGCCATGGCGCAGGCCTGTTCGTGGTGGCAGCAGACATACTTGAGGCGCGAACAGCGCGCCAGGGCGTCGTTCAGAAACATGGCATGCCCGCCCGTCATCAAGAAGACATGCGTGGCCCCGGTGTCCGCCAAGTAATCAAATACGTAATCGGCTAATCGTTTCATCGGTGTGTTTTCAAGGGCCGGCTTTGATAGTCCGGCCCGGTTCGGTTTTCAAATCTTATTTTGGCTCCATTGCGCAGTGCGGCGGATGCCTTCGTCCAAGGGCACCCATACGCGCAAGCCCAATTCCTTCTCCGCGCGCGACGTATCGGGAACGAGCCGGGCGGCGGGCTGGCCGGGCACGGGCTTTTGCGCTATGACCACCGGCACATGGCCGGGGAGGGCGCGGCTGACGGCCTCGGCTGTCTGCGCGATGGTTAATTCGTGGCGCGAACCGACGTTGTAGGGACGGTTGCTCGCGCCCCGCACCAGAATGGTCCACAGCCAGATTGCCAGGTCGGCCGCGTAGAGGTAGGAGCGATAGGGGGTGCCGTCGCCGTTGACTTTAATGGGGCCGCCGGCCAGCGCGTCGCGAATGAAATTCCCCATGGCAAAATGGATGTCCAAGGGCAGGTAGGGACCGACCAGGGCGTAAATGCGCGCCACCTTCACCTCAAGGCCGTGCTGGCGCGCGGCAATGGCGCACATCAGTTCGCTCATCCTTTTCCCCTCGGCGTAGGCGTTGTATGGATCGGAGACATCCGGACCGCCGGCGTAGTCCTCCGGCACGTGGGTGAGGGTGGGGGGTTGCCGGCCATAGACGGCACCGGAGCTTGTCAACAAGAATTGTTTCGCGCCGCATTGCGCCGAAAAATCCAGCGCGCGCCGCGTCCCGGCCACGATGGTGTCGAGCATGACCCCGGGCTGCTCGTTGTTGAGTTTGGCGCTGGCCTCGGTGGCGGCGTGGATGACGTGCGAAAACCGGCCGGCGGGGAAGGCGAAGTCGCGCACGTCCCCGGTCTGGAAACGGATGTCCGGGCGGCGGGCCAGATGAGGCGCTTTGCGGGCAAAGGCCTCGAAGTTCCTTGTCAAAACCAATGCTTCCGCGCCCAAGCCCAGGCGGTCGTTGGCCCAGGCCAGGCTCTCCAGCAGCCAGCAGCCGATGAACCCGGTGCCGCCGGTGATGAACAGCCGCGCCCCCTGCAGTTCCTTCTGCAACGGGCGCATGTGCCCGAGGACATGGTCAAGATCGGCGGCAAGGATTTGTGTCATGGCAGCACGCTCTGGAAACTACCAGGCCTATCCGGCTTGTTGTCAAAAACCCCTCTCTCCGACTCTCTCCCCGCTACGCGGGGCGAGAGAGAAAACTCCGAATTGTCATGCAACCGGATAGGCATAGAAACTACTTCCAATGCAAATCATCCCCAATATAACCGGCCGTCTTGAGGTTGTTCAACATTTTGAGTCGGATGAGGCGGGATTCGCGGAAATTGGCGTCGGCGAAACCGATGGCCTCGAGGCCGGTCTTGAGTTCCTGGACGGTGCCGGCAAGGTCGTGGATGGGCTGGTATTGGGGTGCCAGCTTTCGAAAAAGGGAGAAATCCACCCGGTAGGAGCGTTTGTCGGGCGCGGCATTTTTATTGATGGAAACTTCCACGCCGGGCATGGCGCGCTGGACGGCCAGGGCGAGGTCCTTGACCTGGTAATTCCAGGAATCCGTCCCGACGTTGACGATGAGGAACGGACCGCCGTTGGCGGCGTCGCGGCCAATGGCCCAGTCCATGGCGCGGGCCATGTCTTTGGTGTTGATGAGGGGCCGCCACGGTGTGCCGTCGCTGAGAATGTTGATTTTTTTGAGGGCAATGGCGCTGGCGACAAAATCATTCAGGACGAGATCCAGGCGCAGGCGCGGACTCATGCCGCAAGCGGTGGAAAAGCGCAGGCAGGAGACGGTGTAATCCTTGCCAGCCAGGCTTTTGAGGTCGTTTTCCGTTGCCACTTTGGACCGGGCGTAGGCGGTCAGCGGGTTGAGGCTGGATGTCTCGGTTCGGGCATCGTCCTCCGCGAAGCCATAGACACTGCAACTGGAGGCGTACACGAACGCCTTGGCGCCGGCCTTCTTGGCCTTTTGGGCGACGGCGACACTGGCGAGATGGTTGACCTGCATGGTGACGTCTTCAAAGGCCTTGCCCATGGGGTCGTTGGAGACGGCGGCGAGGTGGATGACAGCGTCCACGCCCGCGAAAACAGAATCCGGAATGGCGCGGACGTCGCCAAAATACTGGGCCTTCAACTCGCGCTCCGGCAAAGGGTCAACGGTGGTGACGGCGTTGGCGAAAAAGGCGGTGTCGTAGCCGATCAACTCGGCGTCGGGCCGGCTCTGGCGCAGTTGGCGGATGACGTTTGGCCCGATATAGCCCAGGTTGCCTGTGATCAAGATCTTCATGTTATTCATTCAACAATAGCCCTGAATTGTGCTTGGAGCGGCGCGCTTTGCGCAAGAAGGAAGTCGTAGCGGAATGGACGAATCAAAGTCCCATTGAGAAAAATGTACTTCCCCCGAAAAAGTGGACACTCGATAAAACTGTTCATTTATAGGTTAATAGTTCTTCAAATTCCACAGGAGATTTGTAACCGAGAGCGCTGTGGAGCCGTTGTCGGTTATAAAAGACTT